>DAHVDN010000016.1 GCA_027313505.1 Candidatus Dormiibacterota bacterium
TCGCCCGGGCTGAGGGACACGAGATCAAAAACTGGTGCCGAGGGGCGGGATCGAACCGCCGACACCGGGTTTTTCAGACCCGTGCTCTACCAACTGAGCTACCTCGGCTCGGAGCCGTCCGGTTTGGACCTAGCAGGGTTGCAACCGATCTCGTTCGGCTGAGCCACGGGACAGTCTAACCTGTCGGTAGTTGATGCCCGAGGTGTCTGACAGGCATGCCAAAGTGACGATTGGCGCTCCTGGCTGCTGACAGGGATCAGAACGGCGGGTCGCTCGCCCGGGCATCAGCGGATCGCTGATACTCGGGGAGCTACGGCTAGGCGGGGCCATCGTCAATCAATGCCAACGGGAGGCCTTAGTGAAGGTTCTGGTGGTCGGGGGAGCCGGTTACATTGGGAGCGTTGTCTCCAGCAGGCTGCTGGCCGCCGGGCACGAGGTGGTCGTGCTGGATGACCTGTCGTCCGGCCACCACGATGCCGTGGCCCCAGGAGCGGAGTTCGTCAGGGCCAGCGTCCAAGACGACAGGGCCGTCTCCACGGCCCTGAACGATGGGGTGGGGGTGGTTATGCACTTCGCGGCCAGATCTCTGGTCGGTGAATCGGTGCTGCACCCGGAGCTGTACTGGTCTACCAACGTCCAGGGGACGCGTGCACTGCTAGATGCGATGCGCCGAGCCGGCACTCGTCGACTGGTCTTCTCGTCCACCGCTGCGACCTATGGCGAGCCAGGCTCGCTGCCCATCGAAGAGGACGCGGTTCCCAG
Organism: Candidatus Dormiibacterota bacterium; assembly: GCA_027313505.1. Lineage (GTDB taxonomy): Bacteria > Chloroflexota > Dormibacteria > Aeolococcales > Bog-877 > AG-12. The sequence goes on from DAHVDN010000016.1 coordinate 763, forward strand.
GCCCACCAGCCCCTACGGCAGGTCCAAGCTGGCAGTCGACCTCATGATCGAAGATGACTCCCTAGCCCATGGTCTGAGTGCTGTAAGTCTCCGCTACTTCAACGTTGCCGGTGCCATCGAGGGCGCCGGCGAGCGCCATGATCCTGAGACCCATCTAATCCCCAATGTCCTGCGAGTCGCCGCAGGGGAGGTGGAGGCGCTTGCGGTCTTCGGAGATGACTATTCGACCCCTGACGGCACCTGCATTCGCGACTACATTCACGTGGACGACTTGGCGACCGCGCATCTGCTGGCGCTTGAGGCCACCGGTCCCGACGGTGCGGTCGGAGCCGGCAGACATCGGGTATACAACTTGGGAAATGGCAACGGCTTTTCAGTACGGGAGGTCCTGGACACCGCCCGCCGGGTAACTGGGCATCCCATCCCTACCATGCAGGCCGATCGTCGCCCCGGCGACCCCGCCATCCTGGTCGCCTCAAGTCAAAGGATCAGGGCCGAATTGGGATGGGAGCCCCGCCGTCCGGGGCTGGAGGAGATGGTGACCGACGCTTGGCGGTTTGTGCAGAACCGTGGGCGCGAGCGCCACAGTCGAGGCCCGGCGGTTGAGAAAGAGATTTAACTCCTGCTGATAAGGATCACTTTGAGTAGCGGTGTCGCGTGGGACCGTCGCGCCAGGGCGTCACAGCAGTGGTTGATGCTCAGCAAGGCGGGCTTGGCTCTCGGAGATGTAGCCATCTAGTGCCATCTGTTCCAGGACATCTTCGCGGCGCACTCGAGCCGCTTGGGGGTGGGTGATAGGGTCCAGTAATGCCGGGCCCTGAGGCAGTCCCGCCAGAAGCGCGAGTTGAGCGAGTGTGTCCTTGCTCAATGCGCGATGGAAGTAGGTGACACTAGCTTGGGACATCCCAACTGTGCCCTCTCCAAGCCGCACCTGGGATAGGTAGGCGTCCAAGACCTGCGTCTTGGTCAGATGGTCTTCAATTTTGAGAGCCAGAACGATGTCCCACCACCGGCCCCAGATGGATCGATCAGAACCGTTTAGGTAGATGTCCTCGGCCAGCTGCTCGGTGATCGTGGATCCGCCTTGGCATTTACAGAGATGTATGAGATCAAAGCCGGCAGCGCGCACCAGCCCCTCCAGGTTCACCCCGTGGTCTGTGAAAAAGGTCTGGTCCTCCATGGCTACGAGCGCGTCCACCAGGTAGTGGGGGACCTCTTTGGCGGACAGCGGAGAGGTGTTGTGGGCTGTGTCCAGCTCTGCCACTCGGCCGAGGAGGTCTCGGGTCGTTGGGGTGACGATCCAGGTGACAGCGAATAGGCTCGTGGCCACCACCGCCAGGCCGGCCAGCCACCAGCGGAACCGTGGCCCCAGTAGCCGCCGCAGGGTTACCCTACGACCGTGGGCTGGATCTTCCATCTGCCGCGACTGTACTTGGCGCTGACCGCCGCAGGCCTCTTTGTGGTCGCCGTCGCGCTCTCTTGGTCCCAAGGTGCCGATCATCTATGGGTCCAGGGGGTCTCCTCTGTCCTGGCCCTGGCCGCCTTCGGGCTGGCGGCCCGAGCGGCGATGGGGAAGCCGATCTAGCCGCCCCAGCTCCGACCGCCTCGGAAGAGTCTACCGGCGGACCGGAGACGGCCCCGGGAAGGCAAACGGCTCACCGGAAGCTCCTTTGAGACGCCCTCGCCAGGTTGTGGTAGAGTTCAAGGTGCTTCACGCCGTTCGTGTGGGGCCGTTCGCCGTCGCTTCCCTCGCGAGCCGGTCGATCGCCTAAGGCTCGCGAGGATGGCCGCATGGCGGCACGGGAGATTGCAGATGCCGATCGGAACAATCAAGTCAGTCAACGAGCGTGGTTTTGGCTTTCTGGCCGCTGAGGACGGAGTGGAGTACTTCTTCCATCGTTCCAGCGTTGAGGGTGGCGCTTTTGAGCAGCTCACCCGCGGGTCTCAGGTTGAGTTTGAGATCGAGCCCAGCACCAGAGGGCCTCGGGCAGGGCGCGTCCGCGCAGCCTGATGGTTGCGCAGGCCGTCGGCAAGCCGCCGGTCCAGCGTCCCTTTCGTCGCCTCCATCCGGACCTCCCGCCGGCTCGTAATTCGCTGTACGATCCCTGGCAGTGTGGGTTCCTGCATGACGGACGTCGGAAGACCTGTCTATTTGACGTGAGAGACGCCCAGCGCGCAATGCGCGCGCTGGGTTTCCCTCAGGATCTGTGGGCGCCTCTGGGGGAGGCCCGGATTGGACATGATGAGTTCCTTCGCCATGTCTCTGCGGTCCATGACGCGCTGTCGATCCATGCCGATACGGCAGAGGCACGGCGGCGGTCGATGGTCCCTTCCGCAGTTCGGATAGTCCAGAACTATCTGGGGTGGGCCGACCGCGTCTGCACCCATGGCACCGGAGTGGTCGAGACGGATGACCGTCGGCGACCAATCCCCTGATTCCCGTATGAGCACATCGGCGCCCGCCATGCGGATGGCGGTGGACGCAGCCAGCTTCGAGACCGAGGTGGTCGAGCGCTCCTACGAGTTTCCAGTCGTGGTCGACTTCTGGGCCAGCTGGTGTGGGCCGTGTCGTCAACTTGGCCCGGTGCTGGAGGCGGAGGTCGATGCCTTGGCGGGCGCGGTTTTGCTACGCACCCTGGACGTCGACGCGAATGGGGAGCTGGCACAGAGGTTTGCCGTCCGAGGAATTCCCGCGGTGAAGGCCTTCAGCAACGGAGTCGTGAAGGCAGAGTTTGTGGGGGCTCAGCCCGCGTCGATGGTGCGGTCATTTTTGGGAGGTCTTTTCCCTTCAGTGGCAGACCAGCTCACCGAGCGCGGTGACGAAGGCTCTTTGCGGGAAGCCTTGCTCACCGATCCCTCTCATCTGACCGCCCGAAGAGCGCTGGCGATCCTGCTCATCGCTGAGGGCCGTCATGGGGAGGCACGAGAGCTGGCTCAACAGGCTCCCCAGGATTGGCGCTGCGCCGGGTTGGCCTCCTGGGCTGGGCTGTGCCAGTCCTTTGACCATACGCCTGACGAGGCCGCCATGCTGGTGGCACTCGCCGCTGGCGATCTGGTCGACGCCCAGGAGCATGCGATCGAGGCCATGCGGGCAGCCTCCGGAGAGCGGCGCGAACTTCTGCGCCGAATCACCCTGTTCGCGTTCGCTGAGCTCGGTCCAGACCACCCCGCGGTCATTTCTGGGCGCGCAAGGATGGCAGCCGTTCTCTACTGACCGGGTCGGCGTCCTCGATGTCGTCGCGGCATCTGAGACAGGTCGGAATTCCTGACCGCGTGCTTTGATAGCGGGACTAGTCAAGGCTTCTGGGGGAACTCCATGGGATATCTGAAGGGATTCGGTCATGGCTTGGTTGCGGGTGTGGTGGTCGGTGTCTTGGTGGCGCCGCGGCCGGGGCGTGAGACCCGGGCCCTCATCCAGGCTAAGTACCTTAAAACCAGGCGCACTACTCGAGGGATGGTCACCAAGGCCCAATCCGGGTGGAATGCCGCTCAGCCGGCGATCTCGGTGGCCAGGCAGGTTGCCGGCTCGGCCGGGCGGGCCGTCGAGCCGCTGGGGAAGAGTGCGGGGCTCAAGGTCGCAGAGCTTACCGGGCGCACCCGCTCCGAGACGCCATCCGGTCCATTCTTCTCGACCGGCACCTCGGTCAACGGAGATGGCAGTTGACCGATGAGCGAACTCCGGGAGAACGGATCGGCGCGTTCTTTGTGGCGATCGACGAGGAGATCCTTCGCCCCCTGCGTAGGTACCAGAAAGGCTTCCGACGCGGGCTTCTCGTCGGGTGTCTTGCCGGTTTGCTGCTCACCCCCACCGCGGGGAGTCAGGTGCGACTAAGGTTGGGGCGGATCTTCGGATTCGTTGTGAGCCGGCGACGCAATCGACTGACGCGGGGCTTATCGACCGCCAGCGCTAAGCGCTCGCCTCTGCGACGATGACCCCCTCGCCAGCCTCCGACTCCATGGCGTCTGCTCCCTGCCCTGGGTAGTCCGCCATGAAGGACGTGCCACACCCGCAGGCATTCCGAGCGCGGGGATTCGCCAGTCGGAATCCTCGACCGCGATAGCTGTCCTCGAAGTCAAGGATGGAACCGGCGACCAGGGGCAGGCCGTCTTCTTGGATGACCACGCAAACGCCCTCCGCCTCGACCACCACGTCGTCCGGCTCGGAGCTATCCTCCAGGTCGAAGAACAGCTTGAACCCCCGGCAGCCGCCGAGACGGACATCGACCCTGAAGACGGCCTCCGCACGCTGGTCGCGCTCTTTCCAGGCGCGAATTTCCTCGAGCGCATCTCGGGTCACCAGCAATGCCTCGGCCATGGGGTGATTCTATGCCACTTCTCCAGGACGACCTGTCCACTAACCTAGGTGCGGTGGAGATCGCAGAGGTTTGGCGGTACCCGGTGAAGTCGATGGCGGGGGAGCGCGTCGGTCGAGTCGACCTCACCAGAGCCGGCCTGCCCCGAGACAGGGGAATCGCGGTCTTCGACCCAAGGGGCACGCGTCCGACCCATCCCGTCAGCGCCCGTCAGCTGCCAGCGCTGCTCAGTTTTAGGGCGATTCTGTTGCATGGGGAGGTGCTGGTCGCCGGCCCCAATCTGCCCCAGAGCCCCTGGAGCGAACCTCAGGTGGTGCGGAGACTGGCCGAGGTGTGCGATCGACAGCTGAAGATTGCCGCCGTCGACGGCGGTGCCTTCGATGACTCTCCCATTCATGTCGTGGCCCTTTCCACAGTTGAGCACCTGAGCCAAGAGCTGGGGCGGGTGGTTGACCACCGCCGGTTCCGAGCCAACCTGTATCTCAGGGTCAACCCGGATGAGAGGCGATGTGAACCAGAGTGGGTGGGACGCCAACTACACTTCGGGAAGACGGCCTTGGCGGTCGAGCGGGAGTGTCCGCGCTGCGTGGTCACGACCCGAGATCCGGACACCAATCAGAGCTGGCCGAAGCTGCTGCGGCACCTGGCCGCGACCAGAGACGCCATGGTGGGGGCTTACTGCAGGGTGGATCGGCCGGGGCCTCTGGAAGAGGGGCTGTCTGGCACCGTCAGCTGAGCTGACACGCCCTTCCTTCGAAGCTCGTTCGGATAATCTGTTGGGGTGACAATCCCCAGCGCGGAGGCGTCGGCTGCGGAATGGGGCGAGAGGGCGGTTCCATCTGCTCAGAAGAGGGCTGTGGTGGGCCTGGTCGGGGGAGATCTCATGGCCGCCTCCAGGGTCCGAGCCATTGCGGCAGAGCTGGGCCACTCGACCAGGGAGGTCAGGACCGAGGCAGACCTAGCCGGCTTGGACCTGCTCTTGGTCGACCTGAACCGCGACCTGGATCGCCAGCTGGTCCGGCTGACGGAGCTCATGGCCCCGCAATCCCACCTGCAGGCCATCGGGTTTGGCCCGCATCTGCTGATCGGCGGGATCCGGGAGCGGGCTCGCAGTGCCGGCGCCACGCGGGTCGTGGCCAACAGTGCGCTACCAGCTGTGCTGCGGAGGCGCTTGGGCCCAACGAAAGACGCGGTTGGCGATGTGAAGAGCCCCGCTTCATGACCCTCACAGAGCTTCACGACCGGGCCGCCCAGCTGAGCGGCAGCCTGGTCCGAGATCGGCGCCAGCTGCATCAACATCCCGAGCTGTCGGGCCAGGAGACCGGCACCGCCCGCTACATCTACGACCGCCTGCTCTCTCTCGGGCTGGAACCCCGGCTTCTCCTGGACGACCGCTCGGTCGTCGCCGATATCGGTGACGCGCTGGGAGGCGGACATCCGCTGCTGCTCCGCGCCGACATCGACGCCCTGCCGATTTTCGAGCGTGGGGAACAGCGGCCCTATCGGTCGCTAGTGGACGGGGTCATGCACGCCTGCGGGCACGATGCCCACGTCGCCGTCGCACTGGGGGTTGCGGAGCTTCTGGTCCAACTGCGCGGCCAACTGGCTGGAATGGTGCGGCTGGCCTTCCAACCGGCCGAGGAGACCGCTGGGGGTGCCGGTCGGATGATCGAGGCGGGGGTGCTTCATGGCCCGGAGATAGAGGGAGCTCTGGGACTGCACATATGGAGCGGAGTCGCCGCCGGGACTGTGGGGGTGCGCTCGGGGGCGATATTCGCTTCCGCGGATGAATTCGCGATTCTGATCACGGGCCGGGGGGGCCACGGTGCCCTACCTCATCAGGCGCTCGACCCGGTTCCGATTGCGAGCATGGTCGTGCTCGCTCTGCAGACCCTCATCTCCCGGGAGACCTCTCCCTTTCAGTCGGCCGTGGTCACCATCGGCAAGATCGAGGGGGGTCAAGCATTCAATGTGATCCCGGAAACCGTCAGTCTGGTGGGGACGGTGCGGGCCTTCACCAGGGAGGACCGTGACCGGCTGCTGCGCCGCGTCGGAGAGGTTGCCAGCGGAATAGCCGGGACTTTTGGAGCGACGGCGACGATGGAACGTCGAGCGGGGTGCCCTCCGGTGATCTCCGACCCCGCCATGGCGGAGCTGGTGCGCTCGGCTGTACTGGCCAGCCCGGGGGTGGATCTGGTCGAGCCCGAGCCGCTCACAGTTGGGGACGATATGGCGCTGTTCTTGGAGTCGGTTCCGGGTTGCTACTTCCTCCTCGGCGGCGGAAATCAGCAGGCGGGTATCACCGCCCCGCATCATCACCCGGAGTTCGATCTCGATGAGGGGTGTCTTCCTGTGGGCGTGGAGGTCATGACCCGGGCTGCCCTCGAGTTCTGCCGGAACGGGGCTGCGGGGACGACTGTTGCTGAATAACCCACCGCCGGACAGCTGCGATGGTTGTGGAGCCCAGGTGGCGATATGGAACCGTGTGGATGGAGCATCTAGTTTGGTTGAGCTTGAGGACGGCCGGGTGGTGACAAGAGGTGGAGCGGTCCAGGTATGCCGTCGCTGCGGGCATACTGTCCCTATCTCCACAGAGGGGCTCCACCACTCCTGGTTCGAGCCAGCTAGACGATGACCCAGGAGTCCACTTCTATCCAGACCGCTGTCGGCCCGGTCCGGGTCCGAGACGCCACAAAGCCAGCGCCGCGGCAGCTGGTGCGGTTTGCCTTCTACAGGGTGGACCCCAGCTGGCGGCGTCTGCCCGCGGAGGTCCGCCGTCAGCACCGGGAGCAGCTGGAGGCCGTCCTGGCCGAGCACAACCGAAGGATTCTGCTGCGCACCTACAGCCTGGTGGGAACCAGAGGTGACAGCGACCTCATGATCTGGGCAGTGAGCGAGCAGTTCGAGAAGCTGCAAGAGCTCTTTGCAGCGCTCAATCACACCGAGCTTGCGGGGTACCTGCTGGGCAGCCACAGCTACACGGCTATGACCAAGCGCTCCATCTATGTGGACACCGAGCACCCCAATCAGGGAGGCACGACCGACCGCCTGGTCCTGGCCCCGGGGAAGAGCAGATATCTGTTCGTCTACCCCTTTGTGAAGACCCGCGCATGGTGGGCGCTGGGTGCAGAGGATCGGCAGCGGATGATGCAGGAGCACATCCGGGTGGGCCACGAGTACCCCAGCGTCAAGATCAACACGACCTATTCGTTCGGTCTGGACGACCAGGAGTTCGTGGTCGCCTTCGAAACCGACAGTGCCAGCGACTTCCTGGACTGCGTCCAGGCGCTGCGCGACACTGAGGCCTCCTCGTACACCCTGCGGGATGTGCCGAGCTTCACCTGTGTACGCGCCACGATTGAAGAGATGTTGGAGGCCCTCGGATGACAGCTGGGCGTTCGCCCATATCACCTGCTCGGGACGGCCGCTGAAGATGGTTAGAGAGACCGTCCCGCAGATCTTCCTGATCGCGCGGCCAGCTGTCGATATCGAAGCCATGCGTGGCTACCTTGAGACGGTAGGCGGGGGAGAATGGCTCGAGCGCCGGACGACCTCTGACCTGACGAGCGATGGGGAGCTGCTGGTCGAGTTCGCCGGGCGGACCTGCTACCGCAGTTGGGAACCGGGGCTGAATCCCAACGTCACCAGGGTCAGGACGGATCCTCGAGAATATTTCCGCAACATCCTGAAGAGCGCCCACGGGAGTGTTCTGGAGCATTCCAACTACACATTCGCGCTGCGCCAGGTCAGCCGGGTGGCGACCCATGAGATCGTTCGCCATCGAGCGGGGGCCGCCTACAGCCAGGAGAGCCTGCGATACGTGCGGTTGGTGGACGTTGGGTTCCGGGTCCCACCGGTGCTCGAACCACTTCGCGAGCAGGTGCTGGAACTGGTGGAGCGCCTAGAAGAATTTCAGCTGTCCGCCGCCGATTCGCTTCACCTCGACGACGACGGAGTGCCCTTCCACATTAAGAAGGAAGCGACCTCGGCGCTGCGTCGGCTGGCCCCGATCGGCCTCAGCACGGACATCGTCATGACCATGAATCTGCGCACCCTGAGGCATGTGGTCGAGATGCGGACCGCCCCAGGGGCGGAGGAGGAGCTTCGGCTGATCTTCGGACGAATTGGGGAGATCATGAAACAGGAGGCCTCGGGGGTGTTTCAGGACTTTGAGCGCCGACCGAACGGGGCCTGGGTCCCAGAGTTCTCCAAGGTCTGACCGCCGCCGGACGGCCGAGCGACTTCCGGGTAAGGCGACTTCGCTTACGATTCAACTGTGAGAATGCTGCGTCGACCGACCGACCCCAGGGTCGAGGCCAACCCCGAGCGGCTGCCGCCAGGGCAGGTGCTCACCGAGAAGTGGCCGGTGCTTCACTACGGTCGGGTGCCGACCTATGAGCTGGATCGATGGAGGCTGCGGATCTTCGGCGAGGTCGCCCGGGAGACCACCCTGACGCTGGCTGAGGTGCTGGCCCTTCCCTCCAAGGAGGTGGTATGCGACATCCACTGCGTCACCACCTGGAGCCGATTCGACAATCACTTTGAGGGAGTGCCCCTCAGGCACATAGCCGAGTTGGCCGGGGTGCTGCCGGAGGCAGCCTTCGTCGAATTTCACTGCTACGGGGGATTCAGCACCTCTGTTCCTTTGGAGGTGGCCCTGGCGGAGGACGCGCTGCTCACCTACCGCCACGACGGGGTGCCGATCAGCCAGGAGCATGGCTATCCCCTTCGAGCGCTGTTGCCGCGCAAGTACTTCTGGAAGAGCGCCAAGTGGCTGGAGGCGGTGGAATTTCGTGCCCAAGACCAGCTCGGGTTCTGGGAGCGCAACGGCTACAACAACAGTGCCGACCCCTGGCGCGAGGAGCGCTATTGGTGACCGAGATCGATGAGCGCGCTAAACTTAGCTCTGAGGTAGACACCAATCACGGCTCAAGTTCAGGGAAGAGGAACATGATCACCGTTTCTGAGCAGGCGATCGGACAGTTGAAGCAGCTTCTGCAGCAGCAGGAGAATCAGGAAATGGGCCTTCGGGTCTACGTGAGCCCGGGCGGTTGCTCTGGATTCAGCTACGGGATGGGATTCGACGACGCCCCGGCAAGTGACGACGAGGTCACCGAGCAGGAGGGGATTCGTGTCTACGTCGATCCCTACAGTGCCACATACCTGGAGGGGGCTGAGATCGATTACGTGGACAGCCTCATGGGTGGCGGGTTCACCGTCCACAACCCGCAGGCGGTGAAGACCTGCTCTTGCGGACAGTCCTTTGACTCTGGTGACGGGGCGGGTGCGGCGAAGGCCTGCAGCGCCGTCTGACCTTGATCTGTCGCTCGGCCGCTGACCGGTGATCCTGGCCCACCATAAGCTTGCGACCGCGCTCATCGCTTTTGGATCGAGGACCTTTTCCGATTAGTCCTGCTGGCTCAGGGGTACCGGCCCCACAAGCTTGCTTTCCACCTCATGTATGGAGCCATCCGCGCCCTGGTGATACCGGTGGTGTGGATTCTCAGCTCAAGCGGCTCCGCCAAGAGCGAAGCGCGCTATATGAGCCTTGGAGCGTTGTTATTCGCCGGGGTCACCTTCCGCGCCCTCGCGGTCGCAGGCTGAGCGACCCCGCAGCTCGGTTGACTTTCTAGTGGGGCAGATCAGCCCCGGGTTCGGTAGTGCCCCGGCGACCGGGGAGTCCTCGCACGAGCTCCGCATCGTGGTCCTGGCCGGCGGGGTCGGCGCGGCCCGTTTTCTGGACGGGTTGGTGGGCGCCGCACCTCACGCGGAGATCACCGTGATCGGCAACACCGGCGATGATTTCACAGTCCACGGATTGCACGTCAGCCCGGACCTAGACTCGGTCTCATACATGCTGGCAGGTCTCGGGGACGAGGAAAGAGGCTGGGGCATGAGGGAGGAGAGCTGGACCGTCCTGGACCGTTTGCGAAGCCTCGGCGAGGAGAGCTGGTTCCAACTCGGTGACCGCGACCTGGCTACCCACCTGTACCGCACCGCCAGACTGCGCCGGGGACGCCCTCTTTCGGAGGTGACCGCCCAATTGGCGGAGAGGCTGGAGGTGCCGGTGACGCTGCTGCCAATGACCGACCAGACGGTTACCACCAGGATTCACACCAAGGATGGGCGCGACCTTCACCTTCAGGAGTACCTGGTCAGGGAACTATGCCAACCGCAGATCGAGTCCTTCGAATTCCGAGGAGCGGACAGGGCCAGACCAGGGCCGGGAACCATCGAGGCGCTGAGGCGCGCCGACTTGGTCGTTGTGGCGCCCAGCAATCCGGTGATATCGATTGGCCCGATCCTGGCGGTACCGGGGTTGAGGGAGGCGGTGTTGTCGGCGCCGCAAGTGGTTGGGATCAGTCCCATCGTGGGAGGGCAGGCTATCAAGGGCCCTGCGGTCGCGATGCTGGAGGCGCTGGGCCTGTCCGCCTCGCCGGTTGGGATCGCCAATTACTACGGTAGCCTGGTGCAGCTGCTGGTCATGGACAGTCAGGACCGGTTGGAGGCCGCTGCCGTTCGGGCCCTGGGCACGGCGACCCACCTTTGCAACACCCTCATGACAGACCAGGCGGCAAGACTTGGTCTCGCCCAAGAGGTCCTCACCGCCAGCGGGGTCGCATCCCGGATTTTTTCTTCGTGAGTGCAGGTCTAAGTGCCCCTTACTTGGTGATACCGGCGAAGTCGAGCGCTGGCAGCAAGCAGAGGCTCGCGCTAAGGCTCAACGATCCGGAGCGCCAGCTGGTGAGCCAGACCCTGGCCGCCAGCGTGATCGGGTTGGCGAGCAGGGTCTGGCCCAAGGATCATCTCGTGGTGGTCTCATCAGAGCCTCATCTCCTGGTTACCTGCGCCCGCATCGGCGTCCCAACGCTTATCGACTCAGGTGCGGGGCAGACCGCCGCGGTGACGGTCGGGGTCAACTGGTGTCTCGAACGGGGAGCCGAGACGCTCGCCACCCTGGCTGCTGATCTGCCCGGAGTGGGGGAGGAGGACCTGGAAACTCTGCTCGTTTCGTCGGGTTCCATGGAGAGGGGCTCGCTGGTTATCTACCCTGATCGACAGGGCACCGGCACCAACGGTCTGGTGGTGAACCCGGCGAGCCTTCTGGTGTTTGCCTTCGGGCCGGATTCTAGGCGCCGACATGAGCAGCTCGGAGCACTCCTCGGGCTACAGGTGAGTGTGGTGGACCGGGCTGGGATAGCATGGGATCTGGATCGGCCCGAGGACCTGCGAGAGGAGCCCCAGGGGAGGCCATCACATCCAATAATCCCCTGGGCGCTGGAGCTGGCACCGCAGGAGGCGGGGCCATCTGAGGAGGGTGGATTTGGCAGTTGAGTCGGATCGGCCGTTAGTGGTTGGCCGACGGATGCTGGGCTGGGCAGTTGAGGGAATTGGGGAGGTGGGCCCGGGGGACGACCTCGCCGAACTCTGTCGCGAGCCGCTGCTGACCCATGGGGGTCTGGCCCCGTGGGACGTGGTGGTGGTCACTCACAAGGTCGTTTCCAAGGCCGAGGGCAGGGTGCGAAAGCTTTCGGGAGTGGTTCCAAGCTCCACCGCGTTAGCTGTTGCCAATCGGGTTGGACAGGACCCGCGCATGGTTGAGGTGATCCTCCAGGAGAGCAGAGCTGTGATCCGCGCCGAACCTGGCGTCCTGGTGACCGAGACGGTACAGGGATTGGTGTGCGCGAACTCGGGTGTCGACCGCAGCAACGTCGGAGGTGGTGAGGAGGTCACATGCCTGCCACTGGACCCCGACGCCTCAGCGCGGCGACTGCGCGAGAGTTGGCTCGAAATCGCTTCCGGTGGACCCCTGGGAGTGGTGATCACCGACACCTTCGGGAGGCCGTTTCGGGAAGGGGCGGTCAACGTGGCCATAGGGGTCGCCGGCATGCCGGCCGTCAGCGATCATCGGGGACTGTCTGACGAGCTTGGTTACCTGCTCCACGCCTCGACCATCGGCACCGCCGATGAGATAGCGGGAATCGGCGAACTGCTCATGGGCAAGATTGATGGCATCCCCCTGGCGGTGGTGCGCGGATTCCGCTGGGAGGGTGCCGACTCGGGTGCCGGGGCATTGCAACGTCTCCCCGAGAGGGATATCTTCAGGCGCTGAGGGTGCGGCGCACCTGAGTCCATTCCCGGCAGCTGGCAGGCGGCTGATGTTCGCTCCCGGACCCGTGGGCGTGGAATGGGATACGGTAGGACCATGAGTGACACCGTCCGAGTACTGCTCTTTGCCACGCTGAGGGAGTTGGCTGGATCGCCGATGGTCGACCTGACGCTTCCGGTTGAGTCAACGGTCAGCGGATGTTGGGATGAACTGTGTTCGAAGCTCCCCCAGCTCTCCGTACAGCGCCAGGTCATCCGGCCGGCCCTCAACCGCTCCTACGTGGGTTGGGATACCCGAGTCTCGCCCGGGGATGAATTGGCGTTCATCCCTCCGGTGTCCGGAGGGTGGGGGGGGTGACCCAGCCGATCCGAGTTGGACCGGAGGCGATTGATCTGAACTCAATGCTGTCGGGTTTGGAGCTCACGGGAGTCGGCGGCATCGCAACCTTCGTGGGGGTGGTTCGCGACCCAGACCAGGGGGTTGAGGTCACCCACCTAAACTACGAGGCCTATCTCGCGATGGCAGAGTCGGAGCTCTCGGTGATTGCCCAAGAAGCGATCGCCAGAGAGGGCGTGCGGCAGATAATGGCGCACCACCGAGTCGGTCGGGTTGAGCGAGGGGTCGCCTCCGTGGCGGTCGTGGTGGCCGCCGCCCACCGGCACCAGGCTCTCGATGCCTGTACCTACGTCATCGACGAGTTGAAGCGCCGCGCCCCCATCTGGAAGGTGGGGGAGTGAATTCCGGCGCCTGATAGACTCGCCTTTCGTGGCCACTACGCAAACGGTACAGAGGCCGGGGTTGGGAAGCCGTCCCCGGGCTCCCCAGTCAGGCCCCATCGCCAGGCGCCTGGAGCTCCTCGGCGAATTGGTACGCCGTGACGTGCGCGCCCGATACCACGGGTCGGTCTTGGGGATAGGGTGGACCCTGCTCAACCCTCTGGTGTTCATGCTGGTCTACGCCGTGGTCTTCGGCGACATCATCGGGGTGAAGGGACCAAGTGGCAAGTCCTACGCGGTTTTCATCCTCTCCGGTCTTTTGGCTTGGACCTTCTTCTCCCAGGCGTTGGTCATGGCGGCCAGCAGCATAATCAACAATGCGGGGGTGGTCCGGAAGGTCGCCTTTCCCTGGATGCTGCTGACGGTTTCCTCGGTCATAGCGGCACTGGTCAACTTCCTGATCAGCCTCTTGCTGCTGGTGCCATTTCTCATTCTGGCAAAGGCACCTGTGGGCTGGCCGCTGATGGCGGTCCCGCTCTTGGTTCTGGTCACGTTCGGGCTTTCGCTGGGCCTGGGTCTCATGCTGGCGGCCGGGAGCGTCTACTTTCGCGATCTCCAGTACATCATCAATCTGGCGACCATGATCTGGTTTTACCTGACCCCAGTGATCTGGCCATTGGTCCACTATCAGGGCTTTTTCAGTCATGGCAGGGTGGGTCTCATCGCCCACGTGGTCGTCTATGCCAATCCCATGACCTGGATCGTGGTCGCGTTCCAGGACGTGTTCGTTTTCGACCGTTGGCCCCAACACTGGCACGGACTGGTGTACGCGGGGGCGTTGGCCATCGCGCTCATCTGGCTTGGCGTGAGAGTGTTCCGCCGCCTCCGTCGACGATTCGCTGAAGAGATCTGATGGAGCCGACGATTCGGGTCGATGGGCTGAGCAAGCGGTTTCGCATCTATCACCAGCGCAGCGAGACCCTCAAGGAGGTGCTGGTCGACCGCCGGCGGTCCCGCTTTGAGGAGTTCTGGGCGGTGAACGACATCAGTCTGGAGATAAACGAGGGGGAGACCTTCGGCATCATCGGGGCCAACGGTTCGGGTAAGTCAACCCTTCTCAAGTGCGTCGCCGGGATCTTGGTGCCAGATCGGGGGAAGGTGTCGGTAAAGGGGAGGATGGCATCGCTTTTGGAGGTGGGGGCCGGGTTTCACCCCGACTACAGTGGCCGCGAGAACATCTACCTCAACGGGGCGATTCTCGGGTTGCCCCGACGGTACATCAATTCCGTGATCGACGAGATCGTCGGCTTCGCGGAGCTGGAGCAGTTCATCGACAACCCCGTGAGGAACTACAGCTCCGGTATGTACACCCGGCTGGGATTTTCGATCGCCATCCACATGGACCCTGATGTGCTCCTGATCGACGAGGTGTTGGCGGTTGGCGACGAGGCTTTCCAACGCCGCTGCATGGACCATATCGAGAGCATGCGCCGGGAGGGACGGACCCTGTTGTTCGTCTCCCACGCGGCTGACACGGTGCGCAAACTCTGTGATCGCTGCCTGTGGATCGAGCACGGCAGCCAGCGGCTCGCGGGGGACACCGACACCGTCGTCGACGGCTATATAGGAGAGGTCAACCGAAGAGAGCTTGAGGCGCTCCAGGCCTCAGCCAGCGAGCTTGGAGGTTCTGAGCCGGGCTGGATGGGGGTGCGACTGGGTTCCGTCGAGTTCGCAGGTTCGGACGGTGAGGTAAATTCGGTGACCACAGGTGGTGAGCTCACTGTCAGGATTGCCTACGAGTCGCCCAGCGCCATTCGAGGGGCGCGATTCAGAGTGTCCTTCTACCCAGCGGGCCAGGCGGTTTTACTCAGCGTCCAGACAGACGACGGCGACCTTGGGGACCGCTTGCTGCCAGCGGCTGGGACGGTGACCCTGTCCGTGCCCAGTGCCCCCTTCCTGGATGGCGTCTATGGGACCAAGGTGGAAATTGAGGATATCGCCAGCGGGCGCTCATACGTGGAGATCGACCGTCCGCAGAGTTTTCGAGTTCAGGGCGCCGGCCGGCACGAGGTGGGCATGGCGCTGGTCGGCCACCACTGGGAGGTTCCCTCGCTGGATCCCACAAGCGTCAACGTCTGACTTTGGGCTGACGGGAGATGGGCCCTTCCTTCCCGGAGGTCTCTAACATTGCAGACCTTATGGAGTACGCGGAATATCTGGACGCCGTCGAGACCGCAGCCCAGCGGATTGCGGGACGGGGTGTGTCTTCGGTTTTGACTGTGCCGTCGTGCCCCGGATGGACGACCAGCGATCTGCTGGCCCATGTCGTGAACGTCTTGCGTCAGAAGCTCCCGGTGATGCGGGATAGGCTCACAGTGGCGCCGGCAGCGGACAGCTGGCAGCGAGTAGCTCCGACCGATCCCGAGCTGCCGTCTACACTTCTGTCAACCGCCGGGGAGGTGGTCACCCTTTTGACACAGATGGGACCCGACGTAGAGCTGTGGTCGTGGTACGAAAGGGATCACAGCTCCTCCTTCTGGGCGCGCCGGCTGGCCCATGAGTTGGCAATTCATTGCGCTGACAGTGAGCTCGCGGTGGGGCTGCCGCCAGGTTGCGACGCCCAGCTAGCGGCTGATGGGGTAGGGGAGCTGGCAACAGTCTTCCTGGACCGTCCCGGTCGTCAGCTTACGGATGATGGTCCGGACGCCCTACTTCACCTGCACGGAACCGACATCCCCTGCGAGTGGTCTGTGGAGCTTTCGTCGACCGGGATGTCAGCGACCCCTGGGCATTCCACCCTTGCCCAGGCTGAGCTCCGGGCGCCGGTGGTAAGCCTCTATCTATGGGGCTGGGGACGACGGCACCTAGAGGGGATCGAAGTCAATGGGGACCAGGGGTTGCCCGCGAGGCTCAGACAGCTGGCTGCCAAGGCGACCTAACCAACGCCCGGAGGGGCGCCGAAGGAACTGCCAGCCGGCTCTTTGGGTCCTTGCCGGGTTCCGAAGGTACGCCGTGACGCCGACACGATGGTGAGTGGCTCGTCGGACCGGTGAAGGCCGAGGTCGTCGAGCGCGGCCCACCTTACCCCAGTGAGCCGGTCACCTAACGGCGATCCGCGGCGGTTGTCGTCGAACCGATGATCCGGTCGATGTCCCCCAGTAACCGGTTGACAGGTGGTCTGCGCTTGCCTATACTCAACCGATGAGTTGATCATCGAATCGGTTGAGTATAAATGTCAGACGATCCGCTGAGTCAGACCTTCGCCGCCCTGGCCGACCCAACCAGGCGGGCCATCCTGGTCCAGCTGGCAAAGGGTGTGGCGACGGTCAACGAGCTCGCCGAACCCTTCGATATCAGCCTGCAGGCGGTCTCCAAGCATCTCAAGGTGCTGGAGGGGGCGGGATTGATCTCAAGGGGTCGGGATGCGCAGTATCGACCATGCCATTTCGAACCGGCGCCATTGGAACTTGCCACAGACTGGATCGCGAGGAACCGAGAGATCTGGGCGGAGCGATTCGACCAGCTAGAGCACCACCTGAAGCAGCTGACGAAAGATAAGGAGAAGGAACTATGAGCGCCGCCCCTAACGAACTGGATGAACTGACCATCACTCGGATCTTCGAGGCCGCTCCCGACGTTGTCTTCGAGTGCATGACGACTCCTTCCCACCTGACCCACTTCTGGGGTCCCATCGGCATGAGCACGCCACTCGAGGGGATCACAGTCGACCGCCGCCCGGGCGGACGGTTCGAGACTGTGATGGTCAACGATGAGACAGGGGAGGAGTACCGGATGCGAGGTGTGTTTGTGGAGTTCGATCCGCCGCGCACCTTCTCGTTCACCGAAGCTGGAGTCGAAGGCGGCATGATGACGGCCATCGTCTTCAACGACCTGGGTGACGGCCGCACGGAGACGGTCACCCATCAGACACATGTGCCGCCGATGCTGATGAGCCCCGAGGCCGTCGCCGGTCTGGAGACCAGCTTCGTCAAGTTTGATGCGTACCTGGCCACCCTGTAGCGAAGGTACTGGCCAAGAGGAATGTTCCAGAGGGCCGGATCTGCGCGGGGTCTCGAGCCGACCCGGCTAGGTTTCCCAGCTGTTGCGAGGGCTGGACCCCACCCGAACCCCAAGTTTCAGTGCGGTCCAGTCGGCCCAGATTGGCAAGCCGCCCGGCCAGCGGGGAAGGCTCAGGGCCACCGGTTCAGGCGAAGGTGACGCTGTTGTTCACCAGGTAATTCCAGATCGCGGCCAGCCCGATGCCGACGACAAGCGCCAACAGGTAGAAGATGTGAAGAGCGCCGACCCCGGCCAGCAAGGCCCCCTCCTGAATTGCCAATCCGACCAGTGACACCGCCTCGAAGGTGACTGCCCTCCGCCGAAGGCTGTCGGTGCCACGATCGCGCCAGGTGAGCAGTGAGTTGAGAGTGAACGTCACCAGGATCGCGGTCTGGATCGAAACCCCAGAGGCCAGCCAGAGCGGCAGGAAAAACAGGTGATGGTAGAGCAGGGCGGTCCCGCCGATGGTGGTGGCTGCTCCCACCAAGCCGACGAAGCAGAAGAGAGCCACCCTCTGCCCGTGCTCTCGCACCAGCTCATCTGCCGGTCCCAACCGGATGTCTGTGAGTTCGTAGAGCCTGCCCACTGCGGCCTAGGGTAGCAAAGAGCCGCCCCATCGAAGTTGGGGATTGTGCCACGAATTCGCGACAAAGCGAGTGGTCGGGCCAGGGGTTGGGCTGGCACAGGGGGGCTCCCAGGACATGCTCCAGTGGACTTAGGCGGCCGTGTGGATGGTCACGACTCCAAGCTGAAATCGGCCACCACCGTTCCCACTGCGGCTCCTGCCCAGTTCCTGACCGGTTCCCTAAGGTGTTTCTGAAGAGCTGTGGGGAGCGGGGGCCGAAGCATCCCCACGATTTCCATGGCGCGTCCCGCGACCTGGGCCATGCCCCCCGAGTCCCCGCTCTCCAGCTTGATAACCAGCCCCAGGCTGCCGTCGATAGCCACTGCTCCAAGCACGGCCGCGGCGCCGCTCTTCACCATCAGCCGGCCTGACTGGGACTCCATCACCAAGGTGTCCAGGGCACCGGTCCCGCCGACCAGGAACGGATGCTGGGCCATGGCTCGCAGGCAGTGTGCCACGGCCTCATCCGTGCTCGCCGCATGGGTCAAGGCCACTGCGAAGTCGCAGATGCGCAGACCGAAGGTGGGCAATCCGCACCCGTCAATCCCGAAGTTCAGCTCCAGTGGGTCCAGGCCCGCATGTGCCGCGAGCCTGCCGGCGATCTCCACCTGTAGGGGGTGGTATCTGTCCAGGTAGCTGTCGATCGGCCAGTGCTGGTGGGCACACACTGCGAGCATGGCGGCGTGCTTGCCTGAGCAGTTGTTGTGAATTGCGGTGGCACGTTCTCCCCGCCTCAGCAACTCCTCAGCGGCGACTGGATCGCCGGGCAAGTGGACTCCGCAGCGCAAGAGCGACTCCGAAAGACGGGCGGCCCTGAGGATCCTGCGGGCCGCAGCGATGTGCACCGGCTCTCCTCGATGGGATGCCGACGCGATGGCCACGCTCTGATCGTCGAGTTCCAGCGCGGATGCTGCTCCCGACTCCACGAAGCTGGCCGATTGAAAGGGCTTGGAGGAACTCCGCAAGGTGGTGACCGCTGTGGGGTCGCCGGCCCAGGCCACCAATCTGCCAGCCCGATCCACCACCGCGATGTGTCCCCGGATCACAGCTTCCTCGACCGGTCCCCTGAAGCACCGTGCGAGGATGGCTGGGGGGTTAGAGTGGGCCCGGTTCACGATGGGCATCGCGCTGGAGACCTCCTAGTGGCCCGGTTCATCAGCCGGGATTGGGCCGCTTTAGAACTCCGGATCCGGGCGAACACCTGCCCAGTCTAATGGCGCACCTTCGGATTTTCCGAAGTCGGTTGGTGGGGCAACGGGGGGCTTGACTCCGCGCACTGGCAGGAGTTGAGACTGCAATCAGTGCAATGGTCAGCGACAGCTTGGAGGGAGCGCTCATGGGCAGATTTGATGGAAAGGTGGCGGTTGTGACCGGAGGAGGGCAGGGGATAGGGAGGGCCACCAGCGCGCGGTTGGCGTCGGAAGGGGCTTTGGTGGTGGTCGCAGATATCGTCCCTGGGGCGGCCCAGAGGGTGGCGTTTGAGCTTGAGAGCAACGGGTGCCGAGCATTGGGGCTCGGGTGCGACGTCCAGGATGAGGTCAGCGTCGACAACCTCTTTGCCGAGGTGGCCGAGCGCTTCTCCGGTGTGGACATCCTGGTCAGCAACGCCGGAGTCACCAGGGACAATCTCCTGCACCGGATGTCGGTGGCGGAGTGGGACCAGGTGATCCTGGTGCACTGCCGGGGAGCCTTCCTATGCTCCCGCGCTGCGGCACGCACCATGGTCGCCAGGCGGGCCGGCAAGATCGTCCTCCTCTCGTCGAGTTCGGCCCTGGGAAATCGGGGCCAGGCCAACTACGCCACCGCCAAGGCGGGGATCCAGGGGTTGGCCCGGACTCTGGCGCTGGAGCTGGGGCCGTTCAACATCAATGTCAACGCGGTCGCCCCGGGGTTCGTGGACACCGCCATGACCCGGGCTGTCGCGGAGAGGCTCCACCTGTCCCTTGAGGAGTTCCAGCGGCAGGCTCGGGAGCGAATCCCATTGGGTCGTCTGGGACAGCCCGAGGACATCGCCGCGGTTATCTCCTTCATGTGCTCCGACGATGCCTCCTATGTCAGCGGACAGGTCCTCTATGTAAACGGAGGGCGACCTGGCTGACCCACTCCCCAGGCACCGCGCAGCTCTAACTCAGATTGCTCTAAGCCGGCTTTAATAAAGTTGGGGTACCGTTGAGATCACTATGTTCGGTGGCGACTCACGGCGGCCAAGGCTCGCCGGGTGGGCCGACGAAGGAGGCATACGGACTATGAGAAAGTCGAGCTGGTCCTGGGTGGTTGCGCTCCCCCTGGTGGCTCTGGTGGTGGCCGGGTGCGCCGGCACAGCTGGCCAAGGGTCCGCCCCCAAGGTCGCCGAGATTCCCAGCCCGGCAGTCTCTCAGACCGCGCTCTCCAACGCCCTCCTGGCGCTTCAGTCGGACTATGTGAACCTTTACAAGGAGGTGAGTCCGTCGGTTGTGCAAATCTCGACCTCTCAGGACCTTGGGTCGGGGATCATCTTCAATTCCCAGGGGGACATAGTCACCAACAACCATGTCGCGAACGGGTTCAAGACCTTCACGGTGACCCTCTCCGACGGCAAGACCTACACCGGAACTCTGGTCAACAACTTCCCCGGGGACGATCTTGCGGTCATTCACATCACCGCCACCGGCCTCCATCCCGCCACTTTCGCCGACTCCTCGCAACTCCAGGTTGGGGACATCGTCATGGCGATCGGCAACCCACTGGGCTTTCAGAGTTCCGCCACCGATGGGATCGTCTCCGCCGTCGGCCGAACCGTGAGCGAGCCCAACGGCGTCACCCTGCCAAACGTCATCCAGACCAGCGCTCCCATCAACCCGGGAAACAGTGGGGGTGCTTTGGTCGACCTCGAAGGGCAGGTGGTCGGCATTCCGACGCTGGCAGCGCTCGACCCCCAGCTGGGTAGCAGCCAGGCTCCTGGCATAGGCTTCGCCATCCCCAGCAATGTGGTGACCAAAATTGCGGGACAGATCGTCAAGTACGGCAAGGTGGTCAACTCCGGCCGCGCCTACATCGGTATCAATGTGGATCAGGTGACCAACAGCCAAGGGCAGCCGGATGGGGTTTTGGTGGTCTCCATCACCAGGGCTGCTGTGAGCGCGGCCGGTCTCAAGGTCCACGACATCATCACCTCCATCAATGGGCAGGCGACTCCCTCCGTCCAGGATCTGACGGACGCGCTTGCCAACCTCAACCCGGGGCAGACGGTAAAGCTCGGTGTCACCGAGGCGGGCGGCTCCAAGACCACAATCTCAATCGTTCTGGCCGATCTCCCAGCGAGCGCCTCCTGAGCTCGGGCCGGAAGGCGGCGAAGGAATCTTTGGTACCTGGCTTCGATCTGTCTAAGATCTCGGCAGGTCGGCAGCCTTCTGGAGGATTTGCGAAATGAATGAATCGGCCCCTGACCCCATCGACCCCGACCAGCAACAAGTTGCCTGGATCCGAACCCCCTACCACGCTCCCATGGTGGACGTGGATGGAGCCCCCTTCGGCACCACCGAGTCTCTACTCGGGGATGAGGCAGAGGACATCTTCCACGGAATCGCGGTGAAGCTAGCTGACGGTGGGCACCTGGTGGAGGTGGCCGCGGACCGTGTCATCAAGATCACCTTGGCCGCAGTGCACACCGACATCAGCCGGGAACAGGTCGGTGCGCTGCCTCCGTACCTTGAGGAGCGGTGGTTCCACCTCGGAGAAGGGGGCCTTTTCCGAAAGCACCCGGAGTGGAAGAAGGGCTGAGTCAGACGCCACGTCGCGACCGGCGCCCTGGGTGCGGTGTGCACTTTGCCATGAGAGTGAAACGGCGCTGGTTGGCGCTGGGGCTCGGGGCGGTGATCCTGGTGGCCGGAGGGGTGTTCCTTTCGTCCAGAAGCACCTCCGGTCCAGGGCGTCTGCTGGTTTTAGCCACTGTCTCTCTGCCCCGCCCGTCCGGGGGTGCGGCGCTGTCGGTGACGGTGCTGGGAATGCGAGTCGAGGATGCCGGGGGCGGATGGACCACGGTCTCGTCGCCGGGGAGCTCCGTCAGCCTTCCCGGGGCCTACGTCGCCCCTGACACTGCCAGTCTTCTCCAGGCAGACGTCCCAGCCGGCAGCTACCAGGGGGCGGAGCTGGAGCTGCGCACCATCCACGGTCCCATCAACGTGGTCCGCAAGGTTCCCTTCCGTGTCGTGACTGGCCAGATGACCCCTGTTCTATTCACCTTTGGGATCGCCAAGGGAGCATCAGAGCCCAAGCCGGGGGCGGCCTACGCCGGCGGCGGCCAGGTGTCTTTCGGCCTGGCGCTGGCCGCGAAGCAGGTTCAGAGTGTGCCCACCACCGAGTTCGTGGACCAGCATGGGCGACAGGTCGAGTTGAGCCAGTACCGGGGCAAGGTGGTGGTGCTGTCGAGCTTCCTCACCGAGTGTCAGGAGACCTGCCCACTCGTAGCCGCGGCGCTTCTTCAGCTGCGGCAGATTCTGAAAGAGCACGGGCTGGGCAATCAGGTGCAGATCGTGGAGGCTACTCAGGACCCGACCGATGACACTCCGGCAATTCTGGCCAAGTATCAGCGCCATTTCTCCCTGCCCTGGCCGCTGCTGACCGGGACGGTGTCGTCGATCAACGGCTTCTGGTCCAAACTCGGCGTACCCCCGGTCCAGGCGCTGCCCTGGACCGGGACTCCTCCCACCGATCTCTTCACCGGCAGGCCCGAAGCGTTCAATCTGGTGCACTCCTCCGTTGTGGAGGTGATCAACCCTCAGGGGTACATCGTGACCCAGGTGCAGTCATTTCCGAGCCTCAGCTACAGCAGCATCCCGAAGACGATTTACCGCTACCTGGATGCCCAGGGACGATCCCAGCAGAAGGCGGGCGGAAGCTGGACGCCAAACTCACTGTTCCAGGCGATATCCCCTCTCCTGCAGCAGCAGCAGCAGCTCGATGCCTTCCCCGGAACGGCTCAGGCGGTCCCCGGCAAGGTTGCCCCGAACTTCACCCTGCCTGAGACCGATGGTCCGCCCGTGACCCTATCGAGCCTTAGGGGACATCCCTTGTTGCTGGACTTCTGGGCGAGTTGGTGCAGCAATTGCCGGGCCGACATGCGCCTCGTCGCCGCAGCCGCAAGGCAATATTCCTCAAGGGGGCTTCGGGTCCTGCTCATAGACGACCAAGAGTCCGCTGCAACCGCCCGCCACTTCCTGCGGAGTCTTGGGGTCAGGAGCCCGAGCCTGCTCGACAGGAATGGGTCCGTGGTTCAGGATTACGGTCTTCCCGGCCTCCCGGTTGCAGTATTCATCGAGCGCGACGGCCGGATCTCCTCGCTGGTCCTGGGGCAGCTGCAGTCATCTCAGCTTCGAACTGACCTGGGCAGGGTTTTGGCCGCCTGACCGTACAACTTGGCGTATATGTATGCCATCCGGTACGATGCCAGATGCGGGAGCCTTGGGGGGACGACCAGAGTATCTGAGCCAAACGGGCCGATGTAGGCGGGGTCGGCAGACGGCGCACTAGATGTCGCTTCGGGGCTGGCTCCGCCATCGTCTCCGATGCCTCGGGTGCCAACTCGCAGTCCTCGGTCCACTTCGAATTGTCAGGGAGCCAAGCTATGACCGACTTCGGAAACCCGCGCGCTCTGGTCGCCTCAGACTGGCTCTTCGACCATCTGCAAGATCCGCACATCCGCATCCTCGACGTGGACGAGGACACCGATGCCTTCTTGAGGGGCCACATCCCAGGTGCCGTGGGGGTGCACTGGCGGGACGACCTGCAGGCTCCGGTGGCTCGCGACTTCATCGACCCGCGGGCGTTCGCCGCGCTGATGGATCGATTCGGGATCACACCAGAGACCACGGTCGTTCTCTACGGGGGCAACAAGAACTGGTTCGCCGCGTACGCCTACTGGTACTTTCGTTACTACAGCCACGAGCGGGTGCAGCTGCTCGATGGCGGGCGTCGCAAGTGGGAGGCTGAGGGACGTCCGCTGGTGACCGAAGCCACACGGCCGATCCCGTCTAAGGGGTATCCGATCCCGGTGGGGAACGACGAGATCAGGGCCTACCGTGACCAGGTGGCCAAGGATTACGTGGGACGCCCCGGCACAGGGTTGGTGGATGTGCGGTCACCGGAGGAGTACTCGGGGGCGAGGATTGCGCCGGACCATCTCCCGAGCGAGGGTGCGCAGCGCGGTGGGCACATCCCCGGGGCACGCAATATCCCGTGGAGCAAGGCGGTGGATGCCGAACTGGAGACCTTTTTGGATTTCGATCGACTCTCCTCGATCTATCAGGCAGAGGGCCTCACCGCTGATAAGGAGATCGTCGCCTACTGCCGCATCGGTGAGCGGTCCGCCCATACCTGGTTTGTTCTGAGTGAGCTGCTGGGGTATCCCAGGGTGCGGAACTACGACGGCTCTTGGACCGAGTGGGGCAGCTTGGTGAAGGCGCCGATCGAGCGCTGACCCGGTTGGGGAGGGGGAGAACCCTCCCCAACTCCCCATCCAGCGCCGCCGGCTGTGCGCCGCCACCCCTCAAGGCGGTAACTTCCTCCGGAGCCGAATGATCCCCGCCGGGAGCGGGCAGGAGGGACAACGCCGAATGACTGCCGACCCGGTCCCCACCGAAGTCGCCCACCCAGCCTTTCCGACCGAGGCGGGTCAGGCCCCCAAAGCGGAGTCGAGCTATCGAATAGTGCGCACGCTGCGGCTTCGCAACGACAACCATCCCGGGGTGCTTGGCGAGGTGGCCACCGCCATCGGCAGGGCCGGTGGGAACCTTGGCGACATTCGCACTGTGGAGCGAGGGACTCGTAACGTGGTGCGAGACATGGACGTCAGCACCACCGATCTCGCGATGCTGGAACAGGTTCTGGCGGCTGTCAGGGAGATTCCCGAGACCCATCTCATAGACGTCCGCGACGAGGTGCTCCGGGTACACCTCGGCGGCAAGCTTCAGATTCGGCCCCGGTACCCGGTGCGCACCGTTGCGGACCTACGCCACGTTTACACCCCTGGGGTGGCTGAGGTTTGTCGTTTGATCGAGGCGGACCCCTCGGTGGCGGACCGGTACACCGGCATCGCCAACTCGGTTGCGGTGGTGACCGACGGGACCGCGGTCCTTGGCCTCGGCAACATCGGTCCGGTGGCCGGGATGCCCGTTATCGAGGGGAAGTGTGCTCTGATGTCGCAGATGGTTGGCATCGACGCCTACCCCTTGCTGATCCAGCCAGGCCCGCCGCAGGCAATCGTCGACGCACTGGTGAGTATCAGCGCGACCTTCGGGGCCATCCAGCTGGAGGATTTTGCCGCCCCCCACTGCTTCGAGATCACCCCCGCTCTGCAGGCCCTGGTCGACATCCCGGTGATGCATGACGATCAGCACGGCACCGCCACCGTCGTCCTGGCGGCTCTGCTTCGAGCCGCCGCGATGACCGGGCAAAGGCTGGACCAGCTCTCCGCGGGGGTTGTGGGTCTGGGTGCGGCGGGCTCGGCCATCGCTCAGCTGCTGATGCACCACCAGGGCAAGCCGGTCTTTGGCACCGGCCGGACGCCGGACTCACTGGAGCGCCTGCGAGCCGCTGGCGGTATCGCTGTGGAGCTGGATGAGCTGCTGGCCCGCTGTGATGTCATCATCGCCGCCACCGCCCAGCCTGGACTGCTGCGCCCGGAGCAGATCAGGGCCGGCCAGATCATCTTTGCGATTTCCAACCCCCTTCCAGAGATCGAGCCGGAGCGAGCGATGGCCGCCGGTGCAGCGCTTGCAGTGGACGGTGCCGTGGTGAACAACCTGCTGGGCTTTCCCGGGCTGTATCGAGGGGCTCTTGACACCAGGGCGCGACGGTTCAATACCGAGATGTACGTGGCCGCGGCGCTGGCTATTGCATCCCGCGCCGCTGATGGCGAGGTGGTTCCCGACTCGCTGGATCCAGCGGTGCACAAGGCAGTCGCGCGGGCGGTGGCCCGAGCTGCAATCGAAACCGGCGTGGCCCGGACTGAGCCATCTCCCGACTACTTCGAAGAATCTACTAGGGGACCGCTCTGATCGGTCTCCGGCTTACGATGTGACAGTGGAGATATGCCGCCTCAGTGAGGATGAACTTCCCCTAGTTCGTCCGCTCCTTCTGGACCTTCTGGAAGCCGAACGGCTAACAGCCTCAGAACAGCCACTTTCTCGGGCCCGGTTGGACGGCTGGCTGCCGCACACCAAGGGCCGGTTTGAGGGTGAGAACCACCTTTTCGCCGCCAGGGACCAAGGCCAGCTGGTTGGCTTTTGCTGGTGTGTGCTGTTCGACCCGGGTACGGGGTTGGAGGGGGAGGTGGCGGAGCTCTACGTAGTTCCCAGATGGCGCGGTAGGGGTGTTGGGAAGCAATTGGTGGAGGAGGCGGTGCGCCTCTTCAGCAGGCGGCATGTGACCTTCGCCTGCGTCTGGACCAGGGCAGACAACTACCCTGCGGTTAGCGCCTACAAACATTCGGGGTTCTCGCCGACCGATCAGCTCGTCCTGACCTGGTATCCCTGAATGGCCGCTGAGGATCGAGGCTCCGACCAGCTGGAGCACCCACTTGCAATGAGGCTGGCGGCGGTCGCTGTGGTGGCGGCTGTGGTCGGGGTCGTGGCGGGCGGAGGAGGGGCCTTTTTCCTCTACCGACACCTCTACTCGACTCAACCGGCCCCGGTCACAATTCGAACCACGGTCACCAAGGGTGGTTCCACCAGCACCTCACTCGGCTCGGTGCTCGCTGAGGTGGCCCCATCGCTCGTGGAGGTTGTGCGCCAACAGCCGTCTGGGGGAGCGCCGTCGGCCGCCAACACATCGAATGGGTTCGTGGCCAGCTCTAGTGGCCTGGTGGTGACCAGCGAGGGGGCTGTTGCCGGAGCGTCGGGGGTGGAGGTGATCCTCGCCGACGGGGATACGCTCCCGGCGACCATCGGCGCCGCCGATCCGGCCACCGGCATCGTGGTTCTACAGGTCAGCTCGACATCCCTGCCCAAACCGCTCGGCTTCGCCACCGGCGCTGCCCTAGGGGCGGCGGCGATCGCGGTCTCCGTCCCCTTCGGTGCCACCGCCAGCGTCGCCGTCGGTACCGTGAGCCAGATGGGGCTGACGGCCGAGGTTCCCGACCTAGCTGCCGCAGCCGGACTCTCCCTCATTGACGGGCTGATTCGAACCGACGCCCCGGAGCCTCCTGGAAGCTCCGGGGCTCCGCTGGTCGACGCCTCGGGACAGGTCATCGGGGTGCTCACAGGCCAACGGATGGCACCTCAGGGCCAGGGATCCGGCGGCGCCGCCTTCGGTTTTGCGCTGGACGGAGCTGACGCCTCGTATCTGGTGACCGCTCTCGCTGCCAACGGCACGGCTCCACAGCCTCTGGGACTTGTGTCCACCTGGTTGAACGCCGCGACTGCGGCCGCGCTGGACCTTCCCCAGGGGGCTGAGATAATGGCCGTCAGTCCCGGCTCAGCTGCTGCCCAGGTGGGAATTGCGGTCGGCGACGTGGTGACCGCGGTCAACGGCAACCCGCTGAGGGGCCTTAGCGCACCTGCCTACGCGGATCTTGCGGACTTGCTCAATGCTTATGGTGTGGCCACTCAGCTCACCTTGACGGTGCAGCGGGGAAGCTCCACTCGTCAGGTATCGCTTACGCTTCCTTCGAGCTGAAAGTACCAACCGGTCGGGCTGCCGCTTGCCATCTGACCGCTGAATTTGGGAGGGACGAGCTTGGATATCACCTGGTTGGGTGGCAACAGCCTGCTGCTGAAGGGTCGTGAGACCAGGGTTCTCCTGGCGCCACCTGGAGTCGACGCCCAGACGCTCAGCCGCGCCGGCGCCGATATTCTGGTAGGGGTCACTACCGGCGACAATGTGCTTCGGCCTGATTCCGGCCCGCAGGTCGTGACCCGCCCCGGGGAATATGAGCTTCGGGGCGTCAGCGTACGCGGTGTCGCCGTCGCTTCGGGCACTGTCTTCGTGACCGAACTTGATGAGGTGTCCGTGTGCAACTTCGGCGACCAGGCGACCGAGGTCTCGGATGAGGCATTGGAGGCGCTTGGGTTCATCGACGTCTTGGGAATAGGGCTCGACGGGGGCTCCGCCGCTCGGGCCATGGCGGTCGCCCAGCTCCTCACTCGCGCTCAACCTGCGGTGTGTATTCCAACGGGCTACCTGTCGGCGCTGGACGCCGCGCCCGGTGAACTTGCGGCATTTGTGAAGGAGATGGGGTTGGCCCAGGTCGCACCCCAAGGCAAGCTGACCCTGTCCGGGTCATCCGGCTCCGCCGACGACACCAGGGTGGTGGTCTTGGAGCCGCGGCGCTGACCAAGAGGTGTTAGGATCTCTGTACATGGGTGCTGACCTCCCGTGTGAGCTGCGAGCCAGCGATGGCTAAGTTCATCTTCGTCACCGGGGGAGTTGTCTCCGGCATCGGCAAGGGGATAACCGCGGCGTCCTTGGGCACGATTCTCAAGGCCAGGGGTCTTCGAGTTTCTCTGCAGAAGCTGGATCCCTACATCAACATCGACCCAGGCACCATGTCCCCCTACCAGCACGGTGAGGTCTTCGTGACCGACGACGGCGCCGAGACTGATCTGGATCTGGGCCACTACGAGCGTTTTGTGGACACCAACCTCAGCAAGGCGAGCAACGTGACCACGGGCAAGATCTACAGCGAGGTGATCGCCAAGGAACGCCGTGGAGACTTCCTAGGGGCCACGGTCCAGGTCATCCCCCACATCACCAATGAGATCAAAGACAGGGTCAGGCGGGTTGCGGACGAGTCAGAGGCGGAGGTGGTGATCGTAGAGGTTGGGGGCACTGTGGGGGACATCGAGTCGCTGCCATTCCTGGAGGCCATCCGCCAGCTGAAGAATGACGTCGGCCGGCGCAACACCTTCTATGTCCACGTGACCCTGGTCCCTTTCATGGAGGCCAGTGAGGAGTTCAAGAGCAAGCCCACGCAGCACTCTGTGCAGACGCTGAGAGGGATCGGAATCCAGCCCGACGCCATAGTCTGCCGCTCTCGTCAGCCCATCGGCTCTGGGGTCCGTGACAAGATCGCCCTGTTCGCCGATGTCGCGACCAGAGCCGTCATCACAGTTCCCGATGCGCGCACCATCTACCAGGTTCCCCTGCTCTTGGAGGAGAGTGGACTTGGTCGCTACATAACCGAGGAGATGAGCCTCGAGACCGCCCCGGTGGACCTGAGGAGATGGGAACATCTGGTGGAACGCATCCTTTCCGCGGACGAACGGGTGCGGATTGGGATCGCAGGCAAGTATGTGTCCCTACCGGACGCCTACATCAGCGTCACCGAGTCCCTCCGCCACGCCGCAGTCGCCAACGGCGTTGGCCTCGACCTTCGGTGGATCAACACCGAAACGCTGGAGCCAGGAGATCCCACCCCGTTTGAGGGACTGCACGGGTTGGTTGTTCCCGGTGGGTTCGGCCACCGCGGAATCGAGGGCAAGATCGCGGCGTCGCGGTATGCCAGACATAACCTGGTCCCATTTCTGGGCCTATGCCTCGGCATGCAGTGTGCGTGCATCGACATCGCGCGCGAGGCCCTAGGCACCGACGATGCCAACAGCACCGAGTTCAACGCTTTCACTGAGAACCCGGTGATCGACCTGCTGCCCGAGCAGCGGGATGTCGCCGATATGGGCGGCACCATGCGCCTTGGGCTCTACCCATGCAAGCTAGAACCGGGATCCAGGGCCGGACAGGCGTACGGGGAGCCTGTGGTGTATGAGCGACATCGCCACCGTTTTGAATTCAACAACCGTTACCGGGACGCGCTGGAAGGGGTCGGCGTGGTGTTCAGCGGCACCTCCCCCACAGGCAGGTTGGTGGAGATCATGGAGTTGCGCAACCACCCGTTCTTTGTCGGTAGCCAGTTCCACCCGGAGTTCCGTTCCCGCCCTCATCGCCCTCATCCTCTGTTCTCCGGCTTCATGGCGGCCTGCGTTACCAAAGCCGGTCTGGCGATGGAGCCAGAGCTGCCCCAGGACCCGGCAGTAGCGCCGGTGTGAGCCGTCCCGGTTGCCTTAGGCCACTCCTCAGCGACAACTCCGGGGAGATGGTCGCGGTCACCGGTGGATGGGAGGCGCTGGGACAGTCGGGGCTAACTCAGGGCCCAATAATCGACTGGATACCCCTTCCCAAGAGATCCACCTTGATGCACCTTCCGGATCGACCCGGCCTGGCGCGGCGCCGGTCTACCGGGCAGGTTGGGCCGGTACCTGGGGCGCACAGCCTGGCCGTGGCGGCAGTTCTACCGGTCGGATATCTGCGCTTGCAACTGCCCGTCCATCAACGGCGCCAGGATCGACCATCCCCGACGCTGCCCCTATACGGCTACACCGCCGTGGCGGATCGCGATGGGGAGATCGTGGTCGCCGCACGACTCAGCGACGACTTCGCGCCCTGGACTGGACCACGCCCTGGCCGTGCCGTCGTGGCGGCCGAGGTCACTAGGCTGCAGCGCCGGATGCCCCGGAGCCGAGTGGTTGCTCAGCTGAGCATCTGCGCCCTTGAGCACAACTGTCTCACCGCTCAGAACACCTTTTTGGGCGGGGGAGAGGGCGCCCTTCCCACCTCAGCCGCCTGCAATGCTGACTGTCTGGGCTGCATCTCACTCCAGACTGACTCGGGAGCTCCCGCTTCGCAACCCAGGATGGGTAGGGCACCCTCCGCCGAGGATCTGGTGGCAGTCGGCGCACAACACCTAGAGCGGGCCGAAAGAGCGGGCTTGCCCGGAATGGTGAGCTTCGGCCAGGGATGTGAGGGTGAACCGCTGCTGCGAGAGCGTCAGCTGATGCGGGTGGCCTCCGAGCTCAGTGGGAGCTTTCCCAGTGCAACCATTCACGTCAATACCAATGGGAGTCGGCCGGAGGCGCTGCGGCGGCTCATGAGAGCGGGAGTCAACAGCTGTCGGATAAGCGTCTTCAGCTTCGACCAGAGGCTATTCGAGGCCTACTACCGTCCTCGGGGATACAGCATCGACGATGTGCTGGGGTCCTGTCGGGTAGCAGCTGAAACGGGTGCTCAGCTGACGATCAACCTGCTCACCTTCCCCGGCGTAAGCGACAGCCCCGGAGAGGCAGCCCGCACGGTCCGGCGGCTGCTGGAGCTGGAGGTGGGGCAGCTGCAATTGCGCAGTTTGAATGTGGACCCGCTCTGGTTGCTCGACAGAGTCCCTGAACTGCCCCCGGGGATCGGGATCGGTCGATTGGTTGACCTCATAAGAAGCTCGGTCCCCAGGCTCGCCCTGGGCAATTTCACCCGCCCTCTGGCCCCGGCCGGTGCTCGTTGAGGGCGGGGCCAAGCACAGTCAACCAGCCCCTTGCCGCCGGCTCCCGCTCGTGCCTCTAATAAGCGCTGCCTCGGACCTTGGCACAGCCTTCGGCGGAAGGGATTTCTGGGGGTCTGATAAAATTGGAATCAATCATGAAAGCAGCCATCCATCCCGAGTACTTCCACGACGCCGTGGTGACCTGTTCTTGTGGCAACGTCTTCACCACCGGCTCGACGGTGCAGACCCTGCGCACCGAAGTTTGCAGTGTATGCCACCCCTTCTACACCGGACAGCAGCGGATCGTGGACACCGGCGGCCAGGTGGAGAGGTTCCGCCGTCGAGCTCAGAAGGCGCAGCAGTAGTACTGACCTCCGCGTCCCAGCTCCGGACCATTCCGAGCTGAGCTGATGGGTCCATCCCAGTTGGATGCCCGCTTGGAGCAGGTGAGGGAGAGGTACCTGGTCATCTCCGCTCAGATGGAGGACCCAACTCTGGCCTTCGATCCGGCCCGGCTCGAGACTCTGAGCCGAGAGGAGTCCCAGCTTCGACCGGTGGTGGAACTCTTGGATCAGGTGGAGCGCTCTCGGGCTGCAGCCGCTGATGCCAGCTCCCTGGCGTCGATAGAGGCAGACCAAGAGATGCGCTCCTACCTGGAATCGGAGGCGAGGAGAGAGCAGGCGACTCAGACGGCCCTGATGGAGGAGCTCAAGCTGCTGCTGCTTCCGAGGGATCCGGACGAGGACCGCGACGTGGTCGTGGAGATCAGGGCGGGCACCGGTGGGGAGGAGGCTGCTCTGTTTGCGGCCGACCTGCTGCGGATGTACCTTCGTTTCGCGGAGCGCAAACGCTGGCAGGTGGAGTTGCTGGACAGCTCTCCGACCGAAGGCGGGGGCTTCAAAGAGGTGGTTCTCGAGGTCCACGGTCGAGGTGCCTACGGGCAGCTCAAGTACGAAAGCGGTGTCCATCGCGTGCAGAGGGTGCCCCGAACCGAGTCCCAGGGCCGCATCCACACCTCGGCCGCGAGTGTTGTGGTTCTGCCAGAGGTGGACGATGTCGAGGTCGAGGTCAAAGAGGAGGATCTCAAAATCGACGTCTACCGGTCGACAGGTCCGGGGGGTCAGAGCGTCAACACCACCGACTCCGCGGTTCGGATCACCCATATCCCGACCGGCCTGGTGGTCACGTGCCAAGACGAGAAGTCGCAGCACAAGAATCGGGCTAAGGCTATGCGAGTTCTGCGATCAAGGCTCTATGACAGGATGCAGGCCGAACGGGATGCGGAGCTTCAGGATGCTCGACGCTCCATGGTGGGTCACGGCGACCGGAGTGAGAAGGTCCGCACCTACACCTTCCCGGAGAACCGGATTACAGACCACCGGATCGATCTCAAGCTTTATCAGCTTCAGAGGGTTTTGGATGGTGAGCTCGAGCTGCTGGTGGGACCTCTGAAGCAGGAGGAGCAGGCGAAGCGACTGGCCGGCGAGTCTGCCTCCGCCTAGCGGAGTCCCCCATCAAGTGGCCGATCGGCCTTAGCTCTCCGCCTGCTCCGCCGACCCGATAGTGGTATTCGAGGCGGGCCGGTGCCGGCGGCCGGCGCGATGCCTTCTTCGTCTCGGGACCGAACCGTCAGCGGTGGGGGTGGTACTGGCGTTCACTGCTCTGTGGCCCGGCGGGATGGTCGGGCGGGGGCTTGGGGGCATCCCCACCAACACCAGGTCTCCAAGGGTTCGCCATCCAAACTCCTTCTGCCCGAGTTTGACCAAGGCTCCGAAACAGTCCGCAGTGGCCTCCGCATCTGCGAGGGCGAAGTGCGGTTGCCTGTGGGTCACCCCGAGGCGTTCGCAGAGCCTCTCCAGGCCGATCGTATCGCGAAGCTGGAAGAGGAAGCCGGCGATCCGGGAGGTGTCGAGGTGATGGTGGGGCATCGGTCGGTTCATCGCCTTGGAGACCAACCTGGTGTCAAAACTGTCGGCGCTGTGTTCAACCATGATCGCGCCTCTGGCAAAGTCCTGGAATGCGTTGGCCACGGTCCGGGGGGACGGTGTCCCGGTCAGCATGGACCTGGTGATTCCGTGCACCCGGCGAGCGTAGGGGTTGATGTGATCAGTGGTGTGGACTAGCGTTTCGAACAGCAGACGGCCATCGGCCGGCTCGCCATCTGCCGCCAGTTTGAAGCGAACCGCCCCAAGCTCGACCATCCGATCCGGGAAGTGCCCCGTGGTCTCGCAGTCCAGAGCGACAAATGAGATCTGCTCTATCTGCGTCTCCAGAGGGACTCGCGTCGGCTGAAGGTCCTCAGGAGAAACCCTGCTTTCGAGGACCGGTCGACGGTTGTGGAGTCCGGCCAGTTCCGGGGTCGGGGGGCCAAGCCGTGCCACCAGCCCGTCTCCTGGGGCACCCGGCCCTCGCTCGCGTCCCCACTTGAGCTTTGCTTCCGACGGAGGAGGCGGGTCGGCCGGCGCCAGCTCCTCCTCTGAGAGGGGAGCCTCTTCTGGACTGGGCAGTTGCACGGCATTCAATCCTAACCAGTGAGAGGTTGGTCGTCGGGGGACGGATCTGGCGGGCGGATATACTCGAACTTAGATTGCCTTTCCTCGCCACCGGTCTCAGCCATCACCTGGCTCCGCTCCCGGTCCGCGAACAGCTTCACCTTGACGATCACCAGGTTTCTGAAGCGCTGCGGGCCATAGTCACCCATGCGGGGCTTAGTGGTGCCGTGTGCCTTAGCACCTGCAACCGAACCGAGTTTTACCTCA
The DNA here is from genome assembly GCA_027313505.1 of Candidatus Dormiibacterota bacterium. Taxonomy (GTDB): domain Bacteria; phylum Chloroflexota; class Dormibacteria; order Aeolococcales; family Bog-877; genus AG-12. The sequence continues at coordinate 34,624 of DAHVDN010000016.1, forward strand.
CCACCGCCGACCAGCGGGATTCCAAATTGGCGACCTCTCGGTTCTTTCACTACGTGGGGCGCACGCCGGAGTTCGCCAACCTGGTCTTCAGCCATCCTGAAGAGCAGGGTTTGCTCCATCTATTTCGGGTCGCGAGCGGTCTTGACAGCATGATCCTGGGCGAGTCCCAGGTTCTAGCCCAGTTCAAGCGCGCCCATCGACTTGCGCAGGACGCCGGCACTCTCGACGGTGAGCTCGACCTGATCATGAGGCGAGCGGTCGAGACCGCCAAACTGGTCCGCAGCACAACTGGGATCTCCAGGCAAGCCGTGGGGTTCGGGCAGGTCGCAGTCCAGGTTGCCGCGGAGAGGTTGGGGCCTTTGTCGGGGGTTGGTGCAGTCATCCTGGGCGGGGGAAGTGTCGGCGGCGCTGCGGCAAGGCTGCTGAAAAGAGCTGGGACAGATCCGATTCTGGTAGTGCGCCGCGGTCCCAGGGCCGCCGCCCTAGCGGGGTCGGTGTCTGCCCAGCTGGTGGAAGCCGAGGAGCTTCCAGCGCTCGCAGGCCACTTCCAGCTGATCGTGTGCAGCACCACCAGCGAGTCGCGGGTACTTCTCAGGTCTCAGGTTGAGGAGATCCGAAAGCAGCAACCGTCGAGCTCTCAGCTGCTGCTGCTGGATCTCGCGGTACCGCGGGACGTAGAGCCGGAATCAAGCTTGGTTGCTGGGGTGGAGCTGCTGGACATCGACCACCTTGGAGAGGTCATCGCTCGCAACATCGGCAGCCGGGAGGGGCACCGTGGCCGGGCGGAGCAGGTCGTCGCCTCGGCCGTCGCCCAGCTTGCGACTGAGCTTCGGGGAAGAGAGGCGGGTCCACTGATCGCGGCCCTGGTGGACCGGGCAGAGGTTGTACGGAAGGGAGAGCTGAAGCGGACCATCTCGCGGATGCCACATCTGGATGCGAAGGAGCGTCAGCAGCTGGAGATGCTCACCCAGTCAATCGCCGCCAAGCTGATGCATCAACCGATAAATTTCCTTCGCCAGCATGCCGCCGACCCGGCGCGGCGACGGGTTGTGGAGGAGGCCTTTGGACTCGAGCCTTCCGAGGCTTCGGAGGCCGATTGAGGGTCGTCGCCACCAGGGGCAGCGCTCTGGCCCTGGCGCAGGCCGAGCTCGCCCTTGGGCTCATGCGGTCGATGGACCCGGCTGAGCAGTTCCACCTGACCGTGGTCGACTCCGATGGTGACCTAAATCCAGCTCAGGCAGTGCCAGAGCTGGAGGGACAGGGTTGGTTCTCATCGCGGCTGGAGCGGGCCCTCGCAGAAGGACGGGTGGACGCCGCTGTGCATTCGGCAAAGGACCTGCCCACCGTCTCACCGGACGGTTTGAAGGTCGGTGCCTACCTGCCCCGAGAGGATCCCCGCGACTCTCTGGTTACAGCTGCCGGAGTTGCCTGGCAGCAGCTGCCGCGCGGGGCCAGGATCGGGACATCATCACCCAGGCGGGCCTTTCAGCTCCAGTCGCTGCGACCCGACCTCCGGCCCACCCCTATCAGGGGCAACATCGACACCCGCATACGTCGGATGGGGGAACTGGGGTTACAGGCGGTGATGGTCGCCCAGGCTGGGCTCATCCGCCTTGATCGAAGTGGGGAGGGGCAGCCCCTGGATCCATTCGACGAGTGCACCCCGGCGCCGGCTCAGGGAGCAATCGCCGTGCAGGTGCTGTCTCAAACACCGATGGCTGAGCTGGTCTCGCTCCTGGATGACTCGGCCACGCGGACCTGCGTGGAGGCCGAGCGGGAAGTCCTGATCGGCATGGGTGGCGGCTGCAGGCTGCCTCTGGGCGTTTACGCGGAGCCCACCAAGGATGGCAACTTCCGAGTCATCGTTGCCTGGCTCCCTGGGGATTCATCCAGGGGTCCGGTTCGCCTCAGCGCCATAGCTGGTCCCGGCGAGCTCTCGGCACGCGCCCGGGACCTGTCCAAGCAGCTGTTGGCAGCTCGGTGACCCAGCCTCTCTACGGCAAACGGGTGCTGGTCACCCGGATGGCGAGCCAGGCGGAGGCTCTCGGCCGCCTTCTGGCGGACGCTGGGGCAAGGGTGGTGGTGATCCCCGTGATGGAACTTAGGGCACTCCTCGACCAAGGCGCCAGAGACGCTCTACGGGTTCAAGTTCAAAAGGGGGACTTCGATGACCTTGTCTTCACCAGCGCCAACGCCGTCCAACTGCTTTTGATGGAGCAGCCGGTGCCGCAGTGGTCGGTCAGGGCGTTCGCGATAGGGCCGGGGACGGCAGCCACTCTGGAGAGGGCCGGATGGAAAGTTGAGTCCCTGCCGGATGCCTACATCGCGGAGTCGCTGGCGGAGCTCATCGGAGCCTCCGGGGTCGAAGGGCGGCGCTTCCTTCTGCCGCGGGCTCGAGGTGCCCGAGAGGTCCTTCCCAAGGCTCTTCGAGAGGCGGGCGCCGCGGTCTGCGAGGTTGAACTCTATGAGATGGCGCCGGCGCTGAGCTCTGCCGATCGGCTCCGCGAGGAGCTGCGATCCGATGCCCTGGACATCATCACCTTCACCAGCGGCAGCGCGGTGCGCAGCTTCGCGGCGCTGGCGCCGGGCGCTGCTGGCCCGCTCGGCTGCCTCGTCGCCTGTATCGGGCCGGTCACCGCGGCCGAGATTTTCAAGGTGGGGATGGTGCCCGACGTTGTCGCCGCGGACCACAGCATCGGGGGATTGGTGGAGGCGCTCGCCGCTGCGGTAGCCTCTTTGCCCGAGAATGGTGCGCAACTATGAGCTTTCCCGACGATCGGCCAAGGCGGCTGCGACGTACCCCTGCCATCCGGCGGCTGGTCCAGGAGGTTCGCCTTGCCCCCCAGGATCTGATCCTGCCCTGCTTTGTCGCTGAGGCGCCAGCTCAGCGAAGAGAGGTGCCCACCATGCCAGGGGTCTACCAGGAGACCGTGGACTCCCTGCCTGCGATCGCTGAGGAGGCGGTGCGGCTGGGGTTGGGAGGGATGATTCTCTTCGGAGTTCCGGCGAGAAAGGACGCCCTGGGGTCCTCGGCCTGGGACGACGAGGGAATCGTCCAGCGAGCTCTCCGGCGGCTACGGTCTGAGATGGGGGATGAGCTCGTAATTCTCACGGACACCTGCTTGGACGAGTACACCGACCACGGCCACTGTGGGGCCCTCACGGTGACCGGCGAGGTGGACAATGATGTCACCCTGGAGCTTTATGCGAAGGCGGCAGTGAGCCAGGCCGCGGCCGGGTCCGATGTCATAGCCCCCTCCGGCATGATGGACGGGCAGGTGGGGGCCATCCGCAGTGCTCTCGATGAGGGAGGATACTCCCAGACTCCGATCCTGGCCTACTCCGCCAAGTTCGCCTCCAGCTTCTACGGGCCGTTTAGAGATGCGGCGGACTGCGCCCCCAGCTTCGGCGATCGGCAGGGCTACCAGATGGGGGCCGCCAACAGGAGGGAGGCCATGCGAGAGTTGGAGCTGGACCTACTGGAAGGGGCCGACATGCTAATGGTCAAGCCCGCGCTGGCCTATCTGGATATCGTCCGGGATGCCAGGGAGCGCTTTGATCTTCCCCTTGGCTGCTACAGCGTGAGCGGCGAATATGCGATGCTCAAGGCGGCTTCAGCGGCTGGCGCCTTCGAACTCAGAGCCGCGGTCCTTGAGTCCCACCTCTCGATGCGGCGAGCGGGAGCCGACTTTATTCTGAGTTACTTCGCCACCGATATCGGGCGCTGGCTGCGAGAGGATCTCCGGTGAGCGCCCGCTGGGTTCGGTGGGGCGGCTCCGCACTCGCAGTACTGGTGGTGGCGGTGGTCGGGGTTACCGCCTACTTCGTAAACGTCGGTACCCAAAGGGAGGTTCCTGCAGTGTCTCAGTCCAATTGCGAGAATGCCAGTTTCGGCGAGCCGTTGGCCCCGCTGAACCAGCCGGCGAATGTCCACCACTACGATCGGGTTCCGGCGCTCACCATAAACGAGCAGCGGCTGTACGAAGCCACGATCACCGTGCCAGAGGGCAAGATCGTGGTCTGCCTGGTGCCCGGGTGGGCGCCGATCACGGTCAACACCTTCGTGACCCTGGTGCGGAATCACTTCTTCGATGGCCTTCGCTGGGCTCGGGATCCATCCACCCCACCCGGGGGCCCTGTCATTCAAGGGGGAAGTCCCACCAACAACATGAGCGGTGGGCCAGGATTCCAGTTCAAAAGCGAGCCCGTCACCAGCCCGCTGTACAAGGGTGGAGCCTACCCCGCTGGGGCCGTAGCCATGGCCAACGCCGGCCCGAACACCAACGGAAGTCAGTTCTTCGTTACCCTCGCCAGCTTCACACTGCCACCTGACTACAACCTGTTCGGCGAGGTGGTTTCCGGTCTGGATGTGGCGCTGAAGGTGAAGAAGGGAGATCCGATGGAGATCACGGTGAGGGAGCAGATCCCCTGAGTCCCATGTTGGACGGCGACCCCGGGAGGCGGCTCTCGACCACAGCCATGCGCAGAGCTCGTCAGGTGCTCCCCGGAGGGGTCAACAGTCCGGTGAGGTCCTTTCGCTCGGTAGGCGGCTCACCCCCCTTCTTCACCAGGGCGGACGGGCCGTGGATCGAGGATTTGGACCAGAACCGCTATATCGACATGGTGCTGGCCTACGGGCCGTTGATTCTTGGCCACCTGAACCCCGCGGTCGTGCAGGCCATCTCTAGGCAATTGACCAGGGGTGAGGCGATGGGTGGCCCCACCGAATTGGAGGTCGATCTGGCCGAGCGCATCAGGGACTACATGCCGTCCGTGGAGATGGTTCGGCTGGTCAACAGCGGCACCGAGGCGACCATGAGCGCGGTGCGTCTGGCGCGGGCTGCCACCGGCCGCGAGCTGATCCTCAAATTCGCTGGGTGCTACCACGGTCACAGCGACTCGCTGCTGGCCGAGGCGGGGTCTGGGGTCGCGACCCTGTCGATCCCCGGTTCACCAGGTGTGACGGCAGGCACAGTTGCTGACACCCTGGTGGCGTCCTTCAACGATGCGGCTGCGGTCACCGATCTGTTCGCCCGAAGAGGCGAGCAGATAGCGGCCGTGATTGTTGAACCGATCCCGGGAAATATGGGGGTGGTTCTACCCCGGTCGGGGTTTCTTGAGAGCCTTCGCCAGCTGACGAGTGACTACGGAGCCATCCTCATCTTCGACGAGGTGATGAGCGGCTTTCGGGTGGCTCGCGGAGGAGCTCAGTCCCTTTACTCGATCCGGCCAGATCTCACCTGCCTGGGAAAGATCATCGGAGGTGGCCTTCCCGTCGGCGCCTTCGGTGGCAGGGCGGAGCTCATGTCCCAGATGGCTCCCGAGGGCCCGGTCTACCAAGCTGGGACTCTGAGCGGGAATCCGCTGGCGGTAGCCGCCGGAGTAGCCACCCTCGAACAGCTCTCAGCCGATGAACCCTACCTGCAGATGGAGCGGTTGGGGGCACGGCTGGAGAGGGGGATCCGCCTCAGCGCGGCCGCGGCCCAGACCGCGGTACAGGTCAACCGGGTGGCCTCTATGCTGACTTTCTTTTTCTGCGCTGATCCGGTCTTCGACTACCGCTCGGCCAGGCAATCGGATCTCGCCCTCTTCTCCAAGGTGCACCGGGCGCTGCTGGAAGGTGGAGTCTTCTGGCCCCCTTCCCAATTCGAATCTTCATTCCTGTCGGTGGTTCACACAGAGGAGCTGGTGGACCTGGTGGTGGAGTCGTTCGCCAGGGGTCTTAGCGGCTGATCGGTCCTCGCGATCTGGCAGCTTGGTCTCGCGCGATCTAAAGGCTGTAGGACAGCCGGATTTTGGGCCGGTGGTATACTCCGGGCGGTTTTGGAATCTCCCTCAAGAGGCAGCTGCCATGCTCGGTGACCACTGGGTTTATATTGTCGTCTTTCTGCTGGTGGCACTTGTGGTCTTTGGCCCCAAGCGCCTTCCGGAATTGGGACAGGCGCTCGGTCGGGCCCTCAACGAGTTCCGGCGTGCGACTCAGTCGATGGGGGACGAGGTGAAGTCCGTCGGCGCATCGATTCAGCAGAGTTCCGGCCCGGCGATACCGACGGGCTCGGCGCCCCCCACCACCACCTCGGGGGAGGTGCCGGCGGAGACTACCGTCGGTAGTCCCGAGTCGGTGGGCTGAACCCCCTCTAGGGCTTTCCAGCGATGGCCACCCGCCGGATAGGCTGGCCGAGTGGCGCCCGGAATCAGCCCGAGTCACCTCCACTTGGTGCGCAGGACCGTGAGCTCACGCTGGTCGAGCACCTGGAGGACCTTCGGCGGGCGATCCTCATCAGCCTCATCGCTTGGGCGCTGACCACCACAGTCGCCTTCGTCTTCAACCAGAACCTCATTGCAATCTTGGAGCGGCCGCTGCATCAGGCGCTGCGCCACACCCACTCCCCATTCGGCCAGCGGGTGGTGGTCACCAGCCCGATCCAAGGGTTGGCAATCCCATTTGAGGTAGCGGCAGTGGCAGGGGTCGCCCTGGCCCTCCCGGTCATCGTCTGGCAGCTCTGGCGTTTTGCTGCGCCGGGGCTCAGGGCTACCGAGCGACGGCTGGCCTTTCCGTTCGTCTTCGGCACCCTGTTCTTCTTCGCCTTGGGAGGGGTGTTCGCCTACTTTGTCATCCCCATCGGCCTGACCTTCCTGGCCACCTTTCTGGGGGCCAACGCGGTGTACCTTCCGGACCTTGGGTCGTACCTTTCCTTCCTGGCGCTGGTCATCTTGGTATTCGGATTGACCTTTGAACTGCCGGTGGCACTGAGCCTTCTCGGTGCCATCGGGGTGGTCAGTAGCCAGCAGCTGCGGAGATGGAGAAAGCCGGCGATTTTCGTGATCATCCTGGTGTCGCTGGTGGTGACTCCCGGGGCTGACCCTTTCACCCCCACCTTCCTCTCCCTGGCGCTGATCCTCTTTTATGAAGGGAGCATTGTGTTCATCCGCCATGTTCTGCACCATTGACGCCTCGCGCTGACGGCCGCGGTGGGGAGGAGATTCGACCCCTCAGCATCGTGCGTCAGAGTGATAGCTGGGCGGAGGGAGCCGTCACCATATCCCTTGGCGGGACCGTGGTGCTTTGCACAGCGACCGTGGAGGAGCGGGTACCGCCACACCGCCGCGGAAGCCGTTCCGGATGGGTGACCGGGGAGTACGGAATGCTCCCCAGGTCAACCCATGAGAGGAGTCCCAGGGAGCGCGGCGGGCGGGTTGACGGACGGTCCATGGAGATCCAACGGTTGATCGGGCGCAGCCTCAGGGCGGCTGTGGACCTGCGCGCCCTGGGTGAACGTACGATCATCGTCGACTGTGATGTCCTGCGTGCCGACGGTGGCACCCGCACCGCGGCCATCTCTGGCGGGTTCGTTGCCCTGGCCTTGAGCTGCCGTCGGCTGGTGGAAGCCGGCATGGTGCGGTCCGACCCCGTAGTGCGGCAGATCGCGGCATTGAGCGCGGGGGTTCTGGACGGCCGTGCCGTGGTGGATCTCGACTACCAGGAGGACAGTCGAGCCTCGACGGATCTGAATTTGGTGATGACCGGGCAGCTCTCAATTGTGGAGATCCAGGGCACAGCGGAGGGAGAGGCGCTGGCTCGGGAGGAGCTCGAGCCGATCCTCACCATGGCGGAGGCCGGAATAAGGACCGTTTTGGAGGTCCAGCGACGGGCTCTCGATGGCCCGGAAGCTGCAGCTTCTCGGAGCTGATTGGCGCCTCATGAGCAGCATTGAGGAAGCGGTCCCGCGCACCGTGGTGCTCGCGACCAGAAATCCCGGCAAGGTGGAGGAGTTGGTGCGGCTGCTGGGGCGGCTGCCGTGGCGGATAGTTCCTCTGGACCTGGTCCCTGGCGGATCGGATGTTGAGTGGGATGAATATGGCGCCACCTACCGTCACAACGCTGAAATCAAGGCCCGTGCGGTAACCGAGGGCACCGGGCTGCCGGCGCTGGCCGACGACAGCGGCCTGGAGCTTGAGGCGTTGGGTGGATGGCCTGGAGCGCGCACCGCCAGGTGGATGGGGGAGGAAGCGACTCCCGAGCAGCTGCTCCACGGTATCGCCAAGAAGGTCAAATGGTTGCCCAGCGATCAGCGGTTCGCGACCTTCGTCTGCGCCTTGGCATTCTCCGACCCCGCCGCCGGCGAGGGATCGGAGCTCAAGGGGGTTGAGGGTCGTCTCCGGGGGGTTCTGCTGAGCTCTCCCAGAGGTGAGGGCGGCTTCGGCTACGACCCGATCTTTGTGCCGGAAGGGGACCAGCGCACCATGGCTGAGATGGCTCTCGAGGAGAAGGATCGGATCAGCCACCGGGGCAAGGCGGCCGCGGCTCTGGTGGAGCTCCTCCTAGCCCGATCGACAGATGAGGGGCACGATTAGCCTTTGGAACCCCTCCGAAGCACCGTGGTGGTGGCAGCGCCGGCCCGCGACCGACCCCTAAGATGGCCTTGTAGACAGCCAGGGTGGGACCCGGAGTCGGTGCGACGGGGCGTGGTGCAGGGGTAGCACGCCACTTTTGGGAAGTGGAGGTCGCAGGTTCGAATCCTGCCGCCCCGACGCCTCAGTCTTCGGACCCGGTGACTTGGTAAGTGGAGAGGGATACCCCAATCTCAGTCGAGCGACTGGGGAACGCTGAGTGGGGGGTGTTCAAGGTGGCGAGCCACGGCGACACCGGCCCGATTGATTCGATCCACAAGCTCAGCGGCGATCGCGACGGACCGGTGCTGGCCGCCGGTGCACCCAACTGCGATGCGAAGCACGGAGCGTCGCTGGGCCCCATACAGGGGCAGGAGGTGGAGCAGCATCGGCAGGAAGTTCTCTACCAGCTGTTGCGCGCCCTCCTGCGCCATCATGTGGCGTCTCACCATAGGGTCACTGCCACTCAGCTGGCGCATCTCTGGGATCCAGTAGGGGCTATCCAGGAATCGGGTGTCCACCACCCAGTCCGCCTCCGCCGGCAGGCCGTTTCGATATCCGAAGGTGAAGCAGTCGACCCGCACCGTCTCCCGGTCGCGCCAGTCGTCAAGGAGCTGTCGGAGGTAGGCTGCGCTGGAGGGGTTGACGCTGAGCAGGCGACGGTGAGGCTCACGCGTGGGCTCGTGGAAACCCTCTCCCCGCGGAGCGCCGATCTTCACCAGCCAGTAGCGCCGGGCGGTTTGGTCAAATTCCTGAAACCATCCCTGTCCGCTGATCTCGCTCACCACCACGGCGAGGTCGGGGAAGGAGGGTAGGAGTCCTTCACCCATCTCTCTGGCGGAGGTGGCCCCGGGTTGGTGCTCCAGAAGGTGGTAGCCGGTGTCCTCAGCCAACGCCTCCAACTCGTCGCGAAAACGGTCTTCGCAAAGGATGACAACTAGGGACATGAAAGTACTCTCCATTCCGACGGGTCCGCACGTGGCGCTGCGGGGGACTGGCCTCCCCGCCAGACCCCATTCGGTACTCCCTCATTGTGGTGCACCAGAGCGGCAGATGGAAGCAAATCCAGCTTCTCTCAGCCTCACCTAAGGTGGGGCTACGTGCCTGACTTTGTAGGCGGCATGTCGGCATCCCATCCCTCCCAGGCCCGCAAATGGTGTCGGCTTCAGAGCACGGCGTTTGAGGGTGCGAACTCCAAACACCGTGCTCTCTTGCGGACCGGCAGTTCAGCTCAGGAGAGGCGGTCACCCAGTTCCGATGCCAGGGTCGACAGGAAGGCCTCCGTGGTCAGCCAGCTGGCATCTGGGCCTATCAGCAGCGCCAAGTCCTTGGTCATGCGACCCGACTCCACCGTGTCGACGCAGACCTCCTCCAGGGTCTCGGCGAACCGGACCACCTCGGGTGTCGAGTCCAGCTGTCCCCGGTGGGCGAGCCCGCGGGTCCAAGCGAAGATGGACGCGATGGGGTTGGTGGAGGTGGCCTTACCCTGCTGATGTTGGCGGTAGTGGCGGGTGACGGTGCCGTGGGCGGCCTCAGCCTCCATGGTTCTACCGTCGGGCGTGAGCAGCACGCTGGTCATCAGTCCCAGGGAGCCATAACCTTGTGCGACCGTATCCGACTGAACATCCCCATCGTAATTCTTGCAGGCCCAGACGTAGCCGCCCTCCCACTTGAGAGCAGCCGCCACCATGTCGTCAATGAGTCGGTGCTCATAGGTCAGGCCGGCAGCGTCGAAATCGGCTTTGAACTCGGCTTCGAAGATCTCTTGGAAGATGTCCTTGAAGCGGCCGTCGTAGGCCTTGAGGATGGTGTTCTTGGTGGAGAGGTAAACCGGGTAGTTGCGCTTCAGGCCATAGCTCAAGGAGGCTCGCGCAAAGTCCCTGATCGAGCTGTCGTAGTTGTACATACCCATGGCGATCCCGCCGCCTTCGAAGCGCGCGACCTCCATCTCCATCGGCGCGCTGCCATCTTCTGGGGTGTAGGTGATCGTGACCGTGCCAGGCCCCGGAACCACGAAGTCGGTGGCCCGGTACTGGTCTCCGTGGGCGTGGCGTCCGATCACAATTGGCTTGGTCCAGCTGGGGACCAGTCTCGGAACGTTGCGCATCACGATAGGCTCGCGGAAGATGACCCCGCCGAGGATATTTCGTATGGTCCCGTTCGGCGACTTCCACATCTTCTTGAGGCCAAACTCACTTACCCTCGCCTCGTCGGGGGTGATCGTGGCGCATTTCACTCCCACGCCCCTGCGGGCGATCGCCTGAGCCGCATCGACAGTGACCTGGTCATCGGTCCGATCTCGGTTCTGGATCCCCAGATCGAAGTACTCGAGGTCCAGCTCGAGGTGGGGCAGGATCAGCTGCTCTTTGATCATCGCCCAGATGATCCTGGTCATCTCGTCACCATCTAGTTCGACCACCGGCTGTGCAACTCGAATCTTCGCCATGCTCACCTCTGGAACCCGCTTGAAACAATCCGGGGCAAGGGCCCCGGTCGGTCTTAGAGCGCTCAACCCTGAGCTGGCGAAGGCCTCGGGTGTGGTCCCAGAGGAACTCCGGGCCAGCCGACTCCCACCTCGGTTCACCAGGTCAGCGTCACCTAGCGCTGCTCAGATCAGGGTAGCGCAGTCGCCCGCGGCCCCGTCTTTGGCCCATCGGTGAAGGGGTCGCCGATGGTTCCCACCTCAGGGCTTGTCGAATGGGGTCAAGAATCCAGCTTCTTAGACTCGGGCTTCGGTCGGCAGCCTGCACTACCTTGCGCAGAACTGCGACCGGACGGGCAATCGCGTCCGGTGCCCATCGGAACCGTCAAACTTGAGGGCCAATGACACACTCACAGCTCAAAGAGGCGGCCGGTCTCATTGAATTCATCGGTGCTGCTCCCTCCCCTTACCATGCCGCCGCCGCGGCCCGTGACCGGCTGGTCGATGCCGGCTTCACCGAACTCTCGGAGACCGAGGTCTGGCCGAGGGGAGGGAGCCATCTGGTGGTGCGCGGCGGGACCCTCATCGCCTGGCATGTGTCCGAGGATGGCCGGTTGGGTACGGGGATGCGATTGATAGGAGCTCATACCGACAGTCCGAATCTGCGCATCCGGCCGCGCCCAGAGCTGTCCCACCTGGGCTACCGGCAGGTGGGAGTGGACCTCTACGGTGGGGCTCTCGTCAACTCCTGGCTGGACCGTGATCTTGGGGTATCGGGAAGAGTCGTGGTGCAGCTGCCAGGGAAGCGAGATGTCCGTCTGCTGAAGGTGGATCGGCCCTGGCTGCGAGTTGCCCAACTGGCCCCGCACCTGGATTCCCGCCGAGCCGATGGGCTGCAGATCAACCCGCAGACCCAGCTGGTGCCGATCTTGGGGCTGGAGTCGACTCGTGCCTACTCGTTCACCTCGCTGCTGGCGGATGAGCTGGGGGTTGACCCAGCTGCGATCCGAAGCTGGGACCTTATGACCCATGACCTGACACCTGGCAGTATTGCCGGGGCGGGCGGGGAGTTCATCAGCGCGGCCAGGTTGGACAACCTCGGCTCCTGCTTTGCGGCGACCAGGGCGATGACCGACCACGTCAAGGGGGGGGCGGAAAGAGGCGGCATCGCAGTGGTCTGCCTCTTTGACCACGAGGAGGTGGGTAGCTCTACCTCGTCCGGAGCTGCGGGGGCACTCCTACCGTCGATCTTGGAGAGGATAGTGCTCAGCCTGGGCGGCGGTCGCGAGGAGTACCTGCGCACCTTGGCGGGCTCGATGTTGGTGTCCGCCGACATGGCGCACGCGGTCCATCCCAACTACGAAGACCACTACGAACCGGGACACCTCGTGCACCTCAATCAGGGGCCGGGGATCAAGCGCAACTCGGGTCAGCGCCAGGCCACCGACGCCTTGACTGAGGCCGCCTTCATCGGCGCCTGCGAGCGGGCCAAGGTTCCGTTCCAGATCCACCTGAACCGCGCGGACCGGCCGTGTGGAACCACCATCGGCCCTTTGCTTTCGGCCAGACTCGGCGTCGCCACAGTGGACGTGGGGATTGGCCAGCTGGCTATGCATTCGGCACGTGAGCTATGTGGGACAGACGATGTCGGCCACATGGTGAAGGCGCTGGCCTCATTCCTTCGAGGGTGACGACAGAACGTCCCCACACCGCGCTCGGTAACGGTGCACCCGTACCTCCGGTTTCCCCTCACTGGAAGAGGTGTGGTCAGCGCCCCGGTCAGCGGGCGTTCTGTGGGGCCGAGCGGTCATCCGGGATATCTTGGCCGCCCGCCCAGGCCACCACGGCTAAGGTCGCTGCGGCCAGCGACGGGAACAGGCGGTGCGCCCCACCCAGTTGTCCGGCAAGACAGTTGGAGTGGATCGCATACACCGTCATCCCGGCGGCCCTTCCGGCAGCCACCCCGCTGGGAGCATCCTCCACCACCAGGCAGTTGGCGGGCTGGACTCCAAGGTGCTCCGAGGCCGCGAGAAATCCCTCCGGGTGGGGCTTGCCCTCAGCAACGGCTGCGCCATCAATGACAAGTCCCGGGGAGGGGAGGCCCAGCCTCTTAAAGCACGATCGAACCACGGCTTCGGTGTTGGACGTAACCAGTGCCCAGCGGTGCCGGGGCACGGCTTGGAGCAGCACCTGAGCGCCGGGCATTGCCACGAGTTGCTCTAGCTCGGCATCCAGCAGAAGGGCCAGCCGCCGACATTCCGCCTCGGCGTCCAGGTGGGGAGCAACTGCCCTGATCGTGTCGGATGGGCGCCGGCCGGGGGTCATGGCCCAAACGGAGGTGGGATCCAAGTTGCAGAGCCCCGCCCACTCGTGCCAGACCCTCTGATAGGTGGTCATGGAATCCAACAGGACGCCATCGACGTCAAACAGAACTGCACGATGGACCCCGCTCGAGCGAGCCCGGTGGATGGGACTCAAGAGACCACAATTCCCCACTGCGCGGTCAGGGTGTCGCGCGGTGCCAGAATCACCAGTCCTCGACCGCTGCCGAAGGCGTTCGGAGCACACGTCATCGGTTCAACCGCCAGGCCGCGGCGCCTCGCGCTTGGCTCCTTCAGGGTGTCTCCGGTGAACAGTTGCAAGTAGTCCTGTGATCGGTCCACCCAAAGATGCACCGTGCGCCTGTCCTCCGGAGCGGTCAGCTGGACTCTGGCAACTCCATCGGTACCACGAAGCAGCCCGGTGAAGGTTGTGTCGAGAGCCAGTCCGCCGAGCGTCCGCGGTTGGCGAAAGTCGAAAATGGTGTTCTCGACCGGCACCGGACCACCTCGCGGAATCCCGCGGTGGTCCACATCAAACCGTAGGGTCGCAGGAAGGCACAGCTCCAGGTCGTCGACCCCACCTGTTCCAAGGCGGAGATATGGATGCGCACCCAATCCGATCGGAAGTGTGGAGCGTCCAAGGTTTTTGGCCCGCACGGTGGCTGTGAGCCCGCCCGGGCCCAGCCGGTACTCGGCAGTTGCCTTCACAGAGAACTCATAACCCGGTTGTTCGGCAACAGTTGTCTCCAGCACCACCGAGTCCTCGCGAGCTGTCACCAGAGTCCATGAGAGCCACCGGGTCAGCCCGTGGATCGCAGTGCGGTGGTCAAGTTCGTTCAGCGGCAGCTGGTACTCAGAGCCGTCAAATTCGTACCTGCCGTCCTCGATGCGATTCGGCCACGGGATCAGCAACTGTCCCCGGCCATCACTGCTGCGCTGGTCATGGGGGAACCCATCGACCACCGGTTGCCCGTCGATCATGTACTCCCGCAGGGTAGCCCCGACCTCGGTTATCACAGCTTCCTGCGCTCCGCAGCGGAGTTGGAACTGTCGGCCGGTCGGGAGGTGGAATTCGGTCCCACGCTCACCTGCCACGAGTCAATTCTCCGCTCTCGGCCACATCTCTGCCCTTAAGCACCATGTCCGTCACAGCTGTTCAGTCGGCAGCTCCCTCGAGGAGGCTGGGCCGGATTGGGTTCAGCGCAGGCCGGCGAATAGATCCGACTCCGGAAGGGGTGCTCCGGTGCTGTCCAGGGCCCTGATGAAATACTCGTGGGCCATGAATTCGTGCACCGCTGGCCTGGGCAGGTTGAGGAGAAAGGTGTTGTCGACCTGGCTGGCGTGCGCCCCCAAAGCAGCCATTTTCGCGGGAACATCCGCCCCGACGTCGACCGTCGTGGTGACCAGATCGTCGTCTACTCCGAATGGTGGATTCTCGGGGTCGAAATCCAGCGGAGGGAGCTGGTCCAACGGGATCCCCGCCGATATCGCAGCTGCCACCGCCCGCTTGAAAACAGATTTTGGAAAGGCGGTGTAGTACAGCTTGGCGGGGATCCCGGAGCGGATCATCGCCGCCCGGGCGAGCTCATGGGCCCGAATGTGATCTGGGTGGCCGTACCCTCCCGTCTCGTCGTAGCTCACCATCACCTGGGGGCGGTAGCGCTCGACCAGAGGCAGCAGTCGCTCCAGCTCCGCGTCCAAAGGCGTCCCGGCCAGCGACCCTGGCCTGTGGTTCTGTGGCCAGCCTGCCATTCCGGAGTCCAGATAGCCCAACATCTCCAGATGGTCGACCCCGAGAACCCGGCATGACTCGGCAAGTTCTTCCCTGCGGACCGAGCGCACCAACTGCTCGTCATGGCCCTCCTGATCCGGTTTGATTCCTCCCGGGCCGTCGCCCAACTCCCCACCGGTGCACGTCACCAGCACGGTTTCGACACCTTGGGCGGCATAGAGGTGAAGGATTCCTCCGGTTGAGGTCGCTTCGTCATCGGGATGTGCGTGGACGAGCATGAGGGTCAATTTGGATGCGGGCATGCCAACAGTCTCGTCCGATCAACCGTGGACCCGCCACCCCGATCTTGGGACCCGGGTGAAAGGGGGTACCGAAACAGCTCCCCATTCGCGGCTCCGCAGCGTCTGGGACCGCCCCAGTGGCTCAGGCTTCTTGGCGGCGCAGCGCCCGAACCCCCGTCAGTGTCCAAAGGACGGAACGCAGCCGGTTCCCCCATGGCCCGTCGCTCTGCGCCACCACTCCGGCCAAGAGCAGGCCGAACCCGACCACCGCCAGCGCTCCGATGGCCTGCTCGCCGACAATGACGCCAGCCAGCAGAGCGAAGCCCGGTTCGGTCGCCATCACCACCGCGGCCGTCCCTGTGGAGAGGTGCCGCTGAGCTGCGGCCTGGACCGCAAAGCCAAAGGCCGAGGCGCCCAGAGCGGAGAAGATGACGGCAGCGACCACGCCGGCACTCGGCATCGGCAGGCCCCCCGCGAATGGGAGAGCTGGAACCAGCATTAGGCCGACCAGCAACAGTTGGGCCCCCCCTAGAGCCGTCGCGGACAGGGTTTCGCCCAGGCGGCCGACCAGGACCACCTGCAGGGCGAAGGCCGCCGCAGACACCACTTCCAAACTGATGCCGACGGCTGGCATGCCATGTGCCACCACGGCTGCGGGAGCCGCCGTCTCACAGATCAGCAGGGTGCCCCCGATCGCGAGCAGGGAGCTGATCGCCACTCGGCGGTCGGGCGTCCGGCCGGTCACAACCCACTCCCAAGCTGGGGTCAGCACCACCACCAGGCTGGTGAGAGTGGCGGCGACTCCCGGCGACGCGCCGAGGTCCAGGCCGACGGTCTGAGTGACATATCCGACTGTGAGGGCTATCCCGACAGCGACCAGGCTGAAACGTGGGACCCGCTGCCACTCGGGCCGAGACGAGCGGCGCGCGTAGGCGAGCGCCATCAGGGCGACCCCCCCAATGAGGAACCGGAGTACCAGAAATCCCACCACTGGATACGAGGAGATGGCCGCTCTGACCACCACGAAGCTAACGCCCCAGAGCGCGACCACCAAGAGCAACGCAATCCCAGCCAAATGGGCCGCATTCGGCCGTCTTGCGGTTATTCTTCGGGTATTGAGGGCCTTCAGCCAGAAGTCATGCAGTTCCATGCCTCTGATGATGACAAGGAGTTAAAAATGGCGCAACTCGACCGAAAGAAATTCGACGATCTCAGTGACGGCGGATTACTGGACGAAACGGATTCGAAGATCCTGCGCTGCCTCCAGGCAAACGCTCGAACCACCCTTACGGAGGTGGGCAAGCAAGCGGGGCTGGCAGCGTCGTCCGTTCACGAGAGGTTGCGCCGCCTCCAGCGCGACGGAGTGATCCGGGGCTGGACGCTGGCGGTGGATCCGAGGGCCGTCGGTCGGCCAGTGACCGCCTTCGTGGGTGTCGAGGCGGATGTCACAGGGGGCGCGCTGGCCGGACGACTTAGGCAGCGGGCGGAGATAGACGAGTGCCATGACATTGCGGGCGACCTCTCCTTCTTCCTCAAGGTGCGCGCCCGAGATACTGAGGCGCTGTTGGAGCTGGTCGACTGGATTCGTGAGCTTCCGGGAGTTCGCCAGACTCGGACCACCGTGGTCCTCAAAACAGAATTCGAAAGGCAGGTATGGCTTGGCGCAAGTGCGGGCCCGATGTCCCAAGGGAAGGGTGCCGAGCTGACCTAGTGGCCGTTGAAGGACGCGGGGCGCTTCGCGCGAAATGCCGCTAGCCCCTCCGCGAAGTCCTCGGTCTCCGAGGCTGCTTGTTGCAGGACAGCCTCCTCCCGCATCTGCGACTCCAGGCTGTGAGTCTGAGAACGATAGAGCGCACCCTTGGTCATCGCCAGGGCGCGAGTCGCGCCGTTGGCCAGCTGGGCTGCAAAGCGAGCGGCCTCCTCGCTGAACGTGGAGCTTGGGCTGATCTTTGTCACCAGGCCCATCGCCAATGCCTCTGGAGCGCTTATGCGTTCCCCCGTCAGCGCATAGTGGAGTGCCCGTCCGAGTCCCAGGTACCGGGGGAGAAAATAGGTAGCGCCCGAGTCTGGCACCAGGCCAATCTGCGCGAAGGCGCAGCTGAACCAGGCCGATTCTGAGCAGATTCTGATGTCGGCCGCCAGGGCGAGGGATAGGCCAGCGCCGGCTGCCAACCCGTTCACGGCGGCAATGACCGGAATGGCAAGGTTCTGGAGTCCTCGAACGAGCGGGCCGTAGCGCTCCTCAATTAGACCCGCGATGTCTCGAGGAAGCGCATCGCCATCCACCCCGGACCCCAGTGACTGTCCAGAGCAGAACGCTCGGCCGGTGCCCGTGATGACCAGGCAGCGGCACTTGGGGTCGTTTGAGACAGCTTCCACAGCAGCGATAAGGCTCAGCGCCATGTGGCGGTCGATCGCGTTGAGCTGTGCTGGCCTGTTGAGTGCGAGGGTTGTGACTGGTCCCGCGCTGCTCACCACCACCGGCGCCGAAGGCCCGGGGCCTTGACCTGCCGTGTCGCCTTCTCCAGTTACCTGGCTCACCCTGACATTCTCGCCCACCCAAGATCCATCGTGGGATGATGGGTGCAGCGACCCTTAGAATGCCCAGGTAGCTGGCGACTTAGCCAAGTGGTAAGGCAGCGGTCTGCAAAACCGCGATCCCGGGTTCGATTCCCGGAGTCGCCTCCAGCA
>DAHVDN010000170.1:0-276 GCA_027313505.1 Candidatus Dormiibacterota bacterium
GTATGTCTACGGCGGCTGCACCAGGCCAGCCAACCACAACGACTGGCCGGTCGCTCTGAAGTTGATAGACAGGCTCCTGAAAGAAGGGGATAGGCCCGGGGTGGTCAACGCGGACCGAGGCTTCACAGGCGGGCGAAAGTTGCTGGATGGGCTTCGGAGCCGAGGCGTGTCGCCGGTGTACGATCTCAAGAAGAACCAGGCGGGGCGGGATCCCGACTGGAGGGGCTACCTGGTGCTGCAGGGCTGGCCCTACCTTCCCCAGTTGCCCCAGCGGCT
>DAHVDN010000170.1:286-890 GCA_027313505.1 Candidatus Dormiibacterota bacterium
CTATGCGGCGGTCACTCTCGGGCGGCCCTCCCCCACAAAGGCCCGGGTCATGTCGCCTCTTCTCCGTGGCCGTAAGCTGGGCTGTCCCAAGGTTCCGGGCTCAATGCGGGGACGCGATCCCAGTCTCGCAGTGTGCGACGGCAACCATGGCGACGACGAGGCCTGCTGCCTCAAATCAGGCACATTCAAGGCTGAGTACTCACCCATGGGCTATCAGGTGCCCCCCTGGGGGACGAAGGAGTGGCGGCAAAAGTACGCCCGGCGGTCAGGGGTGGAGCGGAGCTACAGCATGCTCAAGAACAAGAACGTGGCCGGCATCACCAAGGAGCACTTCGAACTGCGAGGCAAGATCAACGTGGGTCTGCTCCTCATGATCGGCTGGGTGTCGGTCAATCTCCACCTGCGCCACCTGGACCGGGAGGAGGCGGCCCACCCACCCAAAGTTCCGCACTCCCGACGTCAGGTGGCTCTGGCCGCCTGACCGAGAGACCGCTCCGCGACTACAGTTCAGCCCTCCGAGAACTCCGCACATCCTCAGGAGGGCTGAACTCGTCTTTCTGAGCCGCTGAGGGACGTTTCGCCTAAATTACAGAGCCGAGGATCT
>DAHVDN010000171.1 GCA_027313505.1 Candidatus Dormiibacterota bacterium
CCGCCTACCCATCGTCGGTCCCGCTTCTCAGTAGGGCTGAATCAGCCTCCCGCCTTGGTCCGATCGAAGGAGCCGTTCGAGTGAGGGTGCAGACCATCGATCGCGAGACCACCGAGCACGGCTGCGTCCTCGTGGAAGTGTGCCGTTCGGACCGCGGTTTGCCATAGACCATTCCACCCGGGTTGGTCCGCTGAGGGCAGCGAAATGGGCGCTCGAGATGGCGGTTCAATCCCCGCTACCCGCCTTCAGCCCAAAGGGTGAGCCCCGGAGCGCCGAACATCCAGCTCGCCCCGACAGTTGCCCCGGCCGGCGAAGCCGTCCACGGACTGACTGGACGCTTGAAGGGCACCGGATCTCGCCCTGATCTGAGAGCCATGTATTTTGGCCCCACGGTGTTACAGGCACTCGTGGGGCCACCCAGCCCCTCAGCGCGCTCGAGACCGAGGCCGGGCTGGGTCCAAAGCCCGACAGCGGAACTGGGATCCATTGGGGACCGACTCCAGGGCTGCGGCGGTCCGGATTGGCCGGCCGCTGGCACCTGACCCTCCGACTCCACGGGCCGCCCTTCCCCTGCCTTGGAGGCAGGGCGGGCGGCCCTCTGGTCGCGACGAGTCTGGCTTCAGCTACGCCACCGGACCGCCGCGGTCATGGGCCACACCCCCCCGGAGCCCGGCTGCGGTGTAGACGTTGGCCCGCACCCATTCCATCTGGGGCGGGCGGCGCAAGAGGCTGGATCTCGTTGCCGTCAATGATGCCGTCAAGCAGAGACGAACGTCCCCAAAAGTCGAACTCTGGGGGCCATTTTGATCTCAAATCTGCTGGAGGCGACTCCGGGAATCGAACCCGGGATCGCGGTTTTGCAGACCGCTGCCTTACCACTTG
>DAHVDN010000172.1 GCA_027313505.1 Candidatus Dormiibacterota bacterium
GCTGCCAATGCTCAGCCGCCGCAGGGGGGCTGAGCCAGCGGGTTGGGGGGGAAGTGACCGTACCGGAGCCCTAACCGCCCCTCCTCCCCTAGACCGAAGTTACCGATGGTTGTTGAAGTGAACTCGAGTTGCAATTGCGCTGCAATTGTAGCCACGAACAGCTTGACCTTGTGGAGATGGCCGGATAGGTTAGTGGGGTGGCCAGGTCAGGCAGCCATGCCATGCACGTCGACCGCATCCCCACCCGTCTTCGCGGCCACGACTACGTCAGCTACCTGCTCCGCCAGACCTACCGCGAGGACGGCAAGGTCAAGCACCGCACCCTGTCCAACCTGACCCCTTTGCCCATAGCCGCCATCGAGGCCATTCGGGCCGTCTTGAAGGGCGACCAGGTGGGCGTTTGGGGCAGCGACTTCGAGATTGAGCGCTCCCTGCCGCACGGCCACGTGCTGGCGGTGCTGGGCATGCTCCGCCAGCTCCAGCTGGACCGCCTGCTCTGGTCCCGGCCCTGCCGGGAGCGGGACCTGGTGGTGGCGATGGTGGTGCGGCAGGTGCTCAAGCCCAGCTCCAAGCTGGCCACCTCCCGAAGCTGGCAGAGCAGCACCCTGGCATCTCTCTTGGGGGTCGAGGATGCCGACCAAGACGAGCTGTACTCAGCTTTGGACTGGCTGCTGTCATGCCAGCCCAAGGTGGAGACCCGGCTGGCGGAGCGCCACCTCCACCAGGGTGCGCTGGTCCTCTACGACCTCACCTCGGTGGTGGTGGAGGGCACCCACTGCAAGCTGGCCAAGTTGGGCCACAGCCGGGATGGCAAGCCGGGAACTTTGCAGGTCGAGTTCGGGCTGGTGACC
>DAHVDN010000173.1 GCA_027313505.1 Candidatus Dormiibacterota bacterium
CAGATAGCCAAGTTCGAGGAAGTGCCCTTCACCAGCACGAGCGCGGAATTCGACGCTCTCAGGTCCGGCCAGCTCGACTATGGCTACCTCCCACCCGAAGATGCGTCTCAGGCCGGCTACTTCACGAGCCGCGGCTACAAGGTTGCCAACTGGACCGACTTCGGCTTTAACGACTTCTTCCTCAACTACACCAACCCCACTTCCGGGCCCATCTTCAGGCAGCTCTACATTCGCCAGGCAATGCAGTCCCTGATCAATCAGCCGCAGATCTCCTCGGCCATCTGGCACGGCTTCGCCTTCCCGACCTATAGCCCCATCCCCCTCAAGCCGGCCAGCGACTACCTCTCTGCGGCTCTTCAGAAGAACCCCTACCCCTACAGCGTCGCCCACGCCACATCGCTCCTCAGCGACCACGGCTGGAAGGTG
This sequence comes from Candidatus Dormiibacterota bacterium, assembly GCA_027313505.1. Taxonomy (GTDB): domain Bacteria; phylum Chloroflexota; class Dormibacteria; order Aeolococcales; family Bog-877; genus AG-12. The sequence goes on from DAHVDN010000173.1 coordinate 427, forward strand.
GTTCCTAACGGAACCGACACATGCATCCGACCCGGCACCGGCGCGACTGATTGCGGCGCCGGAATCTCGGGCGGGGCGCAAATGTCGTTCACCGAAGAAGCCGCGACCGGATCGGCCCCCTTCCTGGCCGAAGTCGAAGCGATGGTCTCGAGCTGGCAGAGCGCAGGGATCAACGTGAACATCGCGCAGAAGTCCGAGTCCTCGATCTTCGCCACCTTGGAGCCGTGCTCCAACGGAGGCCCCGGTTGCACATGGGATATCGCCAACTTCGGGGAGCCGGGCTCTACACCTACCTACTCACCCCAGTACCTTCCGGCGCCCGGGCCCTGGTTCGGCACCAACGCCTCGAACAACGTCATGGGCTACAGCGATCCCCAAATGGACCACCTGATCGCGAACACCTACTCAAGCAG
>DAHVDN010000174.1 GCA_027313505.1 Candidatus Dormiibacterota bacterium
GCAGGCCCGCCTGCTCGGCCGGGCGCTGCGGACGACCCCCAGGTCGCCCGGCGGGCTGCTCGTCGTCGGCACCCCCGCGTTCGAGCCGTGGCACATGACCGCGCACCTCGACGACGAGTCGCGGCTGTCCGGCGTCGCGGAGCTAGCGCCCACGCTGGTGCGCTGGGCGCCCCCGCCGGGCGCGCCGCCGCACCTCGCGGTCGGCCTCGCCCGCGCCTCGATCAACGCCGGCTATCGGACCTACTACACGACGGCCGCCGATCTGGCCGCTCGTTGCCACCGCGCCGCTCTCGAAGGGCGCTGGGCCACCACCATGCGCTTCTTCGCCGGACCGCGGCTCTTGGTCATCGACGAGGTCGGCTACCTGCCGCTCCAAGCCGAAGCGGCGGCCGCCTTGTTCCAGGTCATCACGCAGCGCTACCTGAAGAGCTCCATCGTCATGACCACGAACCTCGGGGTGAGCTCGTGGGGAAAGATCTTCGACGACCCAATGGTCGCCGCCGCCATGCTCGACCGTCTCTTGCATCGCAGTGTCGTGTTCAACATCGACGGCGAGAGCTACCGGATGCGCTCCCATCGGGCGCGCACCGAAGCCATCCGAAAGGGGGTGTCGAAGGCCAAAGAGTAAAATGAAGGAAAACTCACCGGTCAGTCAACTGGGGAATTTCGTTGATCGCCTCTGGGGAGTTTCGGAAATCGGCGGCAACGCCCGGAGCTAGAGTTCGCTGCCGGGACTGGGAGAATCGCCCTGCCGCTCAGTGCACGGGGCATGGCCGTCTACGGGATCGAGCTATCCCCGCACATGGTTGAACAGCTCAAGGCGAAGCCGGGTGCCGAC
>DAHVDN010000175.1:0-455 GCA_027313505.1 Candidatus Dormiibacterota bacterium
GGATGACGGCCTCAAGCTTCCTCTACGGCGTGGTGGCGCGCCTGTCCGATCCCAAGGGCCTCCTGGACGGCGGGGAGGAGCGGTGACCCCCGGCGCACACCAGCCCCGGCTGGGTCCTGGGTGAAGGTCTAGGTCCACCCCGACCCCGGCGAACAGGGTCGCCAACGCCCCGAGGGCCGATGCCAGGAGCACCAGCGACGCTGCGGCCGCCCAGCCGGGTCCAAAGTGGGCCGGGATCAGGGCGGCATGACCTGCCCCTCGCGGCCGGAATCCACTCCCGGCAGGCCCACCACCCGTCTGGTTCCGTATGACCCTCGAGCCAAGTTCACGGGGAGGTGGGAAATTCGGGCTGCTGTGATGCCCGTGCCGGAGGTGGGTCCACTGGTGCCGAGACCGGGAGTTGAACCCGGACGAGCTTGCGCTCACTGCCCCCTCAAAGCAGCGTGTCTACCATT
>DAHVDN010000175.1:465-812 GCA_027313505.1 Candidatus Dormiibacterota bacterium
TGGGCCCCGACCGGCGGCTGGGACAATGTGCCCATGGCCGATCTCTACCTCACCGCCGGCCCCTGGGGACGGGGGCAAGCAGTCTCCGGGGGCCGCCCCATCTCGGTCAGCTGCCAGGACACCTTCCTGGTGGCGGCCCCAGACGGTAGCGTCGGTGGTGGGCAGGAGTCCTCCGGCCTCTACCACGCCGACACCCGTTATGTGGCCGAGTACCGGCTGTCGGTGAACGACCAGCCACTCCACCCCCTGTCGGTCTCCCGACGAGGGTCCTGGCACGCCAGGTGGGAGCTGCTGGCGTCCCGGCGCCGGGGGATCGGGGCCGGGGAGTCCAGCCCGGGCACGGTCAC
>DAHVDN010000176.1 GCA_027313505.1 Candidatus Dormiibacterota bacterium
ACCTGATGACGAGCGTCCTCAGCCAGCTCGATCGAGATCTCCAGGAGCGCCTCCTGAACCTTATGGAAAGCGGCGCCCTGAGACCTCGCCGCCCTCAGGAGAGGAACGGCCCAGCTTCATAGGAGCGCTGCCTACCTGCGGTGGCGCCCTTACCCGCCCAGCGCGGAGCCGGAGCGGATCAAGCCACCGCGCGAGGTGGGCGAGTGTCCCGGTCCGGGGCCGAGTCGGCATGTGGTCCACGGCGTCGGCCAGCCGGTTACCGCGCGGACCGCACCAGCCGCCGGAGGTCGAGGATGTCGGGCCGGCCTGGGCAGGTGAGCCTCGCCGCCAGCATCCAGTTCTTCGTGGTGTTGCGGATCACCGAAATTCCCCACTTTGGATCACTGAAATTCCCCGGGCCCTCGGACAGTCCTGCGGGCCCGCCCGCGTTCATCCCGCGCCCAGGGCGCCTCATGGCCGGAGCCAACTGACCTCCTTCTGGCCCCACTGGTGGGCGATGTGGCCGGCGCAGATCACGGTGGTGCCCCCGACGGCCGCCGGGATCGCGGGGACTCCTTGGGCTCCCTCAGCGACTCCCATAGCCGCCGAGTTCGGCGATGAAGCACACAGCGCGGAGCAGGATCACGGAAATCCTGTGGCGGCTCCCCGGGACCAGGGGCACCAGGGACCGCCCCGGAGCGTCCTGGCTCCACCAGGACTCCTCACGCCCCTGCCGCACTTGTCGCGGACTCAGGAACGGCGTGACACAGCCGCTGACCGCCCGGCCGCGCTTCTTCTGCTCCCCTGGCGCCTACACGAACACCGTCC
>DAHVDN010000177.1 GCA_027313505.1 Candidatus Dormiibacterota bacterium
CATTGAGCTCACGGCACAACCCGGCGATGGCCCGGCTGCGGCGCGGTGCAGAGAGCGGGTTGATACGCACGTGCAACTCGTCGCCGACGATCTCGACATCAGCTGGAGAGTGGAACGCCTCGGACAGCACCATCCTCGCCTCGTCCTCGGCCCGCTTGTAGTGAGGGGCCAGCATTCGTGCGAGGGACGAGGTGGCGTTGTAGGTGGCCATGCGCACGGCGTCATGCAACCGCTTGCGCTCCGGGGCCAGGCGGGCGGCGTCGGGGTGCAGCTCGCCGAGGGCCACCCGGACCGGGGTGGAGGCCTGGAGGACCTTGATCCGCTCGAGGTCGGCCCGGGCCTCCTCGAGGGCCTTGCGCAGGGCGGCGTTGGCGATCTTGAAGCCGCGCATGGTGGGACGGATCCCTTCCACGTTGTCGGTGGCGGCCGCCCCCAGGGCCGCCTCGGCCTCGGCCAGGGCGGCCTTGGCCTTCTTGAGCTGGGCAGCGATGGCGGCCTTGGCCGGGTTGGGCACGCTGCGTTCTGCATCGTCGTCGATCTTGGCGTAGGAGTCGAGGGCGTCGAGGCCGTAGTTGGCCCGCACGTAGCGGAAGAAGTTCTCCTCCCGCCAGCGACAGAACATGGCGAAGGCGACCTGGGGAGCCGACAGGTCCTGCCTGGTGGTGATGATCTGGGTCTGATGCCCGCTGGCGGGATCGGCTCGGGTGACCTGGCGGGCGGCGAAGCGGCGGCGGCGCCTGTCCTTTGTGTAGCTGAGCCGGACCCGGCGCTCGGCGAGATGGTAGAGCTGGGTGTGGCCGAAGCGGT
>DAHVDN010000178.1 GCA_027313505.1 Candidatus Dormiibacterota bacterium
CCAGCGGATCCCCCCCGCCGCTGCTCGCCGCAGGTACTCGCTCACTGTCGACCGGGCCGCCCCCACGCTCTGGCTGATCTCTCGCCGGCTCAGCCCCTGAGCCTGAAGTCGCAACACCTCACCGATCTTCCGCATGGGTAATCTCCTCCTGGGCACGGAGCTCCTCCTGTCATGGTTTGGTCGCCTGGCAGGAAGCTTCGTGCTTCTGTCTTCTGGGAGGCACCACCCGCCCCGCACCCCGGTCCAGCCGCCGCCTCTCAGGTGGCCGGTTTGCTCCGGAATGGGTGGCCGGTTTCAGCCGGAACAGCCGGCCGATTTGCTCCGGAATGGGTGGCCGATTTCACCCGGAATGCGCAGTCCCGCTCCCAGACGTGGTACATCCCCGCCGTATTGGCCTTGACCGGACCCCCTGGGCCGGGTCCAGCTGACGTGTACCCCGGTCAGGGGGGCAGGTGCAGAGCTGAAAGCCCGCCCAAAGAGGGTGACCACGGGAACGAGCATGAGCGTGACCAGGCGCCGGAGGTTCAGCGCCAGCCGAGGTGGGCTTGGCACGAGGTAGGGGCTGCCGGCCCAGACATGGCCCTCTAAAGTGGGCGGCCCAACTTCACGATGCTACTGCCCGACGCGGCCGTCTATTCGCTCGCGTAGAAGGTCGGCGTGCCCGCAGTGACGTGCATACTCCTCGATCCGGTGAACCATGAGCTCCCGCACTGGGATCGACCCTCTCCCCAGTTGCTCGCTCAGGTCCCTGTGCCCGGCGAGCGTGGCATCCGTAGCGGCCTGCTCACGCTTGAGGATAG
>DAHVDN010000179.1 GCA_027313505.1 Candidatus Dormiibacterota bacterium
GCATCGGGGAGGATCGCTGGCGCGTCTTCGTCCGCCGGGCAATCGGCCGGCTGGGCGGAAGGCCGCTGCGGGCCGTAGTGCCGCTGGCCGTCGCCGGCAGCGGCGGGGCACAGCGCGGGGCCGGGGAAGTCATGGGCTGCCAGATCGCACCGCCTGACTCCTGCGCTGAACAGGTCCTGCAGGCCCGGCTGGAGGCGGTTCGAGGCCAGACCTGGCCGGCTGGTTTCGGGACCGACCGCGACCGCTCAGATGCCATCCTGCGGAGCTGGGAGGACGAGGTGAACGGGTCTCCGCTCCCGGGGCTGGGTCCGTCCAGCCGCGAGCTCTTCGAATGCCTGGACCGTAAGCGCTTGCGCCCGCTGCCCCCGAAGCCGGCCTCCGTGCGGATTCCGATGGAAAAAGACCAGTGATTCGAAGTGATCCCACTGTGGACCTTGGGAATCTCAGAGACGTGCGGTAAACGATCGTTGGAGGGCATGTGTACGCGTGGCAGACAGAGCCACGTCGTGAGGCAAATTGTCGCTAGTGTCCTGCTTCTGAAAATACTGGTCATAATGGGGCGGCCGTTGGAGGCCTCACAATGAGGGCCAGATCATGCTCCGTGGCCGTCCCAACCCCCAACTGCTGGTCAGCCCTGAGGACCGGGAGCCCCGGGCTCGGACCCAGGAGGAGGCCGAGTTTCTGCAGCTGGGGCCGCAGGCAGCGGCCTGGTTGAAGGCGGCCGGGGCGGCGGGGGCACCCCGGGTGCGCTCCAAGATGGCACTGGCGGTGAGCCTGGCCAAAGTTCTG
>DAHVDN010000017.1 GCA_027313505.1 Candidatus Dormiibacterota bacterium
CGCGCTCTGGTAGTCGATAGAGTGTTCTGAATAGCGGGCGACCGCGCATCAGCGCACCGCGGCCTCTTTGGCCGAGCTGCTTCGGCACCAGGCCGGCAGGGGTGCACGCAGATTCAGGCTAAGAATCTTGCAGGAGCTGGTCGCTCAGCGCCGACGGCGGGTGAATCCCCGGTCGTGCGGCGTACGCTTCGGTCGCTACTTCCCGAGAGGACTCTCAGGCCCGATTAAGGCAGAGCGCAGCTGAATCCGAGATCCTGGCTCTCATGAGCAAACCTTACGAGCGGGGCCAGGTCGGCACCCGACCGGGTCCCATCGTCGAGGTAGGCAACTAGCGGTGGCCGGCTCAAACCCTGGTAGCGCATCGAGCTCACCCCGACGAGTTCGTTTCGGTCTAGTCCGCCAGCACCGGCGGGTCTGGGCCGTGGTTGCGGTAGTCGCCTTCATGGGTGCCGGCGGTGCCGTCTACGCCCGTACTCGACCCAGCCCATCCCCCTTTGTCACTACGTCAGTCCGTTACGGCACGATCCTCGACACCGTTCTAGTAGCGGGTACTCTCCAGCCAACCCAGACCTGGAATTTGAGCTTCCCAGCCCCGGGCGTGGTGGCGACCGTGAATGTGTCACCGGGGCAAGCTGTGGCTGCTGGACAGCTGCTGGCTACTCTTGACCCTGCCAGCCTCCAGGCCGAATTGACGCAGGCCCAGGCAAATCTCACGATCGCCCAGGCGAAACTCACCCTGGCGGAAACCACTTCACCGCCCCCGCCAGCCGCGCAGATCACCATAGACCAGGCCGACATCAGCATCGCTCAGGTGGCGGTCACCAGCGCCGAAGACGCAGTGAACTCCACCCGTATTACTGCTCCCGCGGCGGGCGTGGTAGCCGAGATCAACATCTCGGCTGGTCAGGCCGATGGGGCCAGCAACGCACGAGCGGTGGCTGCGTCTCCTGACATCGTGCTGGAGAGTCTCAGCGCGTTTGAGGTGACGGCCAGCATCAGTGACTCGCAAATAGCCCAGGTGCACGTCGGCCAGGCGGCGCTGGTTGTCCCAGCTGGGCAAGTGAAACGACTCCCGGGGACGGTCAGCGAGATCACACCTTTGGCCAGCATTGTGCAGGGGGTAGCTGCGTTCCCGGTGAACATAAGTGTCACCGGCGACCCTCCGGGCCTCTTCGCCGGTGCCGGTGCTCAGGTCGCGATCGTTGTACAGCGGGTCTCGCACGTCTTGACAGTGCCGACCAGCACAGTGCATGGTGGCGGGTCCAGTCGACCGTACGTACTAGTCATAAGGGGTGGCAGATCGGTCGAGCAGGCCGTCACGATTGGCGCGACGGACGCAACCTTGGCGCAGGTCTCGTCAGGCTTAACCCTTGGTGAGACAGTGGTCCTTGCCCAGGTCGACAAGCCCTTGCCGACTGGAGTCACCGGCCTGCTTGGCCGCAAAGGTGGTGCTGGCGTGGGGGCGAAGGGGCGTCGTGGTGGCAAGGCCGGAGGGGGGATACCGTGATGGAGGTTGAGACCGAGCCTCCGAAGCAAACTGGGACGGCGGTCGAGCGGAGCTCGGACGGGAGCGTCCTGAGCGGTCCCCTCCTTGAACTCGCAGAGGTTTCCAAGTCGTATGGGGAGGGGGCCGCGCAGGTACTTGCTCTGCGGTCGGTTAGTCTGGTTGTCGAGCGCGGCGACTACGTGGCCATCATGGGACAGTCCGGCTCTGGCAAGTCCACGCTGATGCACATTCTCGGCTGCCTCGACGTTCCGAGTTCCGGCTCGTATCGGTTGAGTGGTGGCAATGTGGCTGACCTGAGCGAGGCCGCCTTGGCTGACGTCCGCAACCGACAGGTCGGATTTGTCTTCCAACAATTCCACCTGCTGCCCCGGATCTCCGCTTGGCGCAACGTGGAACTGCCTCTGATATATGCGGGTGTGCGCCAGCGCAGCACTCGGCGGCAGCGTGCAGAGCAGGCGCTCGCAGCCGTGGGCTTGGCCGACCGCGTGGACCACCGGCCGACCCAGCTTTCGGGGGGCCAGCAGCAGCGCGTCGCCATTGCGCGAGCGCTGGTCACCGATCCCGACATACTTCTGGCGGACGAGCCGACTGGGAACCTCGCCTCCGATCAGGCCGACGAGCTCCTGTCGATTTTCGACACCGTGCATGAATTGGGTCGGACCGTGGTGCTCATCACCCACGACCCAGATGTCGCGCGCCGGTCGCAGCGTCAGGTGCGAATCCGCGACGGGCGGATCGTGTCTGACGCAACGACTCGGCCATGAGCTGGATAGAACTGGTCAGAGGTGCCCTGGACGGCCTCGTCGAGAGACGCAGCCGCTCCGCTCTCACGGTGCTGGGTCTGCTGATCGGCATCGCCGCCGTGATCCTGACGGTGGGGCTTGGGGAGGGTGCCCAGGCCCAAGTCGGCAGCGCCATTTCCGCTCTCGGTACCAACATGCTCATCGTCACACCCGGATCCACGTCCACTGGAGGTGTGAGCGGAGGCTTGGGCTCCGCCAGCACGCTCACCCTGGCCGACGCTGCGGCGCTCGGTTCGACCACGGATTGTCCTCAGATCAGTCGGGTAGCGCCGGTCACACAGCACACAGCCGCCCTCGCGGCCGGAGTCAATAACTGGACAGCTCCGGTGGTGGGAACCACCTCGGCCTATTTGTCCATCCGCAACCGTCAAGTTGTGCTGGGACGTCCTCTCACGGCCGCCGATGTGCAACGTCAGGCCCACGTCGCCCTGATCGGTACCCAGGTCGCCCAGAACCTTTTTCCAACCTCCCGCGCGGTCGGACGCAGTGTTGAGATCGACGGAGTTCCGTTCACGGTTGTGGGAGAGCTCAATCCGGCCGGTTCGTCCGCCAACGCGAACGAGGACAACTTGGTGGTGATCCCGATCTCCGTGGCCGAGGGTCTGTTCGGCTCCAGGGGGCCCAACGCCCAGAGCTTGTCTCAAATCCTGTTGTCCGCCACCAGCTCCGGCAACATGAGCTCCGCCTACCAGGAGGCAGAGACCTTGCTGCTTGAACTCCACCAACTTCCCAGCTCGAGCTCGGCCGACTTCACCATCACCCCCCAGACCAGCCTGCTCGCCACCGCAAGTTCCGTCTCTAAGACGATGACGGTTCTCTTGGCTAGCGTCGCAGCCATCGCCCTGCTGGTGGGCGGGATCGGGGTCATGAACATCATGCTGGTATCGGTCTCTGAACGAGTCCAGGAAATCGGGCTGAGGAAGGCCCTAGGGGCCACCCCAGGCATGATCCTGCGACAGTTCCTAGTCGAGGCAACATTACTGGGTCTCGCCGGCGGGCTACTCGGAGTCGGGCTGGGCCTGGTCGGCTCGCTCGTACTACCGGCACTCCTCCACGCGCCAATCGTGATCTCCATACCTGCAGTGGTTGGAGCGGTGGTGGTGGCGGTCGGGATCGGCCTCTGCTTCGGTGTCTACCCTGCGGCCCGAGCGGCCCATCTGTCACCGATCGACGCCCTGCGTAGCGCATGAGGCGACCCCGTATCCCCGGGCGCACCCCGTTGCACCCTGAAAGGTGCGACAGCCTGGGTCGGCCTGCATCCCGCAAGCAACTTCGGTGGGCTCAGAGGGCCACACTGCTGGGCGGAGCAGCGGTGCTGGCACTGGCGGTATCTGCCTGTGGTGCGGCCGCCCCCACCGCCCCCACGTCGCTGAGTCAGTCTTACCAGTCATGCTTGGCCGCCCATGGTGTCACCCCAAAGAGAGCTCAGGCAAGTTCGTCGCCTGCCGCTGGCCCGGCCGCGCAGCGCAAGGCGGCCCGGACCGCCTGCCGGGCACTGAAGCCAGGACGCAAACTCCAAGAGTATCGCTCCTGTCTGGTGGCCCACGGCCTCGCCCCCAAAGTGACGCGCACGGGTGTTCCGTTGCCAAGCGCCACGCCCGACGCCTCGCAGGCTAAGGCCGCACGGACCGCCTGCAAGTCCTTTCGGCCAAGGCCGGCGGCGAGCGCCACCCCGTGATGGCTCGGTCACGAGAATGGGCGGTCGCCAGCTCCAATCGCCCGTTGTCTTCTCTGCTAAAAATTTCAGGATCGCCACTGCCCGCCGTAGGGCCCCGAACACCGAGCGCGGTGGCAGGGCGCACTTCGGCCGCCATTGCCAGCCGGGCTCTGGCACCTTCAGCTTCAGAGGGTCAGGCCGAGCTCAGGGCATGAACAAGCACATCGGAAATTGTGCCGCCTGTTTGGTCGGGCAGGTTCAGATCTCTAATCCTGAGTCCTAGGGGCCCGTGCTCAGCTGGTGGATTGCCCATAGCAGCTCATCTGCAGAGGCCGACCGGCGGGTCCTGCGCAGTGCTGACGACCATCTCAAACTCCCCAGCGGTCCTCGGCAGCCAATGACAGACCCCAGGAATTGTCAGTGGCGACCACTCAGGTCCAGCCGCGCCGGGGTCGGGGTCATGAGCGCGGCGGTGATTGCCGCCGCTTCGGTAGGGTACCTGTCGTTCGTCCACCAGTACGGGGTGAACGTCCCGTTCCAAGACGAGTGGCAGATGGCGTCGCTGCTGTTGGCATTTCATCGGGGTCATCTCGATCTATCCCTACTCTGGGCCCAGCACAACGAGAACCGCATGCTCTTCGCGTATCTCGCCTTGCTTGCCTTGGAGATTGCTTCCCGCTTCAACACCACGGTGGAGATGTATGCCAGCGCCAGCCTCCTGCTGGGCGCGGTGCTGCTGGTGCAGCGGCTCCACGCGGCCAATCCCGGTGGCAACCTGTTGACGTTTGTGCCTGTCGCGCTGGTGCTCCTCAGCCTGGCGCAGTACAGCGTGGCGCTGCAGGGGTTCGCGCTGGCGATCTACATGGTGCTTTTCGGTCTGCCGCTCGCGCTATGGATTCTGGAGAAAAGTGGGAATCACGCTTGGCTTCTGATACCGGCCACCCTGGTGGCCATCATCGCATCCTTCTCCTCCATTGAGGGGCTGGCAATATGGCCAGCTGGCATCGCGTATCTCGTGGCCCGCGGCCATTCCCCTTCGAGGGTCCTGACCTGGACAGGCCTCGGCACCCTCACCTCCGCTCTCTACCTGGCCGGCTTCAACTGGCAGCTCGCAAGCGGCGGTGGGATCACGGATTTGCTCAGTCATCCCGCCCGATCACTGGAGTACATTGCCCTGCTGGTCGGAAATGTCATCCCCCGTCTAGCCGGGCTCCATATCGGAGCCCCTCAGGTGTCGGTCGCGGGGGCGTTGATCTTGGGAGCAGGCGGTATGGCCTACGCGTACTGGCTCTGCTCCGGCCGGCCCCGTGATCTCGCTCTGGCCATCGCCCTGATCGGCTTCGTGGTGGTAGTCGATGGCCTCAACACCATCGGGCGAAGCCATTTCGGGGTCTCGTACGCGGCCAGCCCCCGCTTCATCGTCTTCAACCTCTGGCTACTCGCCGGGCTCTGGCTCGCCGGCGTTCAGATACGGCGCCGTCACCGGCCCGGTCCCTGGGCATGGCCCGCCCTGGCGCTGGGCTTGGTCGGGGTGGTGGTACTCGCCCAAGTGGGACTGGCCCTGCATGAGGGTATCGCCGCCGGCGGCACCCTTCACCAACAGCGGGAGCGGGGAGTGTCTCTCGTGCTCGACTTCCGGCACGCGTCGCCTGCTCTGGTTCACCGATATCTCTATTCGTCCCCGCCCAACTTCTATCCTCTGGCTGCGGGGCTGGAGCGCCTACACTTGAGCGTCTTCGCAGGCGAGCGATGAATGCATCCGGCGCACCGCATCGAGGTCTGTTCTCGAGGCCAGATCCGGTCCCGCCATTTGCGCCAACATCCGGGACATGCCCGGGCTGCTCGTAGATATCGCGAACTATGTGGTGTCGGCTTGGAGGCCCGGACGGCGGGCAACGGCCCTTTGCCAAGTCGGCGACGCACTCCTGCCCGAAGCGCTCTTGCCGGCGCTCACCCTCTTATCCAGGACCGAAGTAGTTCCGGTCAAACCGGCCATTTGCGGGCGACCAGCCCAGAGGTCTTCGCCTGACTCTCGCTATGCCAGACCGCGGTGCCATGGGTCTCGACGAGTCCAAGCGGCCCGCACTCAGTGCGAGTCGCTCCCATCCGGAAATGCCTGTTTCAGTCGCACTGTGACCAGTTGGCGGACGACCGACTTGGGTAGCGGCGTGTCCACCCGAAACTGCAGTGTCGCCTTCGTTGTTGCGAATTGAGCAGCCTCGGGGCCCGCCACCGCAATCACAGATCCGCTGTGAGGGAAGTAGCTCAGGTGGTCCTTGAAGGCGGCGAACCCCGCGATCACCTTACCTTGGACCCGGAATGCGGGCATCCCGTAGGAGATGCACTCCTCAGCGTCCGGGATGACGTCGAGGACGAACTGGCGCACGGTGCGCAGCGTCCCTTGCTTCGGCTCGTCAAGCGCCACCAGATACGCTTCGACCGGATTGGTGTCCTCGGACAAGCCCATCTGCCCCCTTATCTGCGCTGCTGGACCCTGCGTCGCGAGATTATATGGTGACCCGTCGCGGGTGTGGGGCCTTCGCTACTCGCTATTGGACACCGCGCCTAAACGAGGGTCGCCAAGGACGGGGGCCGTGATCCCATCACCCTGGTCGCAGGCCTTCGATGCCTCGCCATTCCAGGCAGCTGGCTCGCGGCGCGACCGAGCTGGATCCGTGCGAGCGCAGGATGCTGGACGCCTGGGCTAAAGCGGAGCCATTTGGTCGCCGGACACCGGTGCTGTGCCGGAACCGCTTCGACAAATCCCTTGCGGGGTGAGGCGAGGAGGGGCTCCGTATGGAGGTGCGCCGTTGGCCTTCCACCGCAGACCATCCCTCTGGCTGCGACAGGACGGGGGCCAGGTCCGCTGCTGATGCCCGGCGGCATCCGTCCACTCCCTGCCCAGAGGGGTGCCGGTAGGATGGACCCTCGCGGAGCTTGGCGCTGTCGCGCGTGGATTGCCGGATCTGGAGGACTGGGCCAGTGGACATGCCATATCGTCGCCTCGGTCGCTCAGGGCTCAAGGTGAGCTTGCTTTCGCTCGGTTCCTGGGTCACCTTCGGCAACCAGATGGATGAGGAGAGGGCCGTAGCCTGCATGACCGTGGCCCGGCAGCGCGGCGTCAACTTCTTTGATAACGCCGAGTCATATGCGGGCGGCGAGTCCGAGCAGATCATGGGGAGGGTCCTGGCCAAGAGCGGCTGGTCCCGGCGCAGCTACGTCGTCTCCACCAAGTTCTTCTGGGGCATACATGGTGGGGTCAACGTCGAGAACACCCTGAACCGCAAGTACCTGCTGCAGGCGATGGACGAGTCCCTGGGGCGCCTTCAGCTCGACTTCGTGGATTTGGTCTTCTGCCACCGGCCCGATCCTGAAACGGACCTTGAGGAGACGGTCTGGGCGATGCACGATCTGGTGAGCCGGGGCAAGGCGCTGTACTGGGGTACCTCCGAGTGGCCGGCCGCCGACATCCGGGCGGCTTTCGACATCGCCGAGAGGCACCATCTCCACAAACCGCTGATGGAGCAGCCGGAGTACAACCTCTTCACCAGGCAGAGAGTGGAGATCGAATATCAGCGTCTCTACCAGGACTGGGGACTGGGACTGACGACGTGGAGTCCGCTGGCTTCGGGAGCGCTGACCGGCAAGTACATCAATGGCATCCCTAAGGGGAGCCGGGGGGCGGTGCCGGGCTACGAGTGGCTGCACCCGGACCTTACCGATGGTGCTCGGAATGCATCTGTCCGCCGACTCATCGCCCTGGCGGATGAGTTGGGTTGCACCTCGGCACAGCTTGCGATCGCCTGGTGCGCGAACAATCCTCGAGTCTCAACTGTCATCACCGGCGCGACCAGCGTCGCACAGGTGGAAGAGAACCTGGACTCGCTCGCGGTGATTAGCAAGCTCACTCCGAGCCTCCTTCAGCGCATCGACGAGATATTTCTGGCCCCGTGACGGCGTGCATCAGCTGACGTCATCTGAGCCGCCGGCCGATGGGGTCGCTCTGCTTTTCGACAACCCCCCTCCGGCCATACCCGCAACAGCTGTCTCGGCGATTGCCAAAGAGCGCTTTGGCCTGATTGGGAAGCTGCAGCCTCTACCCGGCGAACGGGACCTGAACTTCCGCCTCTCTGCGGGAGATGGGACCCAGGCGGTGATAAAGGTGAGTAACCTCCAGGACGGCGCTGAAGTCCTGTCGATGCAGCGGCGGGCGCTCGAGCACGTGCGGCTGGTTGACCCCGACCTTCCGGTGATGCGCCAGCTCTCATGCCTGGACGGAGCTCCGTGGGCGGGAGTTCAGGATGGTTCCGGGAAGGAGCATCTGGTGAGGGCTTTCAGTTGCCTGCCCGGCCGGCACCTTTCGGCGGCGACCATGTCGCTCGGCGCCATTCAAGACCTGGGGCGTCAGTCCGCCCGCTTGGGTCGGGACCTTCGCGGCTTCTTCGATCCCGCAGCCGGTCTCAGCCTGGCGTGGGACATCCGCCGAGTGACGGAGTTGCTCCCCCTGGTGCCGCTTCTGGATGGCGACTGGCGTCGAAGCGTGGTCTCAGCCAGCATCGACGACTTCGCCCACCTTGCCCTGCCCCGCCTTCCGGCACTCAGGGCCCAGCTGATCCACAACGACCTCTCGCTCAGCAATGTGCTCTTCGACGACTCGGATCAGGTCTGCGGAATCCTCGACTTCGGTGACCTGCTCCACGCGCCCCTGATCTGCGATCTGGCCGTGAGCGCGGAGTCGATGTGGGCCAGGGGCGATGGGGTTCAGGCCCTGGCCGCCATCTCTGCCGGGTACTCCTCCGTCACCGAGTTGGAGGATGCGGAGTTGGAGGTCCTGCCCGAGCTGCTTCGCGCCCGCTGGGCGGCGCTGGCGCTGCTCTCCACTTGGCGGAGCCAGCGGTACCCGGCGACAGCGGAATATGTCTCCGGGTGGCAGGAGGGGCTGTGGGAGATGTACTCGAAGGTCGAGGAGTTGGGGGTGGCCAGATGGAGGCAGCTGGTGATCGACACGGTCCGTCCGGGAGCCGGCGAGGCCCGTGCCGCGGGGTTGTCGGTGGCCAGCTTGACCGCCCGACGCAGCCGCCTCTTCGGTCCTGCCCTATCACCCCTCTTTTATGACCGTCCGCTTCATCTGGTCCGGGGCCAAGGAGTTTGGCTGGAGGACGCAGAGGGAGGTAGGTACCTCGACGCCTACAACAATGTCCCAGTCGTGGGGCACTGCCATCCCCGGGTGGTCGCCGCCATCTCACGGCAGGCAGCCCTGCTCAACACCAACGTGCGCTACCTCCACCCGGCGGCGCTGGAGCTGGGAGAGCGACTGCTGGCCACCCTTCCCCAGGAGCTGGACACCGTCTTGTTCGCCAACTCGGGGAGCGAGGCCAACGACCTCGCCTACCGGTTGGCGTCAAGTTTTACCAAGGCGAAGGGAGCGGTGGTCACCCAATTCGCCTACCACGGCTCGACCACGCTGACAGCAGCCCTATCCCCCGAGGAGTGGAAGACGGCCGTCGCTCCCCGCCACGTCGCTCTCATCCCTGCCCCCGACGACTACTCGGGGGGTCACCGCCGATCAGATCCCAACTGGGTTGCCGATAGCGCGGCCCATGTCGAAAGGGCCGTGGAGGAATTGGCTGCGAGGGGAGTTGGCCCGGCGGCTCTCTTTGTCGACACCGGATGGAGCAGCGAGGGGATCCTCACACCCCCTGCCTCCTACCTACAGGAGTTGACCCGCCGCTGGCACGAAGCCGGGGGCCTGCTCGTCGCCGACGAGGTCCAGATGGGCTTTGGCCGCTCCGGTTCAAGCATGTGGGGCTTTGAGGCGTTCGGCATCGTCCCGGACTTCGTCACGATGGGTAAGCCCATGGGAAACGGACATCCCGTGGCTGCGCTGGTGACCCGACGCGAGATAGCCGAGCGCTTTGCCGCCACCACCAGCTGGTTCAGCACCTTCGGCGGCAATCCGGTCGCGGCTGCGGCCGCACTGGCTGTTCTCGACATCATTGAGGACGAGAGGCTCATCCAGAACGCCTCGGTGATTGGGAGGCGGCTCGCGGATGGGTTGGCCTCACTGGCCGAGCGGCACCACTCCATTGGGGACATCCGGGGGCGCGGGCTGCTCATAGGGGTGGAGCTGGTCAGAGACAGGTCGACCCAGGAACCACTTCCGGCAAGGGGGGTGGTGGAGCGGATGCGCGACCGCGGAGTGCTCATCGGATCCACCGGCCCTGGCGGAAATGTGCTCAAGATCCGTCCCCCCCTGGTGGCGGGAGAAGACCACGCTGACCTTCTGCTGACCGCGCTCGACAGGGTTCTGACCGAGGTGGAAGCACGGTCGTGACCTGCCCGGCTTAGCGGCGGTTGGGACCCTCTTCGAGGACTTGACGCCGCCCACAGCTGCCGCGCGGCTTGCGGGCCTGGGAAGGCGCCGCTCAATCACTCCAGCGCAGGTCCCGCCAACTCTGCAGGGAGTTGTCGGTTGCGAACTGGATCAAGCCGGACAGCACCTCGGCCGACACCCCCGGCCGGTAGAAATTGGCAGTCCCGATCTGAATTGCGTCCGCTCCTGCGACCAGGTACTCCAGCGCATCCTCGGTCGATCCGATGCCTCCTATTCCGATGAGGGGGAGTTCCACCGCCCGTCTCAATTTGGCCACCGCGGCCAGCGCCAGCGGCTTGATCGCGGGGCCACTGAGTCCGGCGGTCCCCATCCCCGGCAGCACCGGCTTTCGCTCCTTGACGGAGATCTTCATTCCAAGGTACGTGTTCACGGCCGAGATGGCATCTGCCCCGCCGTCCTCCACCGCCCTTCCCACCTCGGTGATGTCGGTGACGTTCGGGGTGAGCTTCACGATCAGGGGAAGCTCGGTCACCCGCCTTACCGCCTCCACAAGCGCTTTGGCGCGCTTCGGATCGGTCCCAAAATCCATCCCGTGACTGATGTTGGGGCAGGAGATGTTGAGCTCCAGACCAGCAACTCCGGCGACGTCCGACAGTCTTTCGCAGACTTCGACATACTCCGTGATCCCAGCGCCCGCGACGTTGACCACCACCGGCACCGACCACTCCCGCCAGCGGGGCGCGTAGTCCCGTGCGACCACCTCCACTCCGGGGTTCTGGAGCCCAATTGAGTTGAGCATTCCTGCGCTGGTTTCGGAGATCCGAGGGGGGCGATTGCCCTCGCGAGGAAGAAGGGTCGTGCCCTTGCTGTAAACCGCACCCAGATGAGCGATCGGCCCCATCCGCTCGGCTTCGAAGCCATACCCGAAGGTTCCCGATGCGACCCCCACCGGATTGGGCAGAACCAGTCCCCGGCCCAAGCTGACCGCGGGGTCCATGGTCACTGAAAAGTCATCCTAGATGCGCTGGTTGATTCAGCAGCTGATCCCAGTTGAGCTGCTGAGCGGGCAGCACCGGACCCTGCCGGCAGCAAAGGCCGATGGGCCCGGACTCATCCCCCTCGGCGGCGAGGGGGATGGCGCAGCCCAGGCAGGTGCCGAACCCGCATCCCATGGGGGCTTCGATGGAGACCTCCAGCGACGCCGCGGTATGTCCTGCGGCAACCTCGGACGCCCAGGATCGGTACACCGCGGCGAGCATTGGGTTGGGTCCGCAGGCGTAGATCCTCTGGACCACGCCCATCAGCTCGGGCAGCCCCTCTGTCACAAGGCCCGGGTCTCCTTTTGAACCGTCCTGGGTGCGGATCAGCCGACTTTGGATTCCCGAAGGCAAGAGGTGGTCGGGGTACAGCTCGGAGGAGCTCCTGGAGCCGTTGAGCCAGATGACCTCCTCCCCGCGCCCGATAAGCTGGTCCATCAGCAGCGGAAAGGGGGCTGCACCCAGCCCGCCAGCCAGGAGCAGGGATCGGCCGGGGGAGCTCGGCAGTGAGAAGCCACGACCGAGGGGTCCAAGCACCCTGATCCGGTCTCCCGGGTGGAGCAGGCGCAACCTGCTGCTGCCCCTGCCCACAGCGGCCAGATAAAAGGAGACAGTGCCTTCGCTGATGTCGACGCGGCTGAAGGAGAAAGGCCGGCGCAGCAAGGGGACTTGTCCCTCATCCACCAGGAGCTGTGCGAATTCCCCAGGAGCTGCCGCGGCCGCCACTCGGGGTGCGTGAAAACGGATCTCAAAGAGTGTGCCCTGCAGGAGCTCTACCGAGGTGCAGGTGGCGAACTCGTCGACTGCCCTGGACAGGTCGCTCTGCCCGCACAGTTCTGAGGCGCTCTTCACAGCGGATCGGATCACGCGCCGACCGGGATCGAGCTTAATCGCCGATA
The DNA here is from genome assembly GCA_027313505.1 of Candidatus Dormiibacterota bacterium. Classification (GTDB taxonomy): domain Bacteria; phylum Chloroflexota; class Dormibacteria; order Aeolococcales; family Bog-877; genus AG-12. Next base: position 12,238 of record DAHVDN010000017.1, read on the forward strand.
CTCGTCGATGGTGGCGGTCCTCGGGCGCTCGCCGAGCCGCATACTCTCCAGCGCCCGGACCATCGCCGCCGCTGTGTCCAGGGATGTCAGGCAGGGGATCCCGCGCTGGACCGCAGCCTGGCGGATCCGGAAGCCGTCGCGGACCGGACGTCGGCCCGAGGGTGGTCCATCCTCCCCACTCATCTCGTCGGTGGCGACCCGAGAGATGGTGTTGATCACCAGATCGACCTGGCCGCCGACCGTCAAATCGACAACATCAGGGTGGCCCTCGTGCAACTTGTGGACCTCTACCACCGAGACCCCCGCCTGCCGCAGCGAGGCGGCCGTGCCGGCGGTGGCGTAGATGCTGAACCCCAGCTCCGCCAGCCGGGCCGCGACCGGGAGTCCCTCCGGTTTGTCCTGGTCAGCGATGCTGACCAGGGCTCCCCCCTTTCTGGGCAAGGCCCCCAGCGCAGCCTCGAAGGCCTTCTCCAGCGCAGCCGGAAGAGAGATGTCGATTCCCATGACCTCACCGGTCGAGGTCATCTCCGGGCCCAGCACGGTATCCACCATCTCCAACTTTCGACTGGAGAACACCGGCGCCTTGACCGCCACCAGTTGAGGAGGGGTCATCAAGCCGGACGTCAGCCCCTGGTTCAAAAGTGACTCACCCAACATCGCTCTCACCGCGGCCTCCACCATCCCGACTCCGGTCACCTTGCTCAGGAATGGCACTGTTCGACTCGACCTGGGGTTCACCTCGATCACCAAAACCTGGCCTCGGTGCACCACGTACTGCACATTGATGAGGCCGATGGTCCCGGTCCGAAGAGCCAACTGGGTCGTGACCTCGACCAACTTGGCGATGACCGCCGGTTGAAGCCGCTGGGGTGGAAACACCGCCATTGAGTCGCCGGAGTGAACGCCGGCACGCTCGACGTGCTCCATGATGCCCGGTATCACGACGGTGGTCCCATCACAGATCGCGTCGACCTCGACTTCGAGCCCGAGGATGTATTTGTCGATCAGCACCTCGCCGCCGGCATCGCCCGAGGCTCTCAGGGCGTCGGTGAGATAGAGACGCAGCTCCTGCTCGGAGTGGGTGACATCCATGGCCCGCCCACCAAGGACGTATGAGGGACGGACCAACACCGGGTACCCCACCTTGCGGGCGATCTCAACTGCGCGCTCCGGGTCCCGAGTCGCCGCCCCCGGGGGCCTGGCGATACCAAGCTCCCCCAGGATGCCCTCGAACTTCCCCCGATCCTCCGCGAGCTCTATGGAGCGGCTGGGCGAGCCCAGGAGCGGTACACCGGCCCGGGCCAGCTGGGGAGCCAGGTTGATGGCGGTCTGGCCGCCGAACTGGACCACCACTCCTCGTGGACTCTCGACCGCACAGATCTCGGTCACCGACTCCAGGTCCACCGGCTCGAAGTAGAGCCGAGAGCTGCAGTCGAAGTCGGTGGAGACGGTCTCCGGGTTGCTGTTGACCATGACCGCCTCCAGCCCCCGTCGTCGCAGCGCCGCAGCGGCCTGAACCGAGCAGTAATCGAACTCAATGCCCTGTCCGATCCTGATGGGGCCGGAGCCCAGCACCACTGCGGCGCCACCGCTGGCGCGCTGCTCGTTCTCCTGCTCGTAGCACGAGTAGAAGTACGGGGTTTCGGAGTCGAACTCCGCCGCACAGGTGTCGACGCACTTGAAGGTAGTTGTGATTCCGAGACCAAGACGTGCTGCGCGCACCACCTTGGCGGATTCGAGGCCGGCGAGCTCGGCGATCCGGCGATCCGCGATCCCCGCCCGCTTGGCTCTGCGCAGCAGCCCTGCGTCCATGGGAACCGACGCTCGCCTCACCTCCTCCGACAGCTCTACCAGCTCTGCGAGCCGGTCGCAGAACCATGGGGGGTACCCGGTCCTGGAAGCGACCACCGTGGGTTTCATCCCCCCGCGCAGCGCCTCCAGGATGCCCTGGAGGCGAAGGTCGGTCGCCATCTCCAGACGCTCTGCGGCCAACTTCAGGGCGCCCTCCTCGGGGTCGCCCTGTTCGAGGGAACGCAAAGCCTTGCTTATAGCCTCCAGGAAGTTGCGCCCGATCGCCATGGCCTCCCCTGTCGACTTCATCTGGGTGCCGAGCCGACGGTCCCCATGGGGGAACTTGTCGAAGGGCCAGCGCGGAATCTTGACCACGCAGTAGTCAAGACTGGGCTCGAAGGCGGCACAGCTCTTTCCGGTCACCTGGTTGGAGATCTCGCTCAGACGCCGGCCCAGGGCGATCTTCGCCGCAACCCGGGCGATGGGATACCCGGTCGCCTTGGAGGCGAGCGCGGAGGAGCGGCTGACTCGGGGGTTGACCTCGATCACGAAGTAGTGAAAGGAGTCCGGAGCCAGGGCGAACTGAACGTTGCAGCCCCCCTCGATGCCCAGGGCGGAGATGATCCGCAGCGCCGCGGACCTGAGCTGCTGATGTTCCTTGTCGGTCAGAGTCTGGCTTGGAGCCACCACGATGGAGTCCCCGGTGTGCACCCCCATCGGGTCAAGGTTCTCCATGTTGCAGACGCAGACGCAGGTGCCGTACCCGTCGCGCATCACCTCGTACTCGAGTTCCCGCCAGCCCATGAGAGCCTGCTCGACCAGCACCTGGGTGATGGGACTGGCGCGCAGACCGCGGGCGACCACCAGCTCCAGCTCCTCGGCCGAGGTGGCGATCCCGCCGCCGGTGCCCCCCAAGGTGAACGCCGGCCTCACCACCAGGGGAAGGCCGATCTCCTCGGCGAACGACATGGCGTCGGCCACGCTGTTGACCGTGCGGGAGGGTGGCACCGGCTCCCCCATGGCCACCATGCGTCGCTTGAACCGGTCACGGTCCTCGGCGTCCCGGATCGCCTCCAGCGGTGTGCCGAGCATTCGGACGCCATGCCTCTCGAGCACCCCTTGGTCGGCGAGCTGCACCGCCAGGTTCAGCGCAGTCTGTCCCCCGAGCCCCGCCAGGATGCTGTCCGGGCGTTCGATGGCGATGACCCGCTCCACCGATTCGACAGTGAGCGGCTCCAGATAGACCCGGTCGGCGGTCTCCTCGTCGGTCATGATGGTGGCGGGATTGCTGTTCACCAGCACCACCTCGACCCCCTCCTCCCGCAGTGAGCGGCAGGCCTGGGTCCCCGCGTAGTCGAATTCAGCCGCCTGTCCGATGACGATCGGCCCGCTGCCCAGGACCAGGACCTTGCGGGGAACAAACCCTGGGCTCCGGTCGGAATGGGCCGCTTTGGCCGGCGGGCGTTCCCCCTCGCACAGAGCCAGGAACTCATCGAAGAGATGCTGGCGGTCCTGGGGACCAGGGCTCCCCTCGGGGTGGTATTGGACGGAGATGACCGGTAGCTGGTGATGACGAATCCCCTCGACCGAGCCGTCGTTGAGGTTGCGTTCGGAGACGTACCAGCCGGAACCAGCTGGAACCGTCTGGCCGTCGACCTGAAACTCATGGTTCTGTGGGGTGACGAACACCTGACCTGTGGTGTCATCTCTGACCGGATGATTCCCTCCATGGTGGCCGAAGGACAGCCGGCTGGTGGTTGCCCCTATGGCTCGACCAACTAACTGGTGTCCAAGGCAGATCGCCAGGACCGGGTAACGCCCGATGGCGAACCTGGTCAACTCGACCTCGGCCGGCAGCTGCGCCGGGTCGCCAGGTCCGTTGCTGAGGACCACCCCATGCGGCTGCAGTTGCTCCAGCTCCTGGGGGGTGCATGAGTGCGGCACGACCACCAGCTCGACTCCCCGGCTGGCCAGAGAGCGCAGCGTGTTGAGCTTCACCCCGAAGTCGACCACCACGATCCGGAGCTCTTGGCCATTTCCCCTATGGCGGAGGGCCAAGGGTCCCGCCCCACGACGCAGAGCGGGATGCAGTGGCTCCTGGAAGCGATACGCCTCAGTGCAGGAGACCTGCTCCACCAGCGCCTGCTCCGAGACGGACAAAGACCCTCTGGCCAGCTCCAACAATTCCTGCTGCCCGACCAGAGCCGAGGGAGCCATCGCGGCGCGCAACGTCCCGTGATCCCGCAGATGACGGGTGAGCGCTCTGGTGTCGACGCCCTCAAGTCCGGGCAGACCCTGGTCGCTCAGCCACCGGGCCAGGGTCTGCTCGGACTGCCAGTGCGGAGCTGTCGGGCTGGCCTCGGAGAGGATGACCGCTCTTGCCCAGGCTTGGCGCGACTCCATGTCCACTTGGGCGGTGCCCACGTTTCCAATCAGAGGCTGGGTGAAGGTCAGGATCTGGCCGGCGTAGGAGGGATCTGTGAGCACCTCCTGGTACCCGGTCATGCAGGTGTTGAAGACCACCTCCCCGAAGGTCGGCTCCCCCATGCCGGCCTCTCCCACCCAGTAGCCGGGAAAGCAGATCCCCGACTCCAAAGCCAGGATCCCCGGTATTCTCCCCACTGCCCGCTCACTCAAGTCCGATCTCCTCGCCAAGGCCGCGGTTGATGTAGGCGGCCCGGCCTCGGGAGAAGGTCGCCAGAATCTGGCCTGGGAGTTCCCGGCGCCAGAACGGGGTGTTGGCCCCCACTGAGAGCCAGTTGGTGGTGGCGGGGGACCAGCTGGCGGCCGGGTCGAACCAGGTGAGGTGGGCAGGGCGTCCCTCAACCAATCCCGGCTCTGGCAGGGTGGCCCCCGGCCGGCGCATGACCCGACGGGGCCCGACGGTCAGCGCCTCGATCAGCCGGGGCAGGTGGGCCGACGCCGCTTGGTCGGTGAGCAGCACCGAGAGCACGCACTGAATTCCGCTGAAGCCCGGTGCCCGCTTCTGCAGTGGATCCGAGGGCACCTCGTGGGGCGCGTGGTCGCTGGCCACCGCGTCGATGGTGCCGTCGAGTAGCGCCTCCCACAGCGCCACCCGGTCCGCCCTGGTGCGCAGAGGGGGATTGCAGGTGAGAGGTCGGTCATCCTGATCCGGATCTCTCAGGAAGCCGTCGAGGGTTAGGTGGTGGGGAGTGACCTCTGCGGTCACCGCGAGGCCCTCCTGCTTCGCGCCGCGCACCAAAGCCACAGAGGATGCGGTGGTCAGATGCTGGATGTGGAGGCTCTTGGACGCCGTCTCCCGCACCGCACGAAGGATGCTGGCGACCGCAGCCTCCTCCGCCTCTGCGGGCCTGAGACTCCAGGCGGTCGGATCGCTGCCGGCCCACTCGTTGGCCATCGCCAGCACCCGTTCGTCCTCCGGGTGAACCGCCAGGGGGATCTCCAGAGAGTCCGCTCGCACCAGAAGCTCGGACAGGGTAGTTTGGTCCATGGCGTTGCGACCGTCGTCCGAGATCCCGGCGGCCCCCGCGGCCACCAGCGCCTCAACCTCGACCGGCTCCTGACCCCGCAGCCCGGCGGTGCAGGCCGCAAATTGAAGGATCGGAACCCGCCCCCAGCTGCGATTCTTGGCCACGACCTGCAGCAGCCGGGGGACGCTGTCCACAGGCGGTTGCAGGTTGGCCATCGCCGAGATGGCGCCGAAGCCGCCGGCCGCTGCCGCCGCGGTGGCGTTGGCGACCCTCTCCTTCCAGGGCTGGCCGGGTTCGCGGAGGTGGCAGTGCACGTCAAGGAATGCTGGGGTCACCACCGTCCCCGCTCGCTCCACGACGGCCGCACCGGCGCTTGGCCTGAGTGAGCTGCCGATTCCCGCCACCACACCATCGCTGAGAAGCAGATCGCAGCTGGCAAGGTCGAGCCCCAAGGAGGGGTCGATCAGGCGCACGCCTCTGAGCAGCAGGTCCCTCATTTCCCCGGGAACCCTCCCTGATTCTCAACGAGGATCGAATCCTCCCCATCGCACGCCCGAAGCCGCACCCGGACCACCTGGTCCTTGGAGGTCGGCAGGTTCTTGCCCACATAGGTCGCACGCAAAGGCAGCTCCCGGTGTCCGCGGTCAACCAGGACCAGCAGCTCCACGGACCGCGGTCTTCCAAGATCGGCCAGGGCAACCAGCGCAGCCCGGGCGGTGCGTCCGTGGTACAGCACGTCGTCCACCAGGACCAGGGTTCTGTCCTCCACCTGCTGGCGAGTCGCCGCGGGCAGAGTCATCTGCCGGAGTGTGGCAGAGGCCTTACGCGGAAGGTCGTCGCGGTAGGGCCCGACATCCAGGCTCGCCGACTGCCAGCTTGCGTCGCCGTGCTCCTCCAGCAATTCCTGAAGCCGCTCTGCGATGTGAACACCCCTTGTGACAATTCCGCAGAGGGTCACCCCGTCGCCTTGGGGGTGACGTTCCTGCAGCTCCCGAGAGAGCCGCCACAGAACTCGCTGGACCTCCTTCGAGTCCGCAACAATCACGGGCTGGGAAGTCGCTTTTGACTGCGGGATCACCTGCCCAGCACCGTGCTCAGCAGCGCCATGCGCACCGGAACCCCATTGCGTGCCTGTCGAAAGTAGGCAGCCCGGGGGTCGTCGTCGACTGCTGGGTCTATCTCTCCAACCCGGGGCAGAGGGTGCATGACGATCGCGCTGGCTGGGAGCCCACGCATGGTCTCCTCAGTGATCCGAAAGCGGCTGAGCTCCGCCTCGTCCGCCGTCCACGGCTCGACCATCCGCTCGGTCTGGATCCTGGTCTGGTAGACCACGTCGGCATTCTCCACTGCGGCCAAAAGATCGGTGGTCTCCTCGACCTCAGCTCCTCCCGCCAGCAGCTGAGCAACCAGGTTCGGGCTCATGCGGAGACGGTCCGGGGCAACCAGCGTCGCGTGTAGCCCGGGGTACATCGAGAGCAGTTGGCTCAAGGAGTGAACCGTCCTTCCGTTGGCAAGGTCACCCACGAGCACCAACCGGATGTGGTCCAACCGGCCCACCTCGGTCGCGATGGTGTAAAGGTCAAGAAGTGCCTGAGTGGGGTGTTCGCCGGGGCCATCGCCAGCGTTGATCACCGGGACCGGCGAAATCGCCGCCGCCCGCTTTGCTGCGCCCTCCTCTGGGTGCCTCAGCACTATGCAGTCGGCGTATCCACCAACAATCCGGATGCTGTCCTCCAGAGTTTCTCCCTTGATCGCGGAGGAGAAGTCCCGAGCGTTCTCGGTGCTCACCACCTGACCACCCAGTCGCAGCATCGCTGACTCGAAGCTGAGCCGGGTCCGGGTGCTGGGCTCATAGAAGAGCGTCGCCATGATCCTGCCCTCGAGCTCTCTCCTGGGTGGTCCGGGAAGTTGTGCCTGCAGCTCCTGCGCTCTGGCGAAAAGCGCGGAGACCAGCTCTCTGGTGAACTGTTTCGCCGCGACCACATGGTGCAATGGGGCCCCAGTCTGCGACCGCTGCTCTGTCATCTGCCTCCCGACTTGGGTACAAGCAGGCCGCAAGGCGATCCGGGCAGCGCCACCGCCCAGCTCCTTGTCGGCCTCGCCGGACCGTCTTGAAGGATGCGCTGACAGGATTATAGACCGCAGTAAACGTTGGCGAATGCGCCCGATCCCAAAAGTCGGCGACCGGCCGGTAGGCTGCGCTACCCTGCGTGGATGTCAGCCGATGGACGCTCCCAGATCCTGGCTATTGGAGGGTTTCAGCCCAGGTCCCGGGCCCACTCGCTCCCTGGCCTGCTCCGATACGCCCTGGATTTGACCGGCAGGCCCAACCCCAGGGTCTGCCTGGTCCCGACAGCCCATGAGAACGACCTCAGCCCGGTGCTCATGGCATATCAGGAGCTTTCGGCAATCGGAGCTCGTCCCAGTCACCTGTCGCTCTTCCCGCAACCGAACGTCGCCGAGCCGGCCGACCTCCTGCTCGACCAGGACCTGATCTTTGTGGGTGGAGGGAGCGTGGCCAACATGCTGGCCGTCTGGCGAGTCCACGGTCTGCTGGAACCGCTTACGAGAGCGTGGAAAGCGGGTACTGTGCTGGCGGGAGTGAGCGCCGGCGCCATCTGCTGGTTCGAATCGGGAACCACAGATTCATTCGGCAGCGAGCTGCGGCCCTTCAAGGAGGGGGTTGGAATCCTGCCCGGAAGCTACTGTCCCCACTATCTGCTGGAGCCCACTCGCCGGCCGACCTTCCAGCGCTTGGTGGCCTCCGGCGACCTTCCGCCCGGCGTGGCCTGTGATGACGGCGCTGCCGCCCATTATGTGGGGACGGAACTGACCGAAATTGTTGCCGAGACCCCGGGCGCCACCGGGTATCTGGTCACACCCGATGGAGCTGGAGGATTCCTTGAGGCTCCCCTTCCAGCGCGGCTGCTCGTCAGCTGAAGGTTGAGCTAAAACTGTCGCCGGTTTGGGGCGGTCCTCCCGGCTGACCATCGCCCGCCGGGCGCTGCGACTTTCGCCCACGCCCCGGGGCAGCAGCTACTCTTGACCAAGGAGTTGCCGATGGACGGTCCATCGGGCCGCTGAGGAGAGGATCCCGATGTCACTTTCGGTGCGACAGGTGGGGCTGGGACTGGCGGCGCGCGGGGAGCTAAAGGAGGCGGTCGCCTACGGCCAGCTCGCTGCAGACTCCGGGCTGGACTCGGTGTGGTTTCACGAAAGCTACTTCGAGAGGGACGCCGTCACCTACTCAGCGGTGGTCGCGTCCCGGGTGCCGGAGATCCGGATCGGGCTGGGGGCGCTGAATCCCAATACCAGACACCCGGTGTTGACGGCGATGACCCTGAGCGCTCTGGACGACATGGCGCCTGGCCGACTCACCCTGGCCTTGGGAACGGCGCTGCCGCTTCGTTTGGCCCAGATGGGCATCCCGTACAACCCCGATCTGGCAATCGAGAAGGTGGAGCAGGCGATGGACCAGTTGCGCCAGCTTTGGAGGGGGGAGAGGCTACCGACCGCCGAAGGCCTTCCCGACCTCGAGCCGATGTTTCCTCCACTCCATCCGGTTCCCATCTGGGTCGCCGGCTACCGGCGCGCCTTTCATGAGTTGGCCGGTCGTCGGGCCGACGGATTCCTGGCTCGCCCGGCGGAGTCTCTGGCGGCCCTTCGCATCGGAGTCCGCAGAATCGAGGCGGCGAGGATCAAGGCGGGCCGGCCCGAGGGCGCAGTGGAGGTCGGCGGCTACCTGCTGGCGCTGGCCGACCGCAGCCGTCGCGCCGCTCTGGACCGGGCCAAGCGGGAGCCGTTCGTGATCTACATGCTTTCGGTGCAGTCGGATCTGGCCCTGCAACAGGCGGGGTTCGACCCGGAGATCCGCCACCCGATCTTCGCTGCCTGGCGTAGAGAGGATTACCACGGGGCGGCCTCCCTGATCCCCGACGAGCTGGTGGATGCCTTCCTCCTCTGCGGGACGGTTGATGAGATCGCTTCGGGGGCGGAGCGCTTTCGCCAGGCGGGGATGACGCTGCCCATCCTCCAGCCCGTGCTCCAGGATGAGGATCAGGTCGCGGCTGTGGTGAGGGCTGCGGTTCTGTACAGCTCGGCGCGAGTCGCGGTGGACCCTACCAACTCCACCCTTCCCGCGAGGCTGGCCAGTGAGTCGGGGATTGGGATCCTGCGCCGTGCCCGCGGCCTGCTGGAGATAACCCGTCCGTTCAGCCTCACCGCCGCCGCCATCCCAGTGGGGGCGGCCGGAGCGCTGGCGCTGGCCCACAACGCGATGTCCTGGCCGCTTTTCCTGGCAGCTTTCTTTGGGGGCATCCTGCTCCAGGTGGGGACCAACGTCACCAACGAGATCTACGACGTTCGCAAGGGGGTCGACTCCATCACCTCACCCAGGGCCAGCCTGGCTCTGGTCACCGGTCGGGTTCACGAGCGGGCCGCTTTCTGGCTTGCCGGGACCGCGTTCGCCGCCGCGACCGCCATCGGTCTCGGGTTGATCGCGGTGCGCGGCTGGGAGCTCCTCGTACTCGGCCTGCTGGGTCTTTTGGGGGGCTGGGGCTACACCGCGCCGCCACTTCAGTACAAGTACCGGGCGGTTGGCCTGCCCCTGGTGTTCCTCCTCATGGGCCCGCTGATGGTCCTAGGTGGATACTTCGCGATCACCGGGAGATGGTCGCTCACGGCCGGGGTGGTCAGCATCCCCATCGGCCTGCTGGTCACCGCGATCCTCCACGGCAACGAGTGGCGCGATATCGGCGAGGACGCCAGAGCAGGAATCAGCACCGTCTCGATAATGGCCGGCAGGCGGGCCGCTCATGCGCTGTACGTGCTGCTCTTGGTCGGCGCCTACATCGCCCTGGCGCTGGGGGTCGCGGTGGGCGAGATTCCCCAGCTCGGACTGTTCGCAATCCTCTCCCTGCCCCTTTTCGTCAGGGCACTTCGCGCCTCCGAGCTGGGGGCTGCCGGCCAACAGCGGGCGATCGCCATGATCGACCTGGAGACCGCGCAGCTGCACATGACCTTCGGGGCGCTGCTGGTCGCGGGGCTGGCGTTGACTGCCATCTGGAAACCGGGAGCATAGGACGATGAGAAATCCCAGAAGGGCGGCCTCTCCTGCCTCAGCGATTGCGGGGATCGGTCTGGTGGCCGCCTACCTCGCCTTCGCCGCCACCTTTCGCGGACCGAGGCCGCGGTTCTGGCAGCGCATGACCAGGACTGGACTCATGCTCGGTGGCCTGGCCCTGGCCGGCGATGCCGACCTGCGCCGGGAACGCCCTCGGCTGACTCACCTGGTCGCCGGGGCAGCGATCGCGGCCGGACTGTACGGGGTCTTCCAGATTGGCGATCGCGCGGCGCGTCGGGTGATGCCCCACGGCTCGAGGGAGATCGGAGACATCTATCAGCTGCGCAAGCTGCGCCCTCGCAGCGAGCTTGCGCTCAGGCTGGGCCTCATCGTGGCTCCCGCTGAGGAGCTCTTCTGGCGAGGGTTGCTGCAACGGACCCTGAGCCGTCGTTTCGGGCGCGGCCGTGGAGCGGTCGCCGCCACCGCTCTCTATGGGGGAGCTCATCTCTGCACCGGCAACGCGACCCTGGTGGGAGCGGCGACCATGGCCGGTGCCGGCTGGTCCGGGTTGGCCGCCGCGGGAGTCCCCATGCCAGCCCTTATCGCCAGCCACATGATCTGGGACATCTGGATCTTCCTGGTGCAGCCGACGGAGCGCCCGGGCTGACGGCGACGGATCAGCTCGTCGCGCCGTCAGCCTTGGCCAGCTCGGAATAGGCCTTCCTCTCAGCTTCCCCGATCGCTGCGGCAGTTGTCACCCGCACCCTCAGGAACAGGTCACCCGGCTTCCCACCGTCCTTCAGCGCCGGAATGCCCTTGCCTTGAACGCGCAGCGAACGACCGGAGGGGCATGAGGCGGGAACGGTCACCTCCAGCTTGCCCATTGGCCCCCTGGTCGCCACGGTTCCTCCAAGGGCGGCGCGATAGTCACGGACCGGCAGCTCCAGGTAGACGTCACGCCCTCTGACCTCCGTTCCCGTATCGAGGCGCAGGTGGACCCTCAGATAGAGGTCACCCCGAGGCCCGCTGTTGGGCCCCGCCGCCCCCTCTCCGGACACCCGGATCCTGGAACCCTCGGTCACCCCCTTGGGCACGGTCACTCGCAGGCTGCGCTGCCGGGACTGGCGCCCGCTGCCGTTGCAAGTTGGGCAGGTCTTGAGCTCCACCTTGACCGCGGTCCCCCCACCTTGACTTTGGTCCTGGACCATCCCCGTGCCGTGGCAGGTGGCGCAGCTCTCGGAGGTCGACACCTGGAGGTTGCGATCACTCCCGGCGCTCGCCTCCTCTAGGGTGACCTCCACCTGGTACTCGCTGTCCTGCCCCTTTCTGGGTGCGTGCTGCTCCCTGCGCAACCGCTCCAGCTCTATGTCGATGAGGGGGTCCTGGGAGTTCCCTCCCCGGTTCCCGAAGAAGGTCTCGAAGAAGTCGCTGAAGCCGGAGAAGTGGGGACCGCCAGGGTGGGCGGTCGAGGACTGTTGCGGCTGCGGTTGGCGGGGCCGCTGGGATTGGGCCCGCTCCATCTGCTCCCAGTCCGACCCCAGGGTGTCGTACTTGGCCCGTTTCTCCGGATCCTTGAGCACCTCGTAGGCTTCATTGACCCGCTTGAAGCGCTCGGTGGCCTTGGGGTCCTTGTTCACGTCGGGGTGGAGCTCCCGGGCTAGCTTGCGATAGCTGGCGCGGATCTCCTTATCCGTGGCGCTGCGCGCCACTCCCAGAGTGGTGTAGTAATCCCGGAACTCCACACCTCCAAGGTACCGCCTCAGGGGTGTCGCGAAACGGAGTCCGGCTAGCTCTCGCTCTCCAGCTCGGCTCGGAGACGCTCCACCAAAGTCCTCAGCGGCGGTAGGAGCTCTCCCTCCTGATCAAGAAGGGGGCCCTCTGTGACCAGTCTCGCCAGCTCCGAGCCCGGCCCGGTCGAGCCCTTAACCACCAGCCCCACCTGACCAGCTCCGGGGCCATCAAGGCTGAGCGGACCCACCGCGTGGTAGGTCCCATCTGAGGCCACCTCGCCACGCGAGGTGGCGCGGAGAGCCGGGCTGTTGGCGGCGACCTTCCGATACAGGATCAGCTGCGACCAGTGGCATCCGAGGGGGCTGGAGTCCCAGTCGGCAAGGCCGAAGCAGGCGAGGTGGCGCTGGAGCAGGGAGCTGTGGCCGAGGTCGCGTGCGGCGAGGCTCCAGAGAGGCACCGAGGCAACCAGCCGCGGGTTGACCTCTATGCACCAGCAATCGCCCTCGTCAGATATCACGAGGTCGACTCCGAAGATTCCCCGGAGCCCCTGCCTCTGGAGCCATTCACCGACCCTTCCCGCGGTCGCCTCGACCAGCTCGGAATGGGGGATCTTGGCCGCGAAATCGTTGCCGCACGAGCCCAGAGGATGCGGGGTGAGGGACGGGATGCCGGTCAGCTGCACGCAGGGTGGGCCATAGATGACCGAGTCCTCGCGAAGAACTCCGGTCACGGTGACCGCTGTCCCCGGGACCCTTTGAGCGATGCGGGCTGGATGGCCGAGGAAGCGCCCGTTCAGCTCCCGCAGCCGCTCCACCGAGTGAACCTCGTGGGTCTGGGCTCCAGAGAAGCCGTGGGCCAGCTGGAAGACCAGCGGGAGCCCGAGCCGTTCCGCCAAGCTGGCGAGCTGCGGTCCGGCGGCCCCGGTCACGGCGCGCGGCACCGGCAGTCCCGCAGCGCCGGCGGCAGGGGTGAAAAAGGCCTTGTTCTCCAGCCGTCTGGAGAGTGAGGCGGAGCTGTTGGCGAGGGGGATCCCGAGCTCCAGCGCGGCCCGCTCGATCGTCACCGAAGACTTCCACACCACCAAAGCCCGGGTTCCCGGCACCAGGTATCGGCGCACTTCAGGGTTTGCGATCAGGGAGCGGCTGGAGCGCTCCGCTGTGGGGAATGCCCTCACCTGACCGGGGTTGCCCTGGAGCGAGCAATCGTCGGCGCAGAGCACCTGGAGTCCACCTGCCATCGCTGGAAGGGCGTCGGGGCCCAGGAATATCGCCGGGGCCTCAGCGGGCAGCGGAATCCCTCCTGAAACTGGCGCCGGCCAGCAGCCTGTCCAGCTGGATCTCGGTTGTCACAACTGGAACGAGCTCTTCGATGGCGCTGGCTGGATGGAGGTCAAGCTGGTCGGCGCTACCGGTGATCAGGACGACGACCGGCGCGGTGAACTCAGGCTGGAGTACCCAACGCTGGACCGCCGCAAGCGCTGCCAGACCCTCCCACGAGGTGTCCACCCTGACCTGCTTGGTGAGCTCAAGCATCCTTTGCAGGTCAACTTTGCTGATCCGCCAGCCCCGCCCGCCACTGCCGCGTACGGCTCGGCGCACCGCGGGGGCGAGCCGACTCCGCCTGGTCCCGAGGTCTCCGATCCCAGAGGGCGGCATCTCGGCCGCCCTCTCGTACCAGGGTCGGGTGAGCTCCCCACCGGGCCAGCCCTCGACGGGGTGGATGGACGGGGATCGGGCGGCCGAGCTCAATCGGGCGAATCCCTGATGGAGGCCGAGGGCGGTGGCTCCGCTATTTGCGAAGGTGAAGACCGCTCCGCAATCGAGGGCGGACTGAAGCTCAGCCGCTATCCCTCGGTACGCCACCGGGCCCAGGGGGTTGGTGGACGAGCGAAGGTCCGCCATCCCCCATTCGAGTGCGCAGTGGTGGAGGAGTTCCACCGGGCGATCGGTGGCGACCACCAGCTGCCCGTGCCTCAGCAGCGCCTCCAGCTTCACCAGAGGGGTCCTGGGCGAGACCAGGCTCAGGAGTTTAATCCCGGCCTCATTGCAGTACGCCGCGGCGGCCACAGCGGCGTTGCCCGAGGAGGAGATCACCGCTTGGGAGACCCCACGGGAGAGTAGGTCGGAGACCAGCAGCCCGAGACTCCGGGCCTTGTGGGAGCCGGTGGGTGAGCGGTCCTCGCGCTTGAGATACAGCTCCGAAACTCCCAACGCCGCCCCCAACTCCGGAGCCCGTTCCAGAGGAGTATCGCCCTCGCCCAGGGTGATTCGACACCGAGCCGGTAGACTCGCGTCGAACAGTTCCGCGTGGACCCACTGTCCATGGCGGCCGATGCTCTCAGCCATGATCATCCGGGAGGAGCCATTTGTCCACTGAACCGGCCCGCCAAGAGCAGTGCCCCGACTGCGGCGCGCAGCTTGATCTCACCGAGGCGGAGGAGGTTGGGGACCTGGTCGACTGCCCCAACTGCGGAGCCGCCTTCGAGGTGGTCGCGCTCACTCCCTTCACGCTGGTGGCGTTCTTGGACGAGGAGAAGTAGCTGACCTCCTGACCATGCTGCGAAAGCCACCTTGGCCGTAGTTGGCGGTGAAGAAGCCCGGGCATGCCGGGGACAGCAGGATCGCCTCTCCGGGTCGGGCTTGGTCCCGCGCCACCCTTACGGATTCCTCGAGAGACTCTGCCCTGATCACCCTCTCCGTTCTTCCCAGAGCCGAGATGGCTTCAAGGATCCTCTCCGAGCCGCTGCCCGGCAGCAGCACCAAGGTGCCCACCGACTGCCCCACCTCCAGTGCCAGCTCCTCAAAGGAGATTCCCTTGTCCTGTCCGCCGCAGATGAGCACCAGCTTGCGCCCCACGGTGGTTATCGCCGCCAGGGTCGACTGCGGGGTGGTGCTGGACAGGTCGTCGTAGTAGTCGACGCCGCTCTCCTGCCAGATCAGCTGAATTCGGTGGGAGAGGGTGCCAAATTTGGTCAAGCCGTCTCCCAGTCGCTCGGGCTTGGTCCAGACCTTGGAACCTAGCGCACAGCAGATGGCGGCTGCTGCGCGGACGTTCGCCCGGTTGTGCTCACCTCGAAGCCGCAGCATTCCCAGCTCCAGCACCACCTCGCTCGCCTGGGCCCGGCGCATCATCAGCTGGCCATCTTTCTCGAAGGCGCCGTCGAACCCCCCGAGCCCCGACTGGGTGGCGCTGAAGCGAAGCTCCTGAACCCCGGCGGGCAGGGCGCCGGTTGCGATCGAGACCGGGTCGTCGGCGTTGCGCACCGCTACCCGGCAGCCCGGGAGGTCGATGATGCGGCGTTTGCAGGCGACGTAGCCGTCCATGCCACCGTGCTCGTCCAGATGGTTGGGGGTGATGTTGGTGATGGCGGCTATCTCCGGCGCCGTCTCCATCTGCAGCAGCTGACGGTTGGAGATCTCCAACACCAGGCAGCCCTCGCCCCCGGTGTCCCGAGCCACCTCTTCCAGCGCCTGCTGGTTGTGCCGGTCATTTCCCGCCAGCCAGACCTTGGGGAAGACCTCGATGCTCCTGAGAGCCGCAGCGACCAGAGCCGAAGTTGTCGACTTGCCGTGAGTTCCGGTGACTCCAACCACTGTTCCCAGCGAGAGGTCCAGGTACGCCTGGATCAGTGAGTAGAAGGGGTGCCCGCCGGAGCGCAGCTGCTGCAGCAGCTGATTTGCGGGCTGCAGGAACCAGCCTTGGGTCGGGACCACGAGCGAGGACTCCTCGATCCCTGTTAGATATTCCGGGCCGAGACGCGTCTGCCAGAGCCCCCCGAGGAGGGTGTCCAACCGAGCCTCTCGTTCGTCCTCCCGCAGGCCGGCGTGAGCCAGCCGATCGGCGCTGGTGAGGCCCTCCCGGTCGGCCCGGAGATCGTGGCCGACCACCCTGCTGAACCCCGCCGCCAGAAGGAAGCGGGCCATCTCTCCGCCCTCGACGCTGGCGATGCCCACCACGTCTATGCGACGGTGCCGCAGCCCCTGCAGCCGCGGCGGCAGCCGCAGGGTAGAAGGATTGGGGGCGGGTTGAGGTGAGGTGATCACCCGCCAAGATTACCGATCCGGCCGCTGGTCCCCGGGGAGCCGACGCAGAGTCAGGAGCCGGTAGCGCGCCTCGAAATCGGCCAGCCCCTCGCGGCGAACCACACCCTGCTGGCTGCAGGCGTGGATGACCTCCCCCGCGGAGAGGCAGAGGGCCACGTGGCTGGTCCGGCGGGGGCCGCGACTCACCGCGCCCACCAGATCTCCTCGTTGGAGCTGGGCCCGCCTCACCCTGGTGCCCAACAGCCGCTGGGCGCGGCTGTGGCGGGGGAGCAGGACGCCATCGCTGAGAAACGATCGCCAAACGAGGCCCGAGCAGTCCACACCCGCGCCCCCGGTGCCGCCCCAGACATACGGCCTTCCCTCCTGAAGAAGGGCGGCGGCAATTACCCGATCCGAGCTCCAGCTGAGATTGGGGGAGTCGGCGGCCAGCGGGGCGGGCCGGACTTCGGAACCCTCGCTGGAAACTGCGCCGAGCGACCGGTTTGTGGGGCGGGCCACCCACCCGATGGCGCTCCCAGGGGCCCGGACCAGAAGGTGCTGGCCCCGAAAGGCGACAACCTCCGCGGGCGGGTCTCCGGGCAGCAGTTCTGTCGTCAGTTCTCGTCCCATCCCAGGTGGCCGGCGCCAGATCTCCAGAGGCGACTCGGATGCGCTGACCTCGACTCGGGCCCGCCGGTTGGCCAAGATCAGAACCCGGACCGTGGCACCGGGCCACTCCGCGGCCACCACCTCTCTGAGACGAGCAGCCTGGGAAAAGACCGCAACGAATCCCCTCACTCCCCCAGGGACTGGTACAACTCCAACCATCGGTTGGCCGTAGCGCTCCTCGGCCTCCCTTGAGAGGGTCAGGATCGACGCCAGCAAATGTGGCGGCGCGACCTCAGGGGGCTGGCTCATCTCCCGCCCAGGCCCAGCACCTGGCGCCAGCCCGTCCAGGGGCGCCGGGCCTCACGCTCCCCGGGGTGCAGGGTGACGCTGACGCCGTCGGTGACCAGCAGCTGGGGGCTGAGCGGGCTGGTGGAGCGGCCGTAGAGCCGCCTGGCCAGATGGCCGAGTTGAGCAGGGGCGGCGCCCTCCCCGATGGCAGCCACCAACACTCCTCGGTCGGGAACCACCAGGGATGCAGTGCCCCCTCCGAGCTTCGCGACCTCGCTCAGGAACTCGGGAACCAGCAGCAGGCTGCTGGAGAACAGCGCGTCGTCGGTGAACAACCAGCGGCCGGCCCGCGGAGCCACCGATGTCTTCCGGCGCCAGCTGGCTAGCCGCAACGCGGTGTTCTGGTCGGCGCTGTTTTGAAGTTCGATATCCGAGATCCCGCCACCGCCGGCGGCGATTCGCGAGACCCCTCGCATGATCTCCCCGGGGAGTGCCTCGGCGACAAAGGCGACCAGCCCAGCCGGCAGTGGCCTAGTCAGCAGCTCCTTGGCCCTGGGATAGCGGTCGATCATCCGGGAGGTCCTCACACACCAGACCAGGGCCGAAGGATCAGGGGTCTCGTCGTCCGAGTCAGGTGAGCCCTCCGCGGCGCTAAGGCGCGGTCCGGCCGCGGCCACGAACTTGGTGATCTCCTCGGGCACCCGCGGGCCGGCCGCCAGTGCCGCGGAGTGGAGCCCGGTGAGAGACAGGGTCAGCCGGGCTCGATCCTTGCGACCCACCAAGGCGAACCCCTCCTCGGAGGCTGTGAAGGACCAGGACGGATATCGCGAGCGCATCTGGACCAGCAACCGGTCCAGGAACTCCTGTCTTGTCGGGTCAAGCCGTGGAGCGGCCACGGTCACCCCTGCTGGTGTCGCGAGCTGACGTAATCCACCAGCACGTAGTCGCCGAGCCGATCCGGGCTCACGAAGAATGCTCGTCCCCGGTTGAGCTTGGTGATCTGCTTGACGAACTGCACCAAATAGGTGTTGCTCTCCAGCATGAAGGTGTTTATGACGATGTTCTCCCTGGTGCAGTGCCTGACCTCCATGAGCGTCTTCTGGAAGGTCTCCGGCAGGGGAGGGTACCGAAAGACCGCCTCCGACCCCTCCATGTGAGCGGTGGGCTCCCCATCGGACACGAGGATGACCTGGCGGTTCCCGCCCCGCTGCCGATTGAGCAGCCGCCGGGCCATCATCAGGCCGTGCTGGATGTTGGTCCCGTAGACGTACTCGTCGTACGACAGCTGGGCCAGCGCCCCAGCGGTGATCTCCCGTGCGTAGTCAGAGAAACCCACTACGTAGAGGGTGTCTCTGGGGTACTGGGTCCTAATCAGGGAGTCCAGCGCCAGGGCCATCTTCTTGGCGGCGTAGAAGTAGCCTCGCAGGGGCATGCTGCGGCTCATGTCCAGCATCAGCACCGTGCTCGACTGCACGGTCTGGTCGGGCCTCACGACCTCAAAGTCATCGCCGCTCAACCGAAGCGGTGGGACCGACTGACCGCGGCGGACGGCATTCATCAGGGTGCTTTCGACGTCGAGTCGAAATGGGTCTCCGAACTCGTACAGTTTGGTCTCATCTCCGGGGTCACTGCCGGTGCCCACCCTGCCCAGGCTGTGGTTGCCCAGCTGGTCGTGGCCAAGCCGACGAAAGATGTCCTTGAGTGCCTTCTGCCCGATCTGCCGGATGCCACTGGGCGTCGGCTCGAGGCCGGTCTCCCCACGCTGAAGCTGTCCACCCTCCTCCATCCGTTGCAGCAGCGCCTGGATTTGAGCGATGCCGGCTGCGGTCTCAGCTCCGAGCGCCTCGGCGAGCTCGGCCTGGAGTTCGGGCGAGAGCGGCTGTCCGGAATACGCCTGGCGCACCGCGCGCTCCATCCCCTCCAGCCTCCGCAGCTCGCCCATCATCTCGAGTGCCGCCGGGAAGCTGAGCTCGTCACCCCCCGAGAAGGGGAACCCGCCAGGTTCCTGCCCACCCTGCCCACCCTGGCCAATCTGGGAGAGCATCTGGGCCAATTGCGCCAGCTCTCCCTGGAGCGCCTCGTCGCCAAGGGCGGCATCGAACAGCTCAATCAGCTCCCGAGCGCTATCAGGCGAGAGGGACTGCATCAGAGAGTCCATCTCCGACATCCGCTGCTGCAGCTGCTCCAGGAAGGCGTCGATGGAGGCCGGATGGTCGGGGAAAAGCTGACCCCACCGGTCCATGAACTGCCGGTATCCGGCGTCCTCACCGGCCAGGTGCCTCGCCACCATGGCGTTGAGCTCGGCAACCATCTGGCGCATCTCGGCGATTTGCTGTGGCCCCATCTGCTTAAGGTTCTGGCCCAGCTCCCGGAAGTGGGACTCCACCAGATTGCGCCTCAGTTCATCGAGCAGCTCGCGGAAGTCCTGCTCCGCACCCTGGTCCATGAACTCATACCCCTGGAGCCCCGTGATCGTGGAGCTGGGCTCAGGCTCCAGGTCATCGAGCTGGCCGAGTCGGCCCTCCACAGTTCGCCGGACCAGCTTTTCGGCCGGGCTCCCGGAAGCCTCCTGGAGCCGACTTTTAAGGGCCGCCCGCTCCTTGGTCAGGATCCGGTCCAGCCGCTCTGCCACATCACTGAAGATGCCCTCCAGGTTGTGCCGCTCGAGCCGCTCCTGGCGCTCCGTCCGCAGCTTCGCTACGATTCGGTCCAGTCCCGGAAGCCGTCTGCCCTGTTGGTCCTTGAACCCCTGGCTGAGCAGCCGGCGGAGAGCGGACTCGAAATCCCACCCGTGGAAGACATCCTCCGCCAGCCGGGAGAAGAGCTCCTGGGCGTCCGGGTATTCGCCAGCCTGGCTTCCGTCCCAGCGACTGTAACGCTGCCGAGCGTATGCCACCGGCGCGGGCTCAGCTGTTGTAGACGGTGGTGCCGTCCATCACCGTCTTGTTGAGCCGCTTGGAGAGGTGCAGCCCCTCCAGGACCAGCTCCAGCGCTGCGGCGACCGAGCCGGACTGATTGGGCTCGTCGAGGTCGGCGAGGATTCGCTTCATCTCCGGGACATCGGACGTCATCAGTTGGTACCGCTCGGCCGGGATCATCTCCCCGGTCTCCAAGCTCAGCCCCTGCTCGAACCGCCCCACCAGCGGGGCGAACTCGCTTACAGAAAAGTGGCGCCGGAAGACGTTGACCACCGCGGTGCGGATGAGCTTCAGCAGGACAACCTGCTCCTCCCCGTCATCCCAGCTCTCCAGCTCCAACTTTCCCGAGGTCGAGGCCGCCATCGCCGTCAGGTCGCTGACCCTAGGGACGGCCGTCCCCTCCTGGAGGACGATGGCCCGGCGCAGAGCGTTGGCCAGCAAGCTCTCGAAGTTGGAGATGGATAGCCGCACCGAGACTCCGGAGCGTTGATTCACCTGGGAGGTGCGGCGCGCGAGTTGGGAGATCTCCGCCACCAGCTCCCGCATGTAGGCCGGCACATGGAGCTCAACCCCCAGGCCGTCGAAGCTGGTGCGCTCCTGCTCCATGATGTCCGCCTCCTGCTCTGCGGTGCGCGGGTAGTGGGTGCGGATCTGAGCGCCGAAGCGGTCCTTGAGCGGGGTGATGATCCGGCCTCGATTGGTGTAGTCCTCGGGGTTGGCGGTGGCCACCACCAGAAGGTCGAGATCCAACCGGACCTGGAAGCCCCGGATCTGGACATCTCGCTCTTCCATTATGTTGAGCAGCCCCACCTGAATCCGCTCCGCGAGATCCGGCAGCTCGTTAATGGCGAAGATTCCCCGATTCACCCGCGGTAGCAGCCCATAGTGGATGGTCAGCTCATCGGCCAGGTACCGGCCCTCGGCGACCCGGATGGGATCCACCTCACCGATCAGGTCAGCGATTGATGTGTCGGGGGTGGCCAGCTTCTCCGCGAATCGCTTCTCCCGACCGATCCAATCGATGGGCGTGAGCTCTCCGAGCTCCGCCACCAGGTCGCGCCCGTGGCGGCTGATGGGGGAGTAGGGGTGATCGTGCACCTCGCTGCCGCGCACCACCGGGATCTGCTCGTCCAACAGCGAGGTCAGGGCGCGGATTAGTCGCGACTTCGCCTGCCCCCTCTCTCCCAGGAAGATGATGTCCTGCCCGGCCAGAAGGGCGTTTTGGATCTGGGGGACCACGGTGTCCTGATAGCCCACCAACCCGGGAAACAGCGTCCGACCGGCGCGCAGCGCAGACACCAGGTTGTCCCGCAGCTCCTCCCGGACCGACCGCATCCGGTACTCGCTGCCCCGAAGTTCGCCGAGGGTGCTGGGGAGCGTCACGTTGTGTTCCAAATTCCGCCGCCTGCCGGGAGCCGCAGCTCCCACTATAGCCGCGGCCCTTCGTAAGGGGCCCCAATCAGGGGGAAGGCCGGGCCGCCCACCTGTCCATCCTCGGTGAGGCTGCGCGTTGGCGCTTCACTGCCGCAAGCTATGCCCGATGAGTGAACCGGCAGAGGTCGAGGGTGGTGGCGGGGTCTTCGGCCATGAGCGGATCGCCGCCACCGCCGACCCGTCCCCATTCACGGTGCGGATGGGTTGGGGGGAAGAGGGGGCGGCGGCCCTCGGTCCCACCTCCGACGTGGTTGTCGTGGTGGATGTGATCACCTTTTCAACCGCGGTCTCGGTGGCGATGGACAGGGGTTGCTCGGTGTACCCCAGCCGGTGGGACGAGGGGGCCGCCACCAAGCTGGCGGCGCGTCTTGGCGCCGAGCTCGCCGTCTCCAGGTCGCTCGTGGACCAGGATCACCCCTACTCGCTCTCTCCGGCGACCCTGGGTCAGCTGCCCTTTGGAAGTTCGATAGTGCTTCCCTCGCCGAACGGCTCCGCCATCTCGGTGGCCGCCGCCGCTGGAGCCGCAGTGGTCGTGGCCGGCTCGCTGCGCAACGCCGCCGCGGTCTCCCGCTTCGCCAGGCGGGCCGGCCGGGTCATCTCGGTGGTAGCGGCGGGGGAGCGCTGGCCGGACCGGAGTCTGGATCCAGCCCTTGAGGACCAGATCGGTGCCGGAGCGATCATCGATGGGCTGAGGAGCCGCCGCCGGTCGCCCGAGGCGCAGGCGGCGGCGGCAGTCTTCCTAAAGGCCCGAAGCAGCGGATTAGCGGGCGTCCTGCGGCAGACGGTCTCGGGACGGGAGCAGTTAGCAAGGGGGTACGGCCAAGAGGTGGAGTGGGCCGCGGCCCTGAATGTCTCCTGGGTGGTGCCGGTCCTTCAGGACGGAGCCTTCCGGCCGATCGGGTCAAGGATGGTCAGGCAGACGCTCGCACTGCACTTCGATGGCGGCCGATGAAGCCCAGCATCCGCTCCCAGGCATCGTCACAGGCCGCCGCGTGCTCCTTGAAGGTTCGGTCGAAGAAGCTATGGGGCGCACCCTCATAGGTGTGGGCCTCGAACGCCACTCCGGCCGCCGCGAGGTCACCTTCGAACCTTCGATATGCCTCAGCCGGGGTGAAGTCGGCCCCGGCGATGAGCAGCAGCAATGGGCTCTTCATGAGTTTAAGAAACGGCTCGGTCCGCTGAGGTTGGCCGTAGAAACCGATGCAGCCGGCAAGCCCGTGATCGGCAGCTCCCTGGTTCCAGGAGTTGCTCCCTCCGAAGCAGAAGCCCACGGAGAAGACGTCTGTGCAACCGCCGCCAGCCGGTGATCTGAGCCAGTCGACGGCAGCGCCGACGTCCATGGCAATCTGGTCAGAGGTGGCCTGTTCCACGTGGGGTCGAAACTCGAAGCTGTCATCACGGGCGGCCAGGCCAGCGGTTCTTCCGAAGTAGTCGATGGCCACGGCGTTGAGGCCGGTCTCCGCAAACCGAAGTGCCAGCTCCTCATAGAAGGGATGGAGCCCGCGAACGTCAGGGAGGATCACGATCCCCGCCTGGTCGTCAGCCTCGGGGTGGGCGCCGTAGGCTGCGAATCGGGCGCCGTCTGCGGCGGTCAACACCAGCTGCTCTCCCTCGGGGGAGCCGCCTCTGATGGGAGGGAATGGGGGTATGGCGTCGTCTGAATAGCACATGGGCCTATTGTGGCACTGGAGGAAGATGCGGTCCGGCCCCACTTCGCCAAGGCTCAGAGGAGGTACCACGGATGACCCGAATCGACCACAAGGAGGTCCTAACCGACCTCAGCCAGCCGGTCGCAGAGCTCCGCCGGGCGATCCCCGAAGTGTGGGGTGCCTACGCCTCCATGCACCGGGCGGTGATCAAGGACGGCGAGCTCTCGGCCAGGAGCAAGGAGCTCATCGCCCTTGCGATAGCCATAGTCAAGAGGTGCGACGGCTGCATCGCCTCCCACGCCAGGGGAGCGGCTCGCCACGGGGCGACGTCGCAGGAGGTGGCCGAGATGATCGGAGTGACACTGATGATGGACGGCGGCCCGGCGACCGTCTATGGCCCCAGGGCCTGGGAGGCCTACCACCAATTCGCGGAGGCGATGCCCCGGCCGGGGACCGACGGCTCCTGAGCGCCAACAGCGACGGTCAGCAGGGGATCGGCCAGTTGCCCGTGCCCTCATCTGACTCCGGCCGGGCCGAGATTGCCAAGGCAGGACCTCTAGCAGGGCTGCTGGTTGCTGACTTCAGCAGGATCCTGGCAGGACCGTACCTGACCATGCTGCTGGGGGACCTCGGAGCTGACGTGGTCAAGGTGGAGCGGCCCCTTCTCGGCGACGATGCCCGTCAATGGGGTCCGCCCTGGTCGGCGGATGGTCGGAGCACCTACTTCCTTGGCGTGAACCGCAACAAGCGCTCAATCGAACTGGACCTTTCAAGACCGGCGGATCTCGAGCTCGCTCGCCGCCTTTGCCAGCGCGCTGACGTCATCATCGAGAACTTCAGGCCGGGGACGATGGCGAAGTATGGCCTCGATGAGGAGTCGGTGCGAGATCGAAATCTGGGGGTGGTCTACTGCTGCATAAGTGGGTTCGGATCGGGGGCAGGTGCGAACCTCAAGGGCTACGATCTCCTGGTCCAGGCTGTGGGCGGGCTCATGAGCGTCACCGGACCCGCAGTCGGCACTCCCACCAAGGTTGGAGTCGCCATGGTCGACGTGCTGACCGGGTTGCATGCCGCGGTCGGAGTTCTGGCCGCGCTGCGCGAGCGGGAGAGCACCGGAAAGGGCCAGATGGTGAGTGTGAACCTGCTCTCCGCACTGCTCTCCTCTTTGGTTAACCACGCCTCGGGGCTGCTCATGGGAGGGGTCATGCCGCGGCCGATGGGAAATCGGCATCCCAGCGTCGCCCCCTACGAGCTCCTGCAGGCGCAGGACCGCCCTTTGGCGCTGGCCGTCGGCAACGACCGCCAGTTCGCCACTCTCTGCTCCGCCCTTGATCGGCCGAAGCTGGCCACGGACCCGCGCTTTGCCACCAACCCGCTGCGAGTGGGCAATCGCGACTCACTGGTGCAGGAGCTGGAGGCGAGTCTCTCCAGCCTCCCCGCTCGGTCGTGGGTCGACCGGCTGCAGCCGCTGGGGATCCCCTGTGGTGTGGTCAACGACGTGGGAGAGGCGCTGGCCTTGGCCGCCGAGTTGGGACTCCACCCGGTGGTGGACCTTCCGAGAGCGGACGGGGTGGCCGACCGCGCCATCGCCGACCCCATCACCCTCAGCCAGTCTCGCGTCGCCTACCGCCGCGCGGCGCCGACGCTGGGCCAGCACAACCAAGAGCTTCGCTCCTGGCTCGAGGCCCTGCCCGGGTCGGAGCCGTGACAGTTCAGTCAGGGCTGGAGCCCATGTGGCGTGGCCGAGGGCGAAGGGCGGACTGCAAAGATCTCTAGTGTGAAACCAGCATCGGGATCCGGACCTAAGGGTCGGGGTCGCCCGCCCCAGGGGTGGTGGCTCGGCCATGAGGCATACTGGGCACCAGCCTCTGAGTCAGCCGCCAAGGATCCAACCCACCCAGTCAGGAGTTCTCATTTTGCCTGTGGTTCAACAGGACAGCCGGGTGGTTCCACCCCTCCCGGAACCACGGACCATCACCTTGGAGGTGGTGGCAGCCTCGGAGATCACCGCAAATATGCGGAGGATCGTACTGGGGGGGGAGGAGCTGCGAGGGTTCCACCACCTGCCCGGCCAGGACATCATGCTCAGCCTCCCGACGGGCACGGGTGGCGCCGTGAACCGCCGTTACTCCATACGGCACTTCGAGCCCAGCTCCCTCACCCTGGAACTGAATGCGGTGCGGCATGGCAGCGGCCCCGGCTCCAGGTGGTTGGAGTTGGCTGCCGCGGGGCAGCTGTTGGCGAATGTCGTCGCTCCGCGCGGCAAGATCACCGTCAATCCGGCTGCACCCTGGCATCTGTTCATCGGTGACGAGACGGCCATCCCCGCCGCCTACAACATGGTGGAGGCGATTGGCACTACAGCTGGAGCAAAACTCCTGATGGAGGTCGCGGGCGCCGACGAGGAGATGACTCCGGCACCGGCCCCAGCCACCTGGATCCACCGCCAGGGCGATCCGCCCGGCGAGGAAGGCAGGCTCATGGAGGCGGTTGCCGGCCTGGCCCTGCCGCCTGGCGATGGTCACGTCTACATCGCCGGAGAAGCCCGCACCGTGCTCCGGATCCGCGACCTTCTGGTCGGCCGTGGAGTCGTGCGGGCGCGGATGTCGGTGAAGGCCTACTGGCGTAAGGATATGGCCAACCTCGAACGGGGGGAGCCCCAGCCCGCCGAGTAAGCCGCCTCTCCAGGTGGCGGCGCCTACCATGAGGTGGGTGCGCTCTGTCCTTCTGGTCCCCCCAGGCACCCCCGACATCGGCTCCGCCGGCGGATTCCTCCGATGGCTGGTACGTCGGCAATTTCTCAATCTGGTCGTGGGCGGTGTGTATGGAACCATCTGGATGGGAACCCAGGGCGCCGTTCCGTTGGTGGTCGGGGCGGCTGTCGAGGCGGTCATCCACGGGAACCGGGGACAGATAGTCGGGTGGGCTTTTGCGGTGCTGGGCCTTGGTGTCGTTCAGGCTGGGTCCGGGGGCCTTCGCCACCGGGAGGCTGTCACCAATAGGATGCTCGCCGCCGCCTGTGTTCAGCGGCTGGTCGCGCGCCAGGCGTCCGCGTTGGGTGGAGACCTGCCCCGACATGTGGCTGCCGGAGAGGTCGCTGGGATTGGGGCCAGCGATGTCGGCAACATCGCCAACGTGCTGGATATCCTTCCTCGACTGACCGGAGCGGTGGTGGCGGTCGTTGGTGTGGCGGTTGTGCTTCTCCTGACTTCGTTGCCACTTGGCTTGGTGGTGGTGGCGGGGGTTCCACTCACCGCTCTGGCCATTGGACCCCTGCTCGGGCCGCTGGAGCGTCGCCAACGAGTTCAACGCGAGGAGATAGGGAAGGCATCCTCAATTACCTCGGACACCGTCGTCGGGCTCAGGGTGCTGCGCGGCCTCGGTGGTGAGAAGGTATTCTCCGCCCGCTTTGCTCGGGCATCTCAGCGGATCCGAGTGGCGGCGGTCCGCACCGCCAAGCTGGAGGCCACCCTGGCGGCTCTGCAGCTGTTTCTCCCAGGAGTGCTGCTGGTCGCGATCACCGGGATCGGGGCCCACCTTGTCCTCACCGGCCAACTGACTCCGGGGACTCTGGTGACGGCCTACGGCGAGGCCGCATTTCTTCTGATCCCGTTGGAGGCGTTGATCGAGGCTGCCTACTACTTCACCGGCGGTCTGGTGGCGGCAGGCAGGGTGGTGGCGCTCCTCTCCAGGGAGCGGGACCTCTCATTCGCCCCGCTTCCGTCGGCCGGCCGGACGCCGGCGGGGGCCCTTTACGACGAGCAGACTCGTTTAAGGTTCGAACCTGGGCTCCTGACCGCTGTGGTCACCGACGACCAGGAAGAGACCCACCAGCTGGTGGAAAGGCTGGGGCGCTACTCTGAGCCGCCCGAGGGGCTGGCGGTGACGGTGGGCGGACTGTCGCTGAGCGAACTCTCCCTGTCCGAGTTGCGAAGTCGGATCATGGTTCTGCCCAAGGAGGCAACCATGCTGGCGGGCACCTTGGCTGAAACGCTGTCACCACCTGCCGCTGGGCCTTTGCATCTGCCGCTGGCCGATGCCCTGAGGGGAGCTGGGGCCCAGGAGATCTTGGATGGATCGCCCGAGGGGGCCGGGACCGAGGTGCCTGAACGGGGAACCACCCTGTCCGGTGGCCAGCGACAGCGGTTGCTCCTGGCGGCCGCTCTGCGTGCCAATCCCGAGGTCCTCATTCTGGACGAGCCCACCAGCGCTGTTGACGCCCACACCGAAGCGGAGATTGCTCTCGGCCTACGAGAGGTCCGACAGGGCAGAACCACTGTGGTTTTCACGGCCAGCCCTCTTCTTTGCGAGCGCGCCGACCTCGTGGTGTTGTGGTCCCATGGGGTGACGACCGCGGGCAGCCACCACGAACTGCTGCGATCCAACGCTCGCTACCGAGAGCTGGTAGCGCGCGGGATGGACAGCCCCGGGGCGCCTGGGGCAAGGCCATGACCGATGGCGGCGCCGTGGCGGCTCAGCTACCTGTCGCGAGTGGTGCCGTGGTTCGGCGGACCGCACTGCGCCTCATCTTGGCGGAGCGCCGCTGGGTGGTCGTCCTGCTCTTGGTCCAGGGGGCGGCGACCGTAGCCGGTCTGGTGGGCCCATTGGTCCTCGGCGGGCTGGTCAACCAGCTGGCTGAGCACAGGGGAAGCCAGCACGCGATCTTGGAGGGGGTGGTGGTGTTCGCCATCGCTCTTCTGGTCCAGGGGCTGCTCACCAGAGTGGCGCGCAGCCGGGCGGCGGTGATGGGGGAGAGGATTCTCGCCAAGCTGCGGGAGACCCTGATCGACGGGGTGCTGACCCTACCCCTCGGGGTGGTGGAGCGCGCTGGTACCGGAGACCTCCTGACCCGCTCCACAACCGACATCGACCTCCTGACCACCGCCGTGCAGCGGGCGGTCCCGGACATGGGGATAGCCGCGGTCACCGCTCTGCTCACAGTTCTGGCCCTGATCGTCACGGCCCCTCCCATGGCACTGGTGCTGGTCCCTGCCGTTCCGCCCCTCTTCCTGATCAATCGCTGGTACCTGAGGCGGGCGCCGGCGGTTTACCTGAAGCGCCAGTCCACCCTGGCGCGGGTCAACTCCCGACTTCAGGAGTCGATGGCGGCTGGCAGAACCGTCGAGGCGTTCAATCTGGGATCTCGACGTGTGGACCAGACAGAGGAGGATGTCCGGATCGCCCTTGCCGCCGAGTGGGCCGCCTTCAGACTCCGCGTGGTCCTCTTTCCCACCACCGAGGCCTGCTACATCCTGCCCCTGTTCGTGGCCATCCTGGCAGGGGGCCTGTTTCACGTCGCGGGCATTCTCACACTGGGGGCGGTCACCACCTCCGCCCTCTACGCCCAGCAGCTGGTCGGTCCCGTCGACATCCTCCTCAGCTGGCTGGCCGCGCTTCAAATCGGTGGTGCATCCATGGCGCGAATCCTGGGCGTGGGCCAGGTGCCCCATCCAGAGACCACCTCCGATGCGCCCGCCTCGGAGGAGCTGGTGGCGGCCCGGCTCCACTACTCATATCGGCAGGACCGAGAGGTGTTGCGAGGGATCGACCTGATGCCCGGGCGGGGGCTGAGGACAGCGGTGATCGGGCCCAGCGGCGCTGGCAAGAGCACCCTGGCCCTGCTCCTGGCAGGGGTCTTCACCCCCTCCCAGGGATCGGTGAAGGTGGGGGGCGTGGATGTGTCCCGGATGCCCACCGATCGGCTCAGAGCCGAGGTGGCGCTGGTCACCCAGGAGCAGCACGTCTTCGCCGCCACCCTGCGGGACAACCTGCTCATCGGTGACCCGTCGGCCGATGACGCCCGACTCTGGACCACCCTGGCAGAGGTGGACGCCGAAGGTTGGGTGGAGGAACTTTCCCAGCGGCTCGACACGGTGGTGGGGTCGGGGGGAATTCCGTTGAACCCGGCCCAATCCCAGCAGGTCGCGCTGGTGCGATTGCTGCTGGCCGACCCCCATACCCTCATCCTGGATGAGGCGACGTCCCTCCTCGATCCGGGAGCGGCACGCCATCTGGAGCGGTCGCTGGCCAGGGTGCTAGAGGGCCGGACCGTGATCACGATCGCCCACCGGCTGGAGGCGGCCCGAGATGCCGACCTGGTGGCGGTGATCAGCTCCGGACGGATCTCCGAGCTAGGAACTCATAGCGAGCTGATAGCGGCGGGCTCGGGTTACGCCTCCCTTTGGCACGCCTGGACCGAGGACTCCTCGGCGGAGGCTCCGGACCAGTCCGAGGGCTGATCGCGCGGCCAAACGCGCATGGCTCGGGCCGAACCCCGGTCGCCCAGAGGCGCTGGGGCAGGGGCACCTCTAGGTCTCCGATTGGGACCACCAGCGGCTTCGGGACGTCGATCGAGATCCCTCTTTCTTTCCTCTCCACCCACCGCCGGGGCCCACCGGGCACGGCCGCGGACACCCGGCAACCGCCCGTCGGGACCGGGGTTGCGTGGGGCATGTCCACCAAGGACCATCTGCTCTTCGGCAGGGGCCGGTGCTGACAGCGCGTCGTCATCCGCTCCCTCTTACTGCGTCAGAAGATGGGAGGCCGAGCACAACTTCCACCTGGTCTATCCCAACTGCCGCCGCAAGTTGCACCGAGGCCGGTCCCGGTTGCCTTTCTCAGCTCGCTCCCACCGGGTGCCAAGACCTAGCGCGCTCTTTGACATGGGCGGATCTGGCGAATACCGTCTGGCCCCAATTCGCCACCTGAGCCTAAGAGTGAGCCCGGATTCGCTAGGTGCGAGAGGGCAGGAGCTGGTCTCTCAAGTGGGTAGGAGGGTCTCGGTCGCCTACTGGAAGGTGGCTATTCGCTGCTCGGCGTTCTCTGAAGGCGGCTGGGCCGACGATAGTGGCTGATGTAAGCGGGCAGCTCAACACCCGAGGGAAGGTCGAGGGACGGGATGGGGTCGCCCACCTGGTTCGTGACCGGGATCACCCCGGCCCATATGGGCAGTTCCACGTCAGCGCTCGGATCCTCAGGACCTCCGGAGCGCAGCTTGCAAGAGGCCTCTCGAATATCCAGGCGCAGCACTTTGGTCGCCTTGAGTTCCTTGGTGGTCGGCTGGCGAGAGTCCTCCCAGCGACCGGGGACCACGTGGTCGACGAGGGCCTTGAACGCCGCCATCTTTTCCTCGGTCTCTGTCACATCCTGCGGGCGCCCGACCAAGACCACGGAGCGATAGTTCATGGAGTGGTGGAAGACCGACCTTGCCAGAACCAGGCCGTCGAGCAGGGTGACCGTGATGCAGACATCGGCGCCGCCCGCCGCGGCCCTGAGCATGCGCGAGACCGGCGACCCGTGCACGTAGAGGATGTCGCCCATTCTGGCGTACATCGTCGGCATCACCCAGGGGACCTCCTCGACCACGAATCCGATGTGACAGATGAGGGCCTCGTCGAGGATCGCGTCTATGGAAGTGCGGTCGTAGTCCGCGCGCTCCGGGTGACGCCGCACCTGGGTCCGGGGGCTTGCGGCTGGCCTCTTTCGCACGTGAGTCATCCTATCCCAAGGGCGTGTCCTGTCCCCTACAACCGGGACTGGCGCGGATCCAACCCCCATCCCGGACCCTGAACTTGGTGGCTCCTGGCCGATGCGATCCGGTAGGCTGAGGCCATGGAACTGGGCCGATTCGGTATCTGGACCTCGGTACTTGACCGACAGCCGGCAGCCGTCGCCAGGGCGGAGGCCCGACGCATCGAGGCGCTCGGTTTCGGCACGCTCTGGGTTGGGGAGAGCTTTCGCCGGGAGGCCTTCGCGAACTCCGCCTTGCTGCTGGCAGCGACCGAACGGCTCAACGTCGCGACCGGGATCGCCAGCATCTGGGCGCGCGACGCTCAGGCGATGCGAGCGGGCCAGCTGACCCTGAGCGAGGCTTACCCGGACCGATTCCTGCTCGGCCTTGGTGTCAGCCATGTGCCGCTGGTCAACCCTCGAGGCCACGCGTACGATCGGCCCTATTCGGCGATGCGGGCTTACCTCGACGCCATGGGGCAAGCGACCTATGAGGCGCCGATGCCAACTTCTCCCCCGCAGACCGTGCTAGCCGCCCTCGGACCCAGGATGCTCGCGCTGGCGGCCGAACTGGCCGATGGCGCCCACCCGTACTTTGTCCCCATCGAGCACACCCGGCAAGCCCGGGCCGTGCTCGGCTCCGGCAAGCTGCTCTGCCCGGAACAGGCGGTTGTCTTGGAGGCCGATCCTACCCTGGCTCGGGCGGTCGCCAGGCGCCACACCTCCTCCTACCTGCGCCTGCCCAACTATCGAAATAACCTCGTACGTCTGGGTTTTCCAGAGGACGAGATGCGGGACGGCGGCAGTGACCGACTGGTGGACGCGATCGTGGCCTGGGGTACCCCCCAGCAGGTGGCAATCCATCTGCGGGAGCAGCTCTCGGCAGGAGCGGATCACGTGGCCCTTCAGGTGATCCGCCAGGACCCCGCCGAGGTGCCGGTCGCCGCCTGGGAGGAGCTCGCTCAGGAGCTGGCCAGAGCAGCCTGAACCGGTCACGGGCTGCCGGCAAGGGCCTTCGGCGTCTGACCCGATTTGCCGCACTGGAACCTCGGCGGATAGAATCGGCTGGCTGTGGGATCTCGCCTCTACTCCATCGTCATCGACTCCCGGAACCCCTCTTCCCTTGCGAGATTTTGGGCTGAGGTGCTCGACTTCAAGGTGGTGTATGAGGAGGAGGGGTCTGAGGTCGTGGTCGCCCGCGACGACAGCACCTACCCTGGTTTGATCTTCGTGCCGGTGCCCGAGCCAAAGGCGGTCAAGAACCGACTCCATATCGACCTCAACCCCCATGACCGTGACGTGGAGGTCGAGCGCCTCATCGGGCTGGGTGCCAAACGGGTGGATGTCGGCCAGGGCCCGGAGGTGACCTGGGTGGTTCTGGCGGACCCTGAGGGGAACGAGTTCTGCGTTCTCAGGCCACGCGATGGCGGGGTCTGAGCGGCGATCCCAACTAGCAAGGACCAGCGGGGGACGGGAGGAGCCGGCGACCTCCGCGACTGACTTTCATCTGCTGCCCTGGGCGGAGGTTGACCCCAACGAGAGCCTCTCTCTGCTGCTCGCAAACCGCGAGCATCTGAGTCGCTGGGAGCCGCTCAGGCCGGATTCCTATTTCACGGCTTCGGGCCAGGCTGAGCTGCTGTCCACCGTCCAGCAAGCGGTGAGGGCGGGTCGCGAGCACGTCGCTGGAATAGTCGTCGGAGGCCGGTTGGTGGGCCGGGTTGCGCTGACCGGAATTGAGCGAGGGGTATTCCAGAGCTGTCACCTCGGTTACTGGGTCGGGGCGGAGCATGGGGGCAGGGGCCACGCCACCCGGGCGGTGTCAGAGGTGGTCCATTTCGCCTTCGTCGGTCTGGAATTGCACCGAGTGCAGGCAGCGGTCATGCCCGCCAACGCGGCCAGCCTGAGGGTCCTCAAAAAGTGCCGGTTTCGCTCTGAGGGGCTGGCGGAAGCCTATCTCAACATCCAGGGGCGGTGGGAGGACCACCTGATATACGCGAGGACTGCCGATTAGGTTTCAACCGCGTCCCGGCTGGGGGCGGGTGCTTCTGCAGCGGAGACGGCCAGCGACTGCCGCCCCAACTGCCGGATCCCCCAGCCCATCGCCAGAAGGGCCAGAATCAGGGCGCTGAGCGACAAGAGCCCATGTGCCCTTGGGCTCTCCCGGAAGAGCACCACTCCGAGCAGAACTCCGACCAGCGGCTCTATCGCGCTCAGGACGGGGAGGGAGGATGCTAGTGGCCCGGCATGGTACGCGCTCTGCTGGGCCAGGAAGGCGACCGCTCCGACCGCGACCAACAGGTACACGGGCCAGGTCGCGAAAGCGCCGACCCCTTCCTGTGAGAAGGAGCTCAAGGTCTGTTTGGTGAGGGCGTCAGAGCACCCCAGCGCGATCCCAGCGACCAGGGCCAGGACCGCGGCGCGGCTTTTGCTGCTGAGCCGAGAGCCAAGTACCGCACCTCCTGCTAGGACCACAGAGAGCCCGAGCAGGACCATCGTCCAGCTTGCCCCTGCGGCCTGCCCTCTGCCGGATCTGGGGTCGGCCACCACCACGAAGGTGGCTATGCCCAAGCTGGTAGCCACGGCGGCTGCCACCGAGCGTCGGCTGATATGGAGGCCTGTCCAAAGCCAGGCGATCAGGAAGGCGACCACCAGATATCCCGCCAGGATCGGCTCCACCACACTCAGCTGTCCCAACCCCAGCGCAGCCGCCTGGCAGCCGTATCCAAGCACCATTACTCCGACAGCGAAGATCCAGACCCTGTCTTCGAGCAGGTGGCGGATGAGCAGCGGGCTCAACGGTGGGTGCGGTGACTGCGAGCTCGCAGCGCGTTGCTGAAGCAGGGCCGCGAGCCCGAGGCAGAATGCGGCCATGACCGCGAGCAGGACAGAGGCGGTCACCGCATCTCCTCGGCGCCGCGGACCGCCCGCGCGGTGCCTGTCACTGCAGGAGGCGAAGAGCCAGACGGCTGAGCGCATCGCCGCCGCCAGACCGGTCGTCGGCCCGCTGCAGGACCAGTTGAGAAGCTGAGAGCAGCGGTCCCCTGAGCGGCCCTGGCGGCAGCGGTGTCAGAGGGCGGGTCACGATAGGGAGCTGGGTCAGCTCGGAGGTTCGGCCCAGCAGCAGATCGCGGACTATCTTGCCCACCAGCGCTGAGGGGCCTACGCCGTGTCCCGAGTACCCGAGCGCGAAAAGGATCCTGGACCGGCGAAGCCAACCAACTTTGGGGATACAGCTCACGGTGCCACAGACCGGGCCGCCCCAGGCGTGCTCGATGGCCAGGTCGCCAAGGGTGGGGAAGGTCCAGCGGAAGCTTTCTTCCAAGCGCTGGAAGATCCGCTGATCCCTGTCTCGCCTGGGATCTGGAGGCCCGGCCAGGAGCGGTGCGTCCCGGCCACCCCAGAGGATCCGCCCATCCGCGGTCGGCCGGTGGAAATGGGGCATGGTCCGCTTGTCCTCAACCCCCATCCGCCTCTCCCAACCAACCCTGCGCCATTGCTCGGGGCTCAGGCGCTCCGTGAGGGTTATGTAGGCACACACGGTGAACAGGTAGCGCCGGAGGGCGGGCACCACCTGGGCGTATGCGTTGGTTGCTATCACCACCTGTTTGGCCTCCATCGACCCGAGGGGTGTCTCAATGCGCAGGTCGCCACCTCGCGAGCGCAGCCGAACCGCAGGGGTCTGTTCGTAGACCTCGATTCCCCGCCTCAGAGCGGCGTCGCGCAAACCGCGCACCAGCGCCGCCGGGTCGACCAAAAGGGCGTTGGCCTCAAAGTGCCCCATCCTGACCCTCTCAGCGGCCACCAACTCGCGGCACTCCTCCTTGGCGAGCCGCCGAAAGTCGGTCAGACCAAGGATCGCGGCAGCGCGCAGGTCCTGCTCGATCCGGCAGTCCTGCTCGGGCCCGTTGGACACAGTGAGCAACCCCGGCCGGCTCAGCCCCGCCTCAATCACCTCCCGCTGGCAGAAATCCTCGATTTCAGCCAGTGTCTTGACCATCTGCAGGTGCAGCAGCCGGGCCTGCCGCCTCCCC
Source organism: Candidatus Dormiibacterota bacterium (assembly GCA_027313505.1). Classification (GTDB taxonomy): domain Bacteria; phylum Chloroflexota; class Dormibacteria; order Aeolococcales; family Bog-877; genus AG-12. The sequence continues at coordinate 46,734 of DAHVDN010000017.1, forward strand.
ACCTTGCGCACCAGGTCGTGGAGGTTTCGACCGACCATGGTCATCGCGAAGCCGCCGTTGCGCCCGCTGGCACCGAAGCCGGCACTCTGCGCCTCCAGAACCACGACCCGAAGGTGGGGCGCGGCATCGGCGACTTTGATTGCGGACCACAGCCCGGTGAACCCCCCTCCGATGATCGCGACATCGGCCGTCCGATCACCGGTGAGGGCCGGGCAGGGAGAGAACCCCGGGGCCTCCAGCCAATAGCTTGGAGAGCTGAGCGCAACCGGCCCCTGCCCTACCGGACGGGTTGCAGGGGGCCCCTCGCTGCTTCCGGGCATGGATGGTTCGCTCCTTATGCTGGTCGGCCCCACAAGTGTGAGCGCCCCCCTCTGGGTGATGGGATTTGACTCGGAAGCCCGCTGCCGCACTGCCTGACGATCCTCACCTCTCCGGGGTCCACCGCGCCGTGAGTTGCCCGGTGGGGCAGGGAACTCGGCCGCTCATCTGCTAGCGCAGCCCTGTGAGGCTCCTGGGCGCGACGGCAAAGCTGCCACCGAAAGAGTGCCGGTCCCAGTAATTGAGCGCTGCTCACGGGTGCTGACGGACAGCACCCATGGCCAGTTCGAGGGCCGGGACAACTTGTCGCCCGACGTTGCCGGCTGGGCATCCCCGGCCACTGGACCTGTCTGCTGATGCGCACTGCCCGAAGCTACGGGCACTGCCAGCTCCCGGACACCCCGCCGGCATTGAGGCCGGTCGTAGTCGTATTACCCGAGGTCTCGGACGATGGGTTCTGACCCACGGGGGGGCCAAAGTTGATGCCGATCGAACCTCCTCGACCGGTCTTGTCGACCGTTATGGTTCCCACTCCCTGGTAGGCGCCGGCCTGGAGCCCGGCAAGGTACCGGAGGGGCTGAGGTGAGCCGGCTTGGGTGACGGCCATGGTGACCAGGTCAGAGAAGCCACCCGCAACCGGTGGGTCGGAAAGCTGCTGCCTCGGGCGCAGGTTGGTGAGGGAGATATTCACCAAGGCGCCCTGCACCGACCCGGACACCTTCACAGTGCGGCCCAGGTGAGTGCAGGAGACGTGCACCGAACCTCCCGACATGATGCCGAAGACATTGGTGGCGTTTATCTCGAAGGAGTTGACCCCGAGAGGCGACGGCAGGTGCGAAGGTGCGGGCGCGGGGGGCGTCCTGATGACGATGTTCCCCGAGGGCTGGAGGCCGCATCCGCTCACCAGGATGGCTGCACCCAGCACCGAGATCAGGAAAGCTGGCCGCAATCCCATCCCCTTCGCGCCGGGTCGACCCAGGTCGCCGCGGTCAGCATCAGCAGGCGGATCCTCACCCTTTTGCAGAAACCCCGACCGGTCGACAGTATAGCTGACAAATCAAGGTCTTCTTTGGCGCCATGTCGAGCCCACAATGCCAGAGCGTCGGCCGCAGTATGGGCGGAACAAACGAGCACCGGGTGCGCTGTTTTACCTGGCGTACGCCTGAGTGGGCCCGGCCAGAGGGCGGATTGAAACTCCTTTTGGTTGGTGGCCCAACTCCAGGACTTCTAAGGCGGCGCCCCTAGTTCAACCCCATCGGATCCAGCCTGTTCCAGCGTCGCGGGCGCGTCGGGCCAATGTGCACAATGGGCGCTGGACCTCTTCCGCAACCACGCATGGTTCACCGGCGCCTGGTCACATCGGACAGGGCCCGGCTGTCAGAACTTGGTCCGTGCCCGCACCGTTGACAGTCGCAGCGGCGCAGCCAGCCACAGTCGCCCATGGAGTTGCGATCAACGCGGCTGTGCACGCGGATACGGTTCGCGCGGCCGAGGCGCGCCTGGTGGTTTTCCCCGAGCTGTCGCTCACCGGCTACGAGCTGGACGCTGAGCCCATCGCGCTGAACGACAAGTCCCTGACCCCACCGGTGGAGGCGTGCCGAGTCACGGGCTCAATGGCGTTGTGTTGAGCTCCGGTGAAGGACAACGCGGGCCGTCCCCAGATGGTGATGCTGGGGATTCGCGGCGGCGGCATCGAGGTGGTCTACCGAAAGACGTGGCTTGGGGGTGGAGAGACCGCCGGATTCGCTCCCGGTGATGGACCTGCGGTCGTCGAGCTGGATGGTTGGAGGATCGGCTTGGGCATCTGCAAGGACACCAGCTCGCCCGAGCACATCGCAGGGACCGCTGCTCTCGGGGTGGATGCCTACGCTGCCGGCCTGGCGAACCTTCCGGAGGAGCTTTCCGAACAGGAGTCGCGCGCCTCGCTCATCGCCAAGACCTGCGGGGCTTGGGTTGTTTTTGCCAGCTTCGCCGGTCCGACTGGGGGTGGCTTCACCGAGTCGGCCGGATCGTCCTCGATATGGTCTCCGGATGGACTCCGAGTGGCCCAGGTCATCCCCGAGATCGGTGCCATCGCCCGAGCCACAATCGGCCGCTCGAGCCGCTTACGACGGCCGCTTCCAGCTCTTGGGGGCTGCCCTGTGGCGGCGAGGACCTGGCCTGACCTCTGCAAAGGTCCACTGGCGTCCTATACTGCCCTCAGCGCCATGCGCATCGGGCCAATTCGTTTTCTACACGTCGTCGCCCTGGCCCTCGGGGTCGGTCTTTTGGCCGTCCTCGTTCCCGGGACGGTTCTGGCGTCGCAGGGCGCCCATTTACCCCACACTCCCCTGAAGGCACCCAAGCCTTATGTGGTGGCGATCGACCCCGGTCACGGCGGGTACGACCCAGGGGCAATCTCTCCTTTCAACCAGCTGGAGGAGAAGAACGTAACCCTCAGCGTCGGCCTGGACCTTCGGCAGTTGCTCCTGGCCCAGGGGGTTCGGGTCGTCATGAGCCGGACCAAGGACGTCTACGTGAGCATCTCTCAGGCGGAGGCGGTGGCGGTCAACAATCACGCCAACCTCTTCGTCAGCCTGTGGGTCAATGACTGGACCACCGCTTCGCTGGAGGGGGTGACGGTCTTCACTCCTCATCCCTCTGACACCGCCTTCGCCAACGCCGTCGATTCAGCGATGGGGAAGGCGATCTCTCCCTACGGCATGGGAAACCGCGGAGTCCAGCCGTTGCCGCGACTCTGGGTCCACGCGACCATGCCCACGCTCACCATCGAGTCGGGCTTCATGAGCAACCAGCAGGATTCGGCGCTCCTGGCTCAGCCGGCCTTCCGTCAAGCGCTGGCGCAGGGGATCGCGAACGGGATCCTCGCCTATGCGCCCCAGATTCCCGCTCTCCACGCTCAGGAGATCGCCTATCAGGCGGCCCATGCCAAGGCGCTGGCCGCCAGCAAACTGGCCGCGGCGCAACTGAAGCATCGCTCCTCCCTCGGTGGGTGGATGACGGTGCTGGCCCTAACCGCGGTGCTGCTGTTCCTCGCCCTCTACAAGGACACCCTGGGTAGGAGCCTGCGCTGGTCCTTCGCGGAGGCTAGGTTCCGCCTTCCGATCGCCGCCCGCGCCAGCTTCTTGGGATTCCAGAGGGCGGTCACTCCCCGGCCGCAGAACAACCGGGCCCGCCCGCAACGGCCCTCCGGTCGGGGCGCTCCCCGGTCCACCTCGCGGCGCGCCGCGTCACGTAACCAGAGACCCCAATGGCGGACTGAAGGGCCGGGTACCAGGCCACGTCGGGTGGCCGAGATGGTGCGCCCTGACGAGCGCCATCGACAGCGGCGCGGCCAAGGCTCGGTGTACGACGACCTGTCGCTCTGACCCCTTAGGCCATCACCGGCTGAGCGCTGGCTTCCCACTCCCCACGTCGGATCGCGTAGACAAACTCATCTGTCCACTCTCCCTTGACAAACTCGTTCTCCACCAGATGGGCCTCCCGCGTCATCCCGAGGCGCTCCATCACCCGGGCTGAGGCCAGGTTCCTAGCGTCGCAGCGGGCGACCATCCGGTGCAGCTGCAGTCCCTGAAACCCGATCTCCAGCACAACCCGCGCCGCTTCGGTCGCGAACCCGCGGCCCTGAAATTCGGGATGAAACACGAACCCGATCTCCCCTTGGCGGTGGCCCCGGCTGGTGTAGTAGAACATCACGTCCCCGATCACCCGCTCGGCCTCCGGCAGATAAACGGCGAGGAAGATCGCGTCTCCTTCATTCTCGGCCTGGATGGCTCCCATCTTGCGGCCGAGATTCTCCTTCGCCGCCGCCCTGTCGGCCAGCGGCTCGGTGTACAGATATCGGGACACCTCAGGGGGCGACATGTAGGCAAGAAGGTCGTCTAAGTCCCCGCTCTCGAAGGGTCTTAGGATAAGCCGGCTGGTGAGCAGGGGATAGGAGGGTTTCACAGCTGTCATGGTATCCGCGAAGTTCCCGGCCACGACCGGACCCTCCTGGGCGATGGGCGCCTAGTCCCGCTGCTTTCTTCAGCCCCTGACCCTACAGGATGGAATCGGCGACTACCTGACCGCGGCCGTGCCCTGTGTTGGACACCTTTGAAGCGAACGTTCCCAGCTCCTTCCGGCATTCCCGGCCGGGCCAGGGTCTGCGAGCCGTCGGCGGTCCGCATCTCTCCTTCTGGTGGGGTGAGCAATCCCAGGGGTTTCAACAATCCGTACCTCCGCTGCATCGTTCCGCTGCGCACGGTCGTGGGTCTGGACTACGGACATCGTCATTTCAGAATGTCGATCCAGGCTTGGTCCCCACCTGGTGCACCGGCCTATGACAGACCTCAACGAGGCTCATCCTGTCGAGGCTTTTGACCTGAAGCCGGCCACCACGGATTCCCGCGCGCTTTCAACGCTGTAGCGGCGCGTCCCGATCTGACGGTATGCCCCGCTCCCGAAGAGCGCTGCCCCGCCGTGTTTGGCGAGGGCCTTGGCGGCGGGGCCATCCGAGGAGCTCCGGGCCGGTACT
>DAHVDN010000180.1 GCA_027313505.1 Candidatus Dormiibacterota bacterium
CACGAGGGCCCCTCCACGTTCTGGATAGCAGTACCCAAAACCGTGGTCAGCGGGCCCTCACTTTGTCAACAAGGTCCGTGGGAACTACACCTAGGGCGATCCACTGCCGCCGGATCAATTCCTCGGCCACGTAGACGACCACGATCATGATCAGGACCACGAAGGTGACCGGCTGGTGCAGTGTGTTGAGGACGTATCCCCCGAACGGGATGCGCTGCCCCTGGTACAGCCCCAGGATCGCCGCAGGCGCCACCGAGCCCAGGTCGGGGGCGTTGTTGGCATCTCCCTTGGTCCGGTACGCGACGGTGGGAACTCCGGCGGCGCTTCGTCCGGTCACCACCGCGTAGATGCGGTGGGTGATCACCAGACCGCCGGAAGTGCCAACCGCAGGGGACGCCTGGAAGGTGATGATCTGGCCCCTGCGCAGATGCGCGGCCTGGGTCGCGGAGATTGGGCTGTCGATGATCAGGTCGCCGGTGTTGAAGGTCGGGGCCATCGAACCGCTGTCCACCGAGTACACCGGGCGCCCGAACAAGGTCGTCTGGCCGTTGGCGTCGTGCCGGAGTGAGACCGCCAGCAGGAGCGCCACCACGACCAGCACGATCACCACCGCTCCTAGGAGCCATTGGGCCGCCTTGGCCACTGGGTGGTGGCGCCTCCCCTTCCTCGCGCCCTCGTCCACCATCAGCTGACGCTCGGGCTTGGTGATGGGTTGGCAGTCGGACTGGAGGTCACAGTTGGAGTTGGCATGGCTGTCGGACTGGGGGT
>DAHVDN010000181.1 GCA_027313505.1 Candidatus Dormiibacterota bacterium
TGATCGTTGGCTTCCAAACTGCTGACTCCGGCCTAGAGCGGGTGATGTTCGAGCATGGAAAGGCAATCAACTTGACTCCCACTCTTGTGCGCCGCATCTTCGAAGCGTGGAATTCAGAGCTGGAGTCGGCGAGCGCGCGAGATCCAAAGGAAGTGGTGCATGAAGTTCTGAGGCGAGAGCGCCCCGAATGGCCGAGCGTGTCCGCCAGCCGGGCCGAGCCGGACGGCGAGTTGAGGGACAGATCTCATGGTCAACGACCCAGGCCCGGCATACACCCGTGAAGGTGACATGGTGAAGACTGCGGGCTCCGAGAGTTGGGCAGCTGTCGTAGCGGGAGACGCACCCTTGACTTGGAGACTGTAACTGAGCCCATGACCGTACCCCGTTTGCGGTACCAGCTGACGTGTTCCCCGAAAAGTGACCCACCTGACGGCGAAGTGACCGTGGACGACTCGGCTCTCAGCTCGCTGGTTCATGATCGCCCACCCTCACGCGGCTGCAGTCAACTGGAGCAGCGACTCCAACTTGTCCTCAGCCGCGCACCTCAGACTCACCTCGAGGTGGGGTTCCCCTTCACAGTGGACGAGGCTCTTGCCCAAGACCGGGTGCCACCCGCGCGAGGGCGCACCCTGCACTTCGCCATTCCCATGGCCAAGAGATGACAGTCGACGCAAGCGCAGTCCCAGATTCCGACAGTCCGGCAGCAGCTTCGCCGGACACCCATAGACACATCGGCGCAGATCGGCGAGAATGGAACTC
>DAHVDN010000182.1 GCA_027313505.1 Candidatus Dormiibacterota bacterium
CCAGTGGGTGCGGCGTACCGCATCCGGCCCCACGGTTCACGAAGGGGCTGACGACCCTATGCTCACCGGCCACCCCGGCTGCTCCTAGCCCGGCAGCTGAACCCGAAGCTGCACCTGATGGAGCCACTGGACGACGCCCTTGTGGGAATGCGGCAGTTGGGGCAGAGGCGACGGGGGCTGGGCGGCGGCGAGCTGCTCTTCTGCCTGGCGGAGTCGATCCTGGCGGGAGGCCGCCATCCGGCCCATCTGGATCCGCCGCGCGGGGATGAGGCCGGTCGGGTGCCGCGACCGGTGGCGGAGGTGCGCGCTCTGGAGACCACAGCCCGGCGCCGCCGGGGCTCAACCGGCCAATGCCCGGCGGTGGTCGCCGAGCTGGCCCGGACCGGTGCGGAACTGGACCGAGTGCCGGGGCTGCCGGAGTGGTGCCTGGTGTTCCTGGACCTCGACTCCACCACCACCGGGGCCGAGGGTGAACTGAAGGACCGCACCACCGACAACTACCAGGGGGAGCTCCGGTTTGGCTCCCTGTTCTGCACCTGGGCGGAGCGGCGGCGGGTGCTGGCCGACGGTCTGCGGCCGGGGATCGCGTCGGACAGGTCGATCTCCCCTCAGCTGGTTCTGCAGGCCGTGCGCGCCCGGCCCGAGGGGCATGGGGAGGTGCGGCTGCGGGCGGACGGCGGATTCTCCAGCGCCGGGTTCCTCGACCGGTGCCAGCGCCACCGGCTGCGGTTCAGGGTGGTGCCCCACT
>DAHVDN010000183.1 GCA_027313505.1 Candidatus Dormiibacterota bacterium
GCAGGGTCTTTCCAGTGCGGCCTTGGCCCGATGAGCCCCGCTTAGCCCCCGTTGCTTGGCGTCCCAGCCACGCGGCTAGGTAGGTGCCAAGGCTAGGCGCGCCAGTGGCCGGAGCCATGACCCCTGAGTCCTTCCAGTCCCGGACCGTGTCAGCTAGCCATCGCCTGGCTTCGTCCTCGCTTGCGAACAGCCGCTCTACCCTCTTGCCCGATAGCTGCACGCTTGCCCGCCACCTATGCCGACGGGCATACCAGCCGACATGGCCCGCATGGTCCGGGCGTCGGCCTGCCTGGTGTCGGGGACCGCTCATAGCCCAAGGATACCAGATGCGCCCACAGTGGCGCCCACAGATCCTTGGCACGCCCGCTCAACCTGCGTCAGCTTGTAGCACTCTGATGCGTGATCATTAGTGTCGCAATAACAGCCTCCAGCGCATTACCCGGCGGTCTTGAAAACCGCTGAGGCGGCAACGCTTCCGGGGGTTCGAATCCCTCTCCCTCCGCCATTTTGACCCCTGTGTACAATCGGTGGGTGGTGCCTACGAGGTAGAGACCTCGACGACACTTGGATGCGAGAATTACCGCAGGCTCCCCAATCCGCGATCTCGAATCGAGAGTAAGGGGCAGTGCCCAGTGGGGAGGCTCTGGTTGGTTGGCGAGAGGCTCACCCTAACACCCACCGATTGTACACAGGGACATTTTGATCTCAATTTGCCCCTTAGAGAGGGTAGCACGGCTAGAG
>DAHVDN010000184.1 GCA_027313505.1 Candidatus Dormiibacterota bacterium
GGCCACCGGCAGGTCGGCCCGGTCGGCCAGGCCGACCAGCTCGAGCACCTCCTCCACCCGGGCCGCCTCCTCCGGGCGGGGACCGCTCAGGTTGAACAGGTCCCTCCACAGCCGTCCGTCGCCCCGGCGCGACCGCTCGGCCACCATCAGGTGCTGGCGGACGGTCATCTCGGGGAACACCTCGACCCGCTGGTAGGTGCGGCCGATCCCCAACCGGGCCCGCCGGTAGGTGGGCAGGCCGTGGAGCGACTGGCCCTCGAACTCGCAGGAGCCGGCGTCGGGCCGGAGCTGGCCGCAGATGCAGTTGAAGACGGTGGTCTTGCCGGCTCCGTTCGGACCCACCAGCCCGACGCTCTCGCCCCGCTCGATCGCGAAGGTGACGTCGGCCACCGCTCGCACCCCGCCGAAACTCTTCGAGATCCCCTGCACGAGCAACAGCGGCCTCGGGTCGCCGAGCAGCGGCGAGCGGGCGGCGGCGGTCCGCCGGGCCGCCTCGGCGTCCACCGTGCCCGCGGCCGCACCGGCGTTCAACGGGGGCCCCCCAGCGTGGCCTCCGGCCCCAGGACGACTGTCTCTCCGGGGGAGAAGCCGCCGCCCGGTGACAGGACCAGCCGCTCGAACCGCTGGGTCCAGCGGCGCTTCTGGAACTCGAGGATGCCCTCGGGGTGCTTGGCGTAGGTCAGGGCCCCGAAGGCGAACAGGACGAAGGTGAGGCCCTGGAAGCGCTGCGGAGCGTAGGT
>DAHVDN010000185.1 GCA_027313505.1 Candidatus Dormiibacterota bacterium
CCGCTGCAGCGGTCGCCAGATCCTCCAGACCCTGACCCCGGGTCGCACGTCGACCGCCTCCTCCGCGAAGCGCTGCGCCAGGCCGACTCGGGTGAGGTTGGCGGCGGAGCCCCGCAGCGCCTCCACGAGCGCGGCGGGCGCCTCATCGAGGGCCCTCTCGATCTCCGAGGGATCGACCCTGCTCCGCTCCAGGACCACCCCGTCGAATCGGCGGGTCAGCGACCGGACCGCCCGGTCACCGTCCTGCCTGACCTGGTCCAGGACCGCCTGGACCTCCCGGTCCACCCCTTCGGCGCGGGGCCGGTCGGCCGAGGCGTTCCTCGAGAGCCACGGTGCCTGCCTCACGGGATCAGCTTCTCGATGGGGAGGACCAGGATCGACGAGGCACCGGCCTCGCGGAGGGGGCCGAGGCTTTGCCAGATCGACTCCGCGTCGACCACTACGTGAATGGCCACCATCCCGGGGGCCGCCAGCTGGATCACCGAGGGGGCGCCCATTCCCGGCACCACGCTCCGTATCCTCTCCACCGACTCACTGGGGGCGTTGAGCATGAGATACCGCCGCCGGCTGGCGGCGATGACGCTGGCCATCATCAGCGTCAGCTCCTCCACCAGGCGAAGGCGGTCCGGCTCGAGGTCCGGGCAGGCGACGAGCTCCGCCTGCGACTCCAGGAGCGTCTCCAGCGGCTTGAGGCCGTTGGTGGCCAGGGTGCTGCCGCTGGCCACCAGGTCGGCGATC
>DAHVDN010000186.1 GCA_027313505.1 Candidatus Dormiibacterota bacterium
CTGGGCCTCGACCTCATCGGGTGGCGGGTCCGGCCCGGGTCGTCCCTGCGGGACGCGGCCGTCGCCATCTCCGCACTGGCGGAGGGGATCGTGCTGCACTTCCAGGTCGATCCGGACGCGTTCGCTCCCGTCCACCGGGTGCGGATGGCCGACGGCGCCGACGTAGAGTGGACGCTCCTCGGCCTCGGCATCGACGCGCTGGTCGAGGTCTTCGCCGAGCCCGATCCCGACGCGCCACCGCCGACGGGCTGAGGGGCTGCCCGGGCCTGCACAGGTCCGGCCGGGAGCCGGCGAACGCCGCTCCTCCTACCCGAGGCGTCCCTCGGCGATCACCACCCGCTGGATCTGGTTGGTGCCCCGTGGACCTGGGTGGTGCCCCGTGGTTCCGGGTGATCCATCCCGGGGATCCAGGTGGTCTGCTCCAGCGCGCTGACCTGGGGCTCTTCGCAGGCCCATCACCGCCAGCCCGTCCGGCTGCGGCCGATCGCTGGGATGGGCACCGTCCGTTGTGGCCTGGTGGGATCGGGACCGGCGGACGCGATCTGACCCCGGAGCCGGTCGGGGGCCACCGACCCGGCCAACGGTCGACAACGGTGTCCGCGTGCCCATCGAGTCGAACGTTCGGACACCGTGACCTGCCGACCGGACACCCTCTGGGCCCCGGTGGCCGGGTCGCTTCCGCCGAGCGCCAACTCGCGGACCCGCCGGGGCCTGCTCCTTGGGGCGTCGGCCGGTG
>DAHVDN010000187.1:0-441 GCA_027313505.1 Candidatus Dormiibacterota bacterium
TCCTGGATCACCTGGAGCCGGACTACGGCAACAGCGTGCGTACGCGAAACGCCCGGCTCGCCGCCATCCACTCCATATTCCGCTACGCAGCACATCACCACCCTGAGCAAGCCGCTGGCATTGCCCGCGTCCGCGCCATTCCATGACAGCGCTGCGAGCGCGCCCTCGTCACCTTCCTCGCCACGGACAAGGTTGACGCTCGTCTGAGTGCGCCCGACCACGGGACCTGGACAGGCCGACGTGACCGGGCTCTTCTCATGATTTCCGTCCAGACGGGCCTGCGAATCTCCGAGCTGATCGCGCTCCGCTGCGTCGATGTCCAGCTCAACGTGACCGTACCCCGTTTGCGGTACCAGCTGGACCCGGGCCAGGGGGTCCGGTCAGCGGCATACTCCGGCCCTGCCCTGTAGTGGGTAATTACCGGGACAAGCTTCTCTCACC
>DAHVDN010000187.1:451-732 GCA_027313505.1 Candidatus Dormiibacterota bacterium
GCTCCCTCATCCCAACCAGGTGTCCAAGGAAATCGTGGACCAGGGGAGTGGCAAGCTGGGCCAGTTTGCGCGAGCTCCGCTGCCCGGTGGCATAGGCGCAGAGCCACAGCTTGGTCATCATCACCGGGTGGTACGGCGGGTAGCCCCGCAGGTCCCCCTGCTCGTACACATCGGTGATCTCGCTCAGGTCGAGTTCGTCGACCACCTCGGCGATGAAGTGGGCCAGGTCACCGGCGGGAACCCAGTCCTGCATTGACGGGAACAACAGCAGCAACCGATCG
>DAHVDN010000188.1 GCA_027313505.1 Candidatus Dormiibacterota bacterium
ACCAGCTCAGCATCTGAAGCCTCGCTTGCAACCGCATCCAGTCGATGCAGGCTGCGAGCGAGCCGGTGCAGAGCTTCGCGATCCACTCGACGGCACGGCCGAAGTTGTGGACCACCTCGGCGCACACCACCCGTTGGGCCGGCGCACGTTGTGGGCCAGCTGCAGGTACTCGGCCACGGGCCTTGTTGCGCTGCCGGAGGGTGCGCAAATACATGCCCACTGGTACTAGGCCATCCATATTGCCCAAACCGAGATAGCGTTTGCCCACACGATCCCTTCCCAGGACTTTACTGCTGGCACCCGAATGATCTCGGATCAGGCGCGTCTCAGCCCCAAAGCACCCTCCACGCTGTCGAACTCGGGTTGGACGTACTCCTCCGGCGTCGCCAGCACAGGACATGCTCCCGGTCGTCCGGGCCGACCAGCAGTTCTGGTTTGAGACGGCGCCAGAGCATGATCTGGCCCTCATTTTGAGGCCTACAACGACCAGCTCATTATCCTCTGCGACTTCAGCAGCAGGACAGTAGGTACGTAGCTCAGAAGGTCACCGGAGACCATAGATGGCCGCCGTCTAATGTCATCAGCAAGCTGCCGACCGGGCTGGCGCCTGCGTCGTTGCTCGCAATCGCAACCCCCTGCGTGCTCGTCTCAAAGCCCTCGTACTGCATGAAGGTATCGGTCGGAGCGGCGTAGACGGTCGTCCACGTCACGCCGCCATCGAACGTG
>DAHVDN010000189.1 GCA_027313505.1 Candidatus Dormiibacterota bacterium
GCACGGTGGCCTTTTTCGTGCCCGCTCCCAGCACGATCTCGACCACGCTACTTACACCAATGTATGGGACATGACCGCTCCGGCACCGACGCCGGAGCCATAGTTGGCCAAATTCACGTTAGCGGCGCTGATATCAGTTGAATTGAAGTACGCGTGGCCGCAACCCGTAAGGCCCGGCATGTCCCACCATCCTCCAATTTCGCCTACATATGAGCCGTAGGTAGCGTTCACGTACGGCTCCTGGTAGGGTGCAGAGCCCGACACCGTAGGTCCCGTGCCATCCGTGCCCAACCAAAACCCATTTGCCGCCAATGCGGTCGGAGCGCTCAGAGCAGCCCCGACAACTACTACGATCAGGGTCAAGCAACGGCCATAGACCACGAACCACCTCGGCCGCTCCATCTTTTCCCAAGAAGTCCCACCAAGCACGCCTCCATGAGTCCCGATGCGGACCGGCCCAATGGCAAGTCTTCATCGAAGGGCACAACGGCCGACGAGCCCGCTTGGTCACGCTCCAGCCGGACGCTTCAATCGCAGGACCACCTTGACTTCCCCCTCCTGATCGCCGTACACAGCAGCCACTGGAGCCGGCCACTTTCCACCGGGCCGCTGAGAAGCCTCATGCCTCGGTCCACGGATCCCGCCGCTCCGGCTCCACCCCCCTGGGACCTTGATCGCTGCCCACTCCGATGGGTACTCCCTTACGTGCCCC
>DAHVDN010000018.1 GCA_027313505.1 Candidatus Dormiibacterota bacterium
TATCTCCAGTGGTGGATCGGGTGGGATCGGTCGGAAATGACTCAGTGTACCGGGCCTGCCGTGGCGACTCCCAGGTGGGTGGGTGATCGGGCTGTCAACGGCGGCCAACGGGAGTGGTCAATTCCGGTTTTGGGCCAGTCGGGTCGGCAGCTCTCCCGGACGACGCCACCCCCTGGGTACAGCGACCCGGCCGTTGCCGGGCCGCTGCGGGGAGGGTAGGTTAAAACCGGCTCCGCCAACGACATGTGACGGTGGTCTGTCCGGTCGACGATGACTACGATGACCGGCGGACCTTGGATTGAGCTGGGAGCCGACTGAGAGGTTGGTGGGAGATGCAGGCTCAAGAGCTCCGCCGGCTTCGAGTCTCAGATCCCAGGCGCCTCCCGGATAACTCTCAGGAAACTCCCAGGTCGCTCAATCACACTCTGGCTTGTGGTGACAGAGGCAACACGGGTCTTGGTAGTGGACGATGAACTCAACCTGGCTGAGCTGGTGTCAACTGCCTTGCGGTACGCCGACTTCTCCACTGCGACCGCCCTGACCGGACATGATGCCCTGGCTCAGGCCCACACCTTCCAACCGCATCTCATCATTCTCGATGTGATGCTACCGGACATCGATGGATTCGAGGTGGCCAAGAGGCTGGCGGCCGCAGGGTCGGCGACGCCGATCCTCTTTCTCACCGCCAGGGATGGTACCGAGGACAAGATTCGCGGGCTGACCGTGGGGGGCGACGACTACGTCACCAAGCCCTTCAGTTTGGACGAGTTGATCGCCAGGGTCCGAGTCATCCTGCGGCGGAGCGGTCGACAGGCGGAGACACGCAACCTGCTCACCTTTGCCGATCTCGAGATGGACGAGGACCTCCGTGAGGTCCGGCGGGGCGAGGAACCGATAGACCTAACCGCCACCGAGTACCGACTGCTGCGGTACCTGCTCATCAACGCCCGGCGGGTTCTGACCAGGGCGCAGATACTCGATCACGTATGGAGCTATGACTTTGGTGGAGACGCTGGCATCTTGGAGACCTACATCAGCTATCTCCGGAAGAAGGTGGATGCGATCGATCCGCCGCTCATCCACACCGTACGGGGGATGGGCTACGTGCTGCGGCTGCCCCGCGGCTGAGTGTGTCCTTAAGGCTCCGACTCCTGCTGGGGCTCATGGCGCTGGTAGCGCTCGGACTGATAGCGATCGACGCTGTGACCTACCTGGCCCTGCAGTCCTCCCTGATGCAGCAGATGGATGCTCAGCTCCGGGGTTCGGCTGGAGCGGTTTACAGCTGCCTGGTCCGACCCGTTGATCCATCTTCTCCGCAGCAGTACTGCCCGGGTGCATACGTCCTGGGGGGAAGTTATGCAGAGCTGTTGTCGGGGACCGACGGGACCCGGCTAGCCTACCTTAACTTCACTCCAATTTCTCCCGATCCGCGCGTTCTGGCATCCTTGGTCGCCAACGCGGGTTCTGGCGGCTCGTTCGCCACAGCCCCGGCGGTTTCGGGTGAGGTCGAGTTCCGGCTCCTCGTCGCCACCGCGCCCGGCAACACGGTCCTGGTTCTGGCCATTCCTCTGACCGCCGTCGACGCCACCCTGTCTCAGCTGAGCCTTCTCGAAATACTGGTTAGTGCAGGCATATTGGTCCTCTTGGGAGTGGTCGCCTGGTGGACCGTGCAGTTGGGTCTTAGCCCGCTGCGCCGAATCCGGGACACGGCGCAAAAGATTGCGGCCGGCGACCTCTCCCAGCGGGTGAGGACCGTGGACCCCAGGACGGAGGTGGGGCAGCTGAGCGTCAGCCTGAACGAGATGCTGTCGCAAATCGAGCAGGCATTCGATGCCAGGACCGCCTCCGAAGACCGCTTACGCCAGTTCGTCGCGGATGCCTCGCACGAGCTCAGGACACCGCTCAGCTCGATCAGGGGCTACGCGGAGCTCTTCCGCCGGGGTGCCTCCGCCAACCCTGACGATTTGGGCAAGGCGATGAGCCGTATCGAGAGCGAGTCAATCCGGATGGGTCAGCTGGTTGATGACCTCCTCCTGTTGGCTCGCCTGGACGAGGGAAGGCCGCTGGACCTTCAGCAGGTGGACCTGTCTGAGCTGGCGGTGGACTCGGCGGCGGACCAGTCCGCGGCCGACCGGAGCCATCCGATCACGGTGCTGGCCCCCAGTGAGGTGATGGTATCCGGTGATGAGGCGAGGCTGCGCCAAGTGGTCGCCAACCTACTTCGGAACGCTGTGGTGCACACTCCAGAGCGGACCGCGATCCAGATCCGGGTCGAACAGGGCGACGGAATTGGGGTTGTGTCTGTGGTGGACCATGGGCCAGGGATTCCCACGGATTCGCAGGCTCGGATCTTCGAGCGCTTCGTTCGAATGGACAGGTCCAGGGGCCGGGAGAGGGGAGGGGCGGGACTCGGGCTCGCCATCGTAGCTGCGATCGTCGCCGCCCACCATGGGCATGTAACCCATGAGCCGACCCCAGGCGGTGGAGCAACCTTTCGAGTGGAGCTACCGGTCCTCCAACCGGCACCTGCGGTGGGGAGCCAAGACGTCGCGGCCGGCCACGGGCAACCGTACTCAGAGCCGCCGCTTGCCAGTCTGGATGCCTAAGGCTCCAGGATTGCGCGATCAGCGCACTACCGGCAGCTCCTCTGGGGCGGTCAGGATCGGCTCCGCCCACAGACCGAGGTGTGGCGCGACGTGGGCTTCAGCCCAGAGTGCCCGCAGCAGCCCTGGCCGCACGCTCGCGCCTCGTCCATGAGCGAGTCTCCCGGATCATCGTTGTGACCCCAATTCCCACGACCGAAAACATGACCAGGAAGATCGGAAGCCCAATCTGGTCGAGATTGTGGATATGAAGCCCAGTCGCAACGCTGAGGTTGGCAACTCCTGGGAAGGCCAGGCCGAAGAGGCCGCCGACCACAAATGCGCCGCCTCCCCAGGTGAGAGTCCTCCCGGCCACGGTAAGTGCGACCTGGCGAATCGCCTCGGGAGACAGGCCCCGCCGGGCGGCGATCCGGCCGAAGACAGCGCCGGCCAGGACCTGGACTATCGTCGTGCCCAAGCCGAACATCGCTCCGGGCACCCAGCCCAGAGCCGCGGAAGGCATCGCCGGAGCCAGCACGGTGTAGATGATGATGGCGAAGGCTCCAAAGCCCCATCCTGCGATGAACCCATGGAGTGCCGGCATCCATGGACGGGGATCCTGGACCCACACAGGGGTCTCGCCGGTCAGCTCCTGACCGGAGTGCACAGCCTCTGAGTCCTTGTTCAGCCAGGGAATGTGGAGATGGAAGTGGAAGGGCACCCGTCCCTTGCGAACGATCAGAACCCCTGCCCACACCATGAGCGCACCCACCACCAGGTAGATGGCGTAATCGGCATTCCCGTAGGTCAGGAAGCGGCTAAAACCCAGGTAGGCGAGTTCGCTGGCCAACGCCCGCTGGAGGGTGAAGGCGGCGGAGAAAATCAGTCCAGCGCGGAGGCCCCTCCTGCTTGAATAGCTTCCGATGGCGTAGCTGAAGGTGATCGGCCAGGTGTGTTCATCCGGGGTGATGCCGTGGACCATCCCCAGGAGGAGGGCGGTCACGATGACCGCGAATCCGGCTACGTGCACCGGATTCCACAAGTTGATGGTCGCGCCGATCATGACCCTGCTCCCACCAGCCGTCCGCGCAGGGCCGGGAGTCGACTGCGATTCCTAGTTGCTGGAGGCTGACGCTGGCAACGGACGCAGGTTCCGGTGAGGACCAGTCGGTGATCCGAGATGGAGAAGCCGGTCACCTCCTCCATCTGTGCGATTGCTTGGGCGACCGGGCCGCAGGGCACTGCTGTCACCTCGCCGCAAGTTCCACACCTGAGGTGATCGTGGTGCTCGGTGCTCAGCTCGAAGTGAGTCCGGCCATCGTCGAGTTCGACCCGGCGCACCAGCCCGTCGGCTTCCAACCTGGCCATGGAGCGGAAGACCGACGAGAAGTTAGCCTTGAGTCCACTCCCATCCAGCTCCTCGTGGAGCTCCTCCAGGCTCCAGGTGTGGTGCCCACGGGCGGTCATCAACAGCTGCAGCGCCCCCGGGATCTTAGGTCTACGTCCCATGGGTCAATGATACATAGCGCAAGCCGTTTGCGCAAGAAGCTTGCGTAACTCGGAGCGGGCACCGCCGCTCCGGCCTCAGGAGCCTCTCAGCCAGTCCCCAGAGCGGTACCAGCGACCGGGGTCAGAATCGGCGTATGAGAGACGGAATTGACGCACCAGCAGATCGGAGACTTCATGGTGAGGCGCTGTTGCGCCGGGCAACGGTGTGGGCGGGACTCGGGGTGATGGTGGCAACTGGAGCAGCAGCAGCCGCGGTAGCTCACGCACTTCCTGGCAAGACTGCCGCAGCCACAGCCCCGGCCACCTCGTCATCTGCCGGGACCGTGCCGACAGGTGGCGGGACCGGCATCCCCAGCAATGGCGGTGGCACATCTGGCACCGTACCCGCGCCTGCTAACTCGGCTCCGGTGGTCACCTCGGGCGGGTCGTGAGCGAGCCGGCCGTCTGGAGGGAGGAGCGGGTCTCGCCGACCCTCTGGTCCTTTGGGCGCCCCGCACTTGGAACCACCGCCCAGCTGCTGCTCGAGGACCGAGAGGCAGCCGAAGTCGCCATGCAGGAGCTCGACCATCTCCTGAGCGAGGCGGACCAGGTGGCCAGCAGATTCAAGCCGGGATCGGAACTCTACCGACTCAACGCGGATCCCAGAACTGAGGTGCCCGTCAGCTTGCGCCTCGGGTCCTTCATCGCAGCTTCGCTGGACTGGGCGCAACGCACTGGGGGGCTCATCGACCCCACCGTTGGCGCCGCCTTGCTCGCAGCGGGCTACGGCGAGGACTTCCAATCTATGCCAAAGCAGCTGCCAGACCCTGCCCCCACACCAGAGCCGGTCATCGGCTGGTCTCGAGTCTCACTGGTGGGTGGGCTGCTCCGTCGGCCCCTCGGCGTTCTGCTGGATCTGGGGTCAACGGCCAAAGCCCAACTGGCCGATGAGTCGTCCCAAAGAGTCTCCGACCTGACCGCCGGGGCCGTCCTGGTGAGCCTTGGTGGCGACATCTCGACAGCTGGTCCGCCTCCGGAAGGGGGGTGGGTCGTCAGAGTCGGCGACGATCACCAGGCGGGGCCCAAGGAGGCAGGCCAGAACGTCGGACTGACTGATAGGGGGCTGGCAACGTCTTCCGTGCTGGTGCGCCGCTGGCGGCGCGGCACAGCTGAAATGCACCACGTCATCGATCCGATGACGGGTCGCCCGGTGGACGGGTGCTGGCGCACGGTCACCGTCGCGGCCGAAAGCTGCCTGAAGGCGAACGCGCTGGCCACTGCGGCTCTGGTCAGCGGAGGAGCCGCGGCGGGGCTACTCGAATCCTGGGGGGTGGCAGCGCGGCTGGTCGACCGGGACAGCGGGGTGACCCACCTTGGGCAGTGGACGGCGGTCGGTGAGGAAGTGGGACCCCTTCACCACTTCTCCGGGACCGCAGGATGACCCTCGCCGCAGTCGACCCGATGGCCCTTTGGTACCTGGCCCGCGGGAGCGGGCTGGTCCTGCTCGGCGTCCTGACTGTCAACCTGGTGCTGGGGATCCTCATTCAGGGGGGATGGCACCCTGAGCGCTGGCCCCGGTTCGCGGTTCAGGGTCTGCACCGCAACTTCGCGCTGCTGGCGGTGGTGTTGCTGGCCATCCACGTGGTCACGATCGAGCTCGACCCCTATGTCCCGGTGGGCTGGTGGGCGGTGTTGATCCCCTTCGTCAGCCCTTACCGGCCGATCTGGCTCGGCCTCGGGACGCTCAGCCTTGACCTGCTGGCTGCGGTGGTGGTGACCAGCCTGTTGCGGGCTCACCTGCGCCCCGGGCTCTGGCGGCTCACCCACTGGCTCGCCTACCTGTCCTGGCCGGTTGCTCTGCTGCACTCCCTGGGGACGGGCACCGACAGCCGCCTGGGATGGGTCTTTGTCTACGAGATGATCTGCCTGGGAGCTGTGGTCGCCACCTTGATGGTTCGGCTGGCTCGGGCGAGCTCCCAGGACCTGTATACCCGGGTGTTCGCCATGCTCGCCACTGCTGCCGTACCGGTGGCGGTCCTCATCTGGTCGACCACAGGACCGCTTCAGGCGGGGTGGGCCAAAAAGGCCGGCACTCCCACGGCGGTGATCGCGTCCGGAACTGGATCCCACTCCGCCAGTCCTGGCCTGTTCACCGCTTCCTTCACCGGCACCCTGGCCTCGTCGGCCACTGGCTCCGGCCAGCTGGCGACGATCGCCGGGACCGTCCTCGGAGGCCCCGGTGGCTCGCTCAGGGTATTGCTCCAGGGGAAAGCGACCTCGGACGGTGGATTGTCGATCTCCGGGGGCAGCGCCACCTTCCAACCCGGGAGCGGGGGCGCAGCGTACCAAGGGTCTCTGGTCGGCGTTTCCGGGTCCATGTTGGAACTTGCCATGCGCTCAGCGAGTTCCGGTTTCTCGATCCCAGTCGATCTCTTGCTGTCCCAGGCGGGCGCCGGGTCTCAGCTGACCGGCTGGCTCTATTTCGGTACTTCACCGCCCGCCTCCTCGGGTTCTCAGGGCGACCAGGGGTGACTGCCGTAGCGGCCATGCCGGTCAGAGAGTTTGACCAGCCGCAGGGCGGGCCGGGCCCGCTGCGGCTGCTCGCCGGTCCTCGGCGCGGCGCCCCGGAGAGATGGGAAGAGCACTGTGATCGGCTCGGGGGACCGGTGGCGGAACTTATGGCTCACCTTGGACCCAAGAGGATGATTGAGGTTGTGCGCCGGGCCGGATTGACTGGCCGAGGCGGTGGCGGGTTTCCGGTCGCTGACAAGTTGGTGGCGGTCATGAGCCACGGGCCGAAGAGGGTGGTGGTCGCCAACGGCAGCGAAACCGAGCCTGCGGCTTCCAAGGACAACCTCCTGTTGACCATTCGCCCCCATATGGTTCTGGATGGGCTCGAGGTGGTGGCGGCCACGGTGGGAGCGGAGGCGGTCGCGCTGGTGGTTCCCGGGGAGCCAGCAGGTCGAACCATCGCCCGGGCACTGTCGGAGAGAAAGGCGCGGGGGAACGGCTATCCGGAGGTGACGGTGGTCCTGTCCTCCCGCGACTTCGTGGCTGGCGAGGAGACAGCGGTGATCAGATGGTTGGATGGCGGACCGGCTCGTCCTCGCTCTCAACCCCCAAGGCCGGTGGAAAAGGGCTGGAAGGGAAGACCCACCCTGGTCCAGAATGTCGAGACCCTGGCTCACCTGGGGCTGATAGCCCGCTTTGGAGCCGATTGGTTTCGGACAGCAGGTACCGCTGCCGAGGCAGGCACGATCCTGGTCACCTTGAGTGGGGCGTTCGAACGCCCCGGGGTGTATGAAGTTCCTTTGGGCCAACCGCTGGACATCGTGTTCTCCGTCGCTGCGCCGAACCCTGCCGCCGACTCTCTGCTCATGGGGGGCTACTTCGGCTCCTGGGTCCGGATGGCTGACCTTGGAGGAGTACCTCTTTCGCGAGCCGGGCTGGCGCCTTTTGGCGCCACCCCTGGGGCAGGAGTCATGCACCTGCTTCCTCATGGAACCTGTGGCCTCCGCGAGGCCCATCGCATCGCCGAGTGGTTGTCGGGGCAGAGCGCTCAACAGTGTGGGCCGTGCGTTCGCGGGCTTCCCTCCCTGGCGGGCGCCCTCAGCGTGCTCGCAGATCCCACAGCGGACCAGACGGGAGTCCGAACGATGCTCCGGCGTTGGTGCGCACAGATTGAGGGGAGAGGAGCCTGTCGTCATCCCGACGGCCTGGTCAATCTGATCCGCTCCACGATCGACAGCTTCTCCTCGGAGCTCGAGCTGCACGCCGCCGGCCGTTGCAGTGGCGGGAGCATAAGCCGGATTCCTCTACCGTCCCGCCAGAGCAGCCCTCGATGAGCGACCAGTTCCTTCACGTCGACCCAATCTTGTGCGTGGGCCATGGCCTGTGTGCGGAGATGCTGCCCGAGATGATCGCCCTGGATGACTGGGGGTTTCCCATAATCTCCCCCGACCCGATTCCGCGACACCTCTCCAAGCAGTCGGGTAGGGCTCGCGCCGCCTGTCCCGCTCTCGCCCTGCGCCTCGATCGCACCCCGGACCGGCGGGCACAGGCACTGCACGCCAAGAACGCCCCCCACCGCTGAGCTGGTAACGGGCGACGACCCCTGCGAGAATCGGCATATGTCACTTTTGAGCGGGAAGGATGAGCCGCGCGCCGGGGCGCCCGAGATGTCCGACCGCTGGCGGCTCTGGGGCCCCTACCTCTCGCATCGGCAGTGGGGGACGGTACGAGAGGACTACAGCGCCGATGGGGATGCCTGGGATTACCTTCCCTTCGAGGTATCCAGAAGCCGCGCCTACCGCTGGGGGGAGGACGGGATACTGGGCATCTCTGATAGGGAGCAGCGTCTCTGCGCAGCGGTGGCGATGTGGAACGGTCGCGACCCCATCCTGAAGGAGAGGTTGTATGGCCTCACCAATGCGCAAGGCAACCATGGCGAAGACGTCAAAGAGTACTGGCACTACCTGGACGCTCTGCCGGACGGCAGGTACCTCAGGGCTCTGTATCGGTATCCGATGGTCGAGTTCCCATACCAGGAGCTGAGGGAGCGGAACTCAACTCCGGGTCCTGAGGTGAAGCTTCTCGACCTTGGGGTGTTCGACGATGACCGCTACTGGGATGTCTTGGTCGAGTACGCCAAGGAGGGACCAACCACGGTCGTGTGCCGCACCGTGGTGACCAACCGGGGCCCCGAGGCGGCGGAGCTTCACCTCTTGCCCCACTTCTGGTTTCGAAACCGCTGGAGCTGGTCGGTTCCCACCCCCGATGTCCCGCAGCTCGTGGCTGACCGCGGCAGTCTGATGGTCCAGCACCCTGAGCTTCCTGGGTATCGGGTCAGAGTGGAGGGCGACTTCAGCTGGCTGGTCTGCGACAACGAGACCGACAGTCGGCTGCTCTTTGACGCCCCAGGACGAAGCGAGCACCCCAAAGGCGCCATCGGGGACGCCGTGGTCTCCGGCGACCCCACTCACTGCAGCCCGTCCGGTACCGGGACCAAGGCGGCTGCCCACTTCCGCCTCCAACTGGACCCCGGTGAGTCGCAGGTGGTGCGCTGGGTGCTCACCGACAAGACGGAACATTTCGATATCGATATCGATGGAGTCTGCTCGGAGCGGAGGGCGGAGGCGGACAGCTTTTACGAGCTGATCTGCTCTTCCAATCGCGATCCGGAGCTCGCGCTGATCCAACGTCAGGCGTTTGCCGGGCTCATATGGTCCCAGCAGTACTACCAGTACGACGTCTCACGGTGGCTCGATGGAGATCCAGCGTGCCCTCCTCCACCGCCTTCCAGATTGGGAGGTCGAAACGCGGAGTGGGTTGGCATGCGGGCCGAGGATGTCATCGTCATGCCGGACAGCTGGGAGTACCCCTGGTTCGCCTCCTGGGACCTCGCCTTTCACGCCCTGGCCTTGGAGCCAGTCGACCTGGTGATGGCCAAAGAGCAGGTGATGCTGCTCCTGCAGCCGCGGTACCTTCGCGAGGATGGCCAGCTGCCGGCCTATGAATGGAGCTTCTCCGACTCCAACCCTCCAGTCCACGCGACGGCCGTGTGGCAGCTGTATGTTCGAGATCGCAATCGCACCGGGCGGGCGGACCGAGCCTTCCTGGAGCGGGCATTTTTGGCGCTGATGTTCAACTACGGGTGGTGGGTAAATCGTCGTGACGTCGATGCTCACGACATCTTCTCTGGTGGCTTTCTGGGGCTTGACAACATCTCCGCTGTCGACCGCAGCCATCTTCCAGAAGGGGCTCAGATATGGGAGGCCGATGCCACTGCCTGGGTGGGGATGTTCGCAGTGAAGATGTTCCGGATTGCGGCCGAGCTAGCGATCGAGGAGCCTCAGTATGAGGATGTGGCGATCCGCTTCTTCAAACATTTC
This sequence comes from Candidatus Dormiibacterota bacterium, assembly GCA_027313505.1. GTDB lineage: Bacteria > Chloroflexota > Dormibacteria > Aeolococcales > Bog-877 > AG-12. Next base: position 9,962 of record DAHVDN010000018.1, read on the forward strand.
GCCCACATCGCCAGCGCTCTGAACGGGCGTGATGGTCAGCCGGGGCTGTGGGATGCGACAGAGGGGTTTTACTACGACCGGCTCCGGTTGGCCGATGGCCAGTCGGAGGTATTGAAGGTGCGCAGCCTCGTGGGTCTAGTGCCCCTGGCCGCCAGTGAGGTGGTGCACCGACACACCCTGGAGCGGCTGCCCAGGCTTTCCGAATATCTTGAGCAGGCTCACCGGGACAAGGCCTTCCACTACCAGGCGGCGGGGGAGGACCCATACGCCTGCCTCTCCTTGGTCAGTCCCCACCGGCTCCATCAACTATTGGACCGGCTCTTGGATCCTAAGGAGTTCCTTTCGGACTTCGGTCTGCGTTCGCTTTCCAAGGCGCATCTGGATGAGCCGTACCAGTCCAACTTGGTGCCCGGGCTCACTCCGGTGCGCTACGAGCCGGGGGCGTCAGACGAACGGATCATGGGGGGAAACTCAAACTGGAGAGGGCCGGTATGGCTCCCTACCGGCTACCTTCTAACCCAGTCGCTGCGGCTGCTGGGAGTCGGTTTGGGGGAATCCTTCACCCACGAGTTCCCAGCGCCAGGCGGGCCGGCTATGACCCTGGGTCAGATCGCCGACCAGCTTGCCCTGAGGACGGTCGCCATCTTCCGTCGCAACGACCAGGGCCTAAGGCCGGTATTCGGTGGGGTCCGCAAGTTTCAGGACGACCCTTTGTGGCGGGACATGCTGCTCTTTCACGAGTACTTCAATGGCGATGACGGAAGTGGCCAGGGCGCATCTCACCAGACCGGGTGGACCGCGCTGGTGGGCCTTCTGGTGAACGAGCTGTGCGACCCCTGGGCTCCGCCGAAAGCTCCAGGCGGCTCAGGCAGAGGTTGAACCGCTAACCGATCTTCAGGGGTACCAGACGGGGTCGGAGGTTGCAGTGAGGGATAGGTTCTGAGTGACCTGCTGCGCGGCTCCGGGCTTGCTGGTGGAGGCCTTGGGAATCCAGTACAGCTGAAAGGGTAGGCTGCGCTGGGGGACGTTCATGAATACCAGGCTGCTGCCGTTCGGGGACCACGTTGGCATCGCGGCCATGGGCCCTGTGGAGAGGACCCGCGGAGTACCGAGGGTTGTTCCATTCCAGCTGGCGACCTCCAGGGTGCTGGTCTGGAGTTGATTGTTGGCGCAGATCATCGCTAGCTCGGTTCCCGCCGGGTTGAGCGCTGGCTCGCTGCAGTTCTGAGCTGGGGTTGTCAGGTACTGTGGTTGGGCGCCGGGGGAGGCGACGTACGCCAGTTGAGAATAGACCAGCCCGGAGTTGCCGGGGGTTCCTGTGGCGTACTTGGCATAGATCAGACCCCCGCTAGCGAGCGGGAGCGGCTCGACATCACCCCCCTGGTAGTAGAGGTTGGACAGGCTCCAGACAGTCGGGGTGACCGAGGGATTGGACAGGGGAACCGAGAGCACCTCGAAGTCAACGTTGTAGTTGGCGTAGGGATCGATCCAGTTCCAGGAGTAGAAGAGACTCTGACCGTTGGGGCTGACCCTCGGGTAGTACGCGAAGTGATTGTTGAAGTAACTCGATGAACTATCACTGAGAAGCGTGCGGAGGACCCGACCTGTCGGGCTCAGCAGGTACACATTGCTGTAGCCGTTGCCCTTGTCCACGCCTATCACGTCGCCGTTGGGCGCCGGCGCGACCTGGACCCAATTGCCGGCGGGTGCGTTGAGCTTGGTGAAGGTCAGGTTGTGGAGGCTGTAGATTGAGCCCCCCTGGGCCAGGAAGATGGTCCCCGGAAGGTCCACCAAGGCCTGCTCCTGAGTGGGGACGACTGCAGTTGTGGTCTTGGTCTGCAAGGTCCCAAGGGCAGCGTAGACACCGAGTCCGAAGAGCGCCATCAGGCCCAGGGACACCGCCGCTGCTAGCAGCTGACGCGGGCTCACGCCGGGAAGTTCTGCGTGATCAGGGTGTTGATGGCGGGCCAGTTTGGGACTAACGCGTCCTGTCCGTTGATCACCTGGCTGGAGTAGTACTGGCTGAGCATCACGATCTGGGTGACATTGCCGTTGCTGAAGTCCTTGGCGAGGGAGGCGATCGAGCCGATCTGCCCGGGGCTGAGACTGGTGGCGACCTCACTACCCAGTGAGCTGGCGATCCGGGGAATATCGGTCAGGTTCATGCGCTTGGCCGCGTCCTTGATCGCCACCAGCAGCTCCTGCTGCTTCTGGGACCTGGCGATGTCCTCGAGGATGTCACCATGCCGAGAGCGCACATAGGTCAGTGCGTTGACCCCGTTGAGCCGCTGCGGTCCGGGCAGGATCGCAACCCGTTGATTGGCATAGGGGTTGTTTCCCGTCAGGTCGTAGGGGTACTGGACGTCGAGAATGGGCATCTGGGAGATGAGGTCGACACCCCCTCCGGGGAGCTGGTTCACCAGGCTCACCAGTCCTCCCAAACCGATCCAGGCCCAGTAGTTCACCGCGACATTGAAGTCATTCTGCACGGTCTGGACCGCATCCTTCGGGCCGCCGTACGCGTAGGCCGCGTCGATCTTGGCGCTGCCCCCGCTCGCAATCGGGACCCAGAGGTCGCGGGGGATGGAGAGCATGACCGCCTGGTGGGTCTGAGGGTCCACCCGAACCAGGATCATGGTCTGTGTGAGGACGTGACTGGCAACGAACTTGGTGTCGTTGTCCGAGCCCAGCAGGAGGACTGTGAACGGCTGGCCGGGCGGAGGCGGATTCGCGGTCTGGACGGTGCCAGATCCGGTGCGGCCGTGGGTTCCACCTGTTCCGGTCGTCTTCTGGCCAGTCACATGGAGGGCGGTGGTCACCGCTGGAAGGAAGTAGGCGACGGCTCCGCTGGTCCCGGACACCAGGAATCCAAGGACCACCAGGAACGCCAAAAGCGTCCGGTGCCGGCCCCATGAGAAGGACGAACGGTGGGTCGAAAGCCCGGCGCGGCGGCGTCGTGGCTTGGTCCCGGCAGCCATGCCTGGGGATTCTAACCCACTTACCTGAGAGGGGTCGGCCCGAGGTCAGCGTTCGCGGCGGGGTCAGAGTCGCTAACCTTGCCATTCATGCTCCTCAGCGGCAAGCGCATTCTGGTGACCGGAGTCCTGACCCCGGCCTCGCTACCCTTCGCGGTGGCGCGCCAGGCGCAGGAGGACGGGGCGGAGGTGATCCTCACCTCCTTTGGTCGAGCGGCACGGCTGACCGAGCGCAGTGCCAACCGACTGTCCCCGCGTCCCGAGGTTCTGACCTTGGACGTGTCCAGGGACTCTGATTTTGAGGAGCTGGCGGCGGGCATCGACTTAAGGGGCCAGCAGATTGACGGAATAGTCCACGGGGTGGCCTTCGCCCCCACAGATGCGCTGGGGGGAAGTTTTCTCTCCACCCCGTGGGACTCGGCCGCGACCGCTCTGCGGATCAGTGCCTACTCCCTAAAGCAACTGGTGGTGGCGCTGGCGCCGCTGATGCCCAAGGAGGGTGGCAGCGTGGTCACCCTTGACTTCGACGCCACCCAGGCCTGGCCGGGATACGACTGGATGGGGGTCTCGAAGGCGGCTCTGGAGTCGGTTGTGCGCTACCTGGCTCAGTACCTGGGCGCTAGGAAGATCCGGGTCAACGCAGTGTCCGCCGGTCCCACGTACACCACGGCAGCCAAGGGGATCCCTGGGTTCAGCCGCTTTCCTGAGGTCTTCGCTCAGCAGGCTCCGCTGGGGTGGGATCCGCGGGACTCCGGCCCGGTCGGCAAGGCGGTGGTGGCTCTGCTCTCGGATTACTTTCCCGCCACCACCGGGGAGCTGATTCATGTGGACGGAGGCTTTCACGCGGTGGGGGCTTCGGCAAGGGGTCCCGAAGAACCCGCGTAGTCTCCGCGGCGGTGCCCTCTTCTGGACCACCAGATGCTCCCTCCGACCGCGGTGGCGAGCGCTGCAAAGCCCCCAATCGCCATCGCTGCCCGGCTGCCCCAGGCCTGCTCGATCAGCCCTGTGAGGGGGCTTCCGATTGGAGTCGTGCCCATGAATACCCAGAGGTAGAGCGCAACCACCCGGCCTCGCAGGGCGGCTGGAGTGTAGAGCTGGATGATGCTGTTGGACATTGCCGAGTAGACGATCATTCCGGCCCCGGTCACGGTCAGCAGCCCCATCGCGGGGAGCAGGCTGGCCGCCTGACCGGAAAGAGCGAGGAAGGTCCCGAAGACGGCGCAGCCGGCCAGGAGCGCCGGCACTCCAGCCTTTCCGGCGTAGGCGACTCCGAGTGCTCCCAGCAGAGCACCAACACCCAATGAGGCGCTGAGCAATCCGAAGGTCGTGGCACCCGAGTGGAGCCCTTCCTTGGCTAGCGACGGGATGAGGACCGAGAAGTTGTAGGAAAAGGTCCCGACCACCAGCATCAGGACCATCACCAGCAGGACCTCGGGAGTCCTCAGCGCATAGCGGGCCCCCTCCCGGATCTGGGCCATCGTTCCGGCCACCCGCCTGCTGAGCTTCTTCTGGAGGTGAAGCTCGTCGGGATGCATGAGGTAGAGGGCGCCAAGGACGGCAAGGTAAGAGATGGCGTTGAGGTCGAAGCACAGGGCGGTGCCCACGGTCGCGATCAGGACTCCTCCCATTGCCGGGCCCACAACCCTGGCCGCGTTGAACACAGTTGAGTTGAGGGCAACCGCGTTGGGGAGCTGGTCCTCCTCGACCATCTCGGGGACGAATGACTGGCGGGTTGGCCCGTCAATGACGTTTATGAAGCCGAAAAGGGCCACCACCAGGAAGACCTCCCAGACTCTCACTATTCCCAGACCCACCGTCACCCCCAGGACCCCAGCGACCACGGCGAAGGAACTCTGGGTGAAGAGCAGCAGGGTCCGCTTGGGAAAGCGGTCGGCGATAACCCCTCCGAACGGCTGAAGAAGGAGGTTGGGCAGGAACTGGACCATGACCAGAAGTCCGAGCATGAAGGCGGAGTGGGTGAGCTCCAAAATCAGCCAGGCCTGGGCCGTGCTCTGGAGCCAGCTGCCGGTGACCGAAACCAGCTGACCGGTGAAGAAGTACCGATAGTTGCGGGTGGAGAGGGCCTGGAATGTCCTTGCCGTCACCCCCCGCGCGCTGACTCTCAACTGTCGATCTCCACCAGGTGCTCAAGCGCTCCCAGTGCTCGGCTGATCGCGGCGACTTCAGAGCGGCTGAGGTGATTGAGTCGCGCCGCAAACCAGGCGACGCGAGCCGCGCGCGCTGCCAGAGCCAACTCTCTGCCGTGTTCGGTGAGGGCCACCCGAACGCAGCGCCGATCCTCCGCATCTCCCGCCTTAATCACCAGGCCGTCTGACTCCATCTGGGTGATGACCGCGGTCATCGAGGGCAGCTTCACCCGCTCTTTGGTGGCCAGCTCCGAGACGGTGGCCCCGGGCCTGTCCAGCAGAGAGGTCAGAACGGGGAACTGGCCAAGGTTCACACCGATAGGGGAGTAGGCGTGTCGCAGGCTGCGCCCCAGACGAGACATGATCAGGGGCAGCCGTTGACCGAGTTCGGAGGGGACGGAGTCGCTGGTGGGAGAGGGGGCTGGGTCCTCGGGGGACGTCTTCGATTGCATGTTATTAGGGTACCTAATTAGATGGCCTAATAACAAGTGTCAGGTGATGGTTACTGCACGCAGCCCTCGGTGGATACCGCAGCGGTGTTGCTCTGGCCGTGAGAAATCTCGGTGGCGACCTGACCGGCGGTGAGGGCGTACCCCTCGTCGGGTGTTGCGGTGGACCTGGCGAACACGATCCCCAGTACCTGTCCCTTGAGGTTCACGAAGGGGCCGCCGGAGTTGCCGGGAATGACACTGGCCTGGAGAACGTAGATCTGCCGATTGACAAGTCCCTGGGAGTAGATGTCGCGGCCAACAGCCTGGATCTGCCCCCGAATCGCTCCTGGGACCACCTGCTCGAAGCCGCCACCTGGATATCCGACGACCGCACCTTGAGTTCCCCTTGGCCCGGACTTGGAGAATGAAAGCGGGGTGAGGTCGAGCCCTGGGACCAGGAGCAACGCCAGATCGGTCTGCGGGTCAAAGAGGATGACCGTGGCGGGCAGCTCCGCGGTCTTGCCCGGAACCAGGATCGTGGTCCCATGCCCGCCGGCCACCACGTGCGCGTTGGTCGCGATCACGTCCGACGTGACGGGAAACCCGCTCCCTTCAATCAGCCCACCGCAACCGGAGCTGACCACCTTGACGGTCTCGCGGGCGACCTGGGCGATGGCGGCGTCTCCGGCCAGGTTCCCGGGCAGCGTCACCGGACCGGGGAGGGGTGGAACCAAATTGGCGAAAACCTGAGGGAAGGGGAGGGCGGTGAAGAGATGCTGGAGGTCGCCAAGCCAGGCCGGACCCTGGGGCAGATCCCGATCCAGCTGCCGGAGGATCGTGGAGCTCTGGATCTGGGCTGCCAGTGGCTGGATCGGTCCCTGGTCGAACAGAAGGCCGAGGTACCAGGTCACCGCCAGTACCACGATCATTCCCCACCCGATTCCAGCTACGGAGTCGAACTTTCCCAGATGGCTCCTGAGGGTCGTCACCCTCAGCCGTGCGCCGATGACCCCTCCCAGGGCATCGCCCAGGAAGGCGAAGGCTAAAACCAGAGCGATGGCAATCGCCGAACGGACGGTGGCCGAGTAGCCGTGGATCAATGGAGGGACCGTCGCCGCAACCCAGGATCCGACCGCCAACCCCAAGGCGAGGCCGAGGAGTGAGAACAAGGAGTAGGTGAGACCCCTTCGGTACCCCATCACCGCGGCGTAGCAGAGGGCCAATATGATCACGAGATCTACTAAGTTCATCAGCCTCCTGCCATCATGCGCTGATCGCCGCGGCCGCTCCGATGGCCACCGGTCGGGTCCACAATGCTGGGGTCACCCTCAGGGATGCAAGCAAGAACGTGAAAGCCGACAGAGCTGAGAGGGGCCGCATGGGACGCCTGAGGCGCAACGGCGGTCCGGTCCAGAACGGGATCTTCATCCCGTTGCCTGACGACTGGCGCTCGTGCATTTTGCCAGTGATCGGGTTGGCGACCCCTATCGGCCTGCTGATGGTGAACTTCTCGGCCTGGGTCATTTCGCAGCTTGGGGCCTTCCGCTGGGGGGTGGCGGTCAGTGCCCTGATCAGCGCTCTCATCCTGAACAGTCTGACCGCGATCAACGTGTATCGGTACATCCGTAATCGGTGGCCCGAGTTCATAATCAGCAGGGTCGAGCACGAGAACTTGGTGCTTGTGGGGGCGATTGCCCTGGTGATCATCATCGCGGTGTTGTCGGCCATCTTCTCGTATGTGGGAATGGCCAATCCCAAGGATCTTCCCAACGGCATCGCGGTGGTCACCGGATTTGTCGGGGTGGTAATCCCACTCGGCCTGATCATCGGCCTCAACCGGCGCCGCTCACAGGGGGGCTGATGGCGCCGCAGTTCAGACGACCTCCCTAACCCTGTCCAGCTCCCCGATGACCCGCACCGTATTCCCGTCGGAGATGAGAGCTGCGGTGGCGGTGCCGAGGAAGAGTCCGTGCCCCAGGACCCCTGGTATGCGGGCCAGCTCCCGGGCCAGCTGGTTGGGGTCAAGCCGGCCGGGCGGGAACTTAAGGTCGAAGATGAGGTTGCCGTTGTCCGTCACGAAGGGCCGATCAGCGCCGCGGAGGGTGAGCCGACAATCGCAGGCGGCGCTGACCCGACGGGCCGTGCCTCGCCAATCAAACGGGAGGATCTCCAGGGGGACAGGCTGTCGTTCGCCGAGCTTCGCGACCAGCTTCTTGTCGTCGGCCAGCACCCAGAACCTTCGGCTGCGTTCCGCCACCACCTTCTCCCGCACCATGGCACCGCCGCCACCCTTGATCAGGTTGAGACGCGGGTCGATCTCGTCCGCCCCGTCCAGGTCTAGGTCGAGGGGCTCCTCGGTCGAACCGTCGATCTTGATTCCCATTTCGCGCGCACGCTTCTCGGTATCCAGCGACGTACACACGGCGACGAGGTGAAGGTCCTCATCAAGTCGCTTGGCGAGCTCGTCCAGGAATGCGGACGCGGTGCGCCCCGTTCCCAGCCCCAGCCGCATCCCGGGACGGATCAGGCTCGCCGCGTGAGCCCCGACCTGCCGCACCGCGACTTCGAAGGCCCGTTGAGTGACGTTCACCCGAGCTGCCGGGGGCCCGACTCCTCAATTCGGATCCGCAGAATCACCCGTCGTTCATTGACCATGGCCCGGCGGTACTCATCCCAGTCGGGGTGCTCACCGGCCACCAGGAGGTAGTAGTCCTCGAGCAAGGGCATAGCCTCCGGCAGTGAAACGATCTCCACACTGCCCCACAGCATCACCCAGGGCCCGAAAAAGCGGTCGGTGAACCCGACCAGCGCCGCCCTCGGATCCCGACGCAGGTTGGCGGTCTTCACCGCGGTCTCTCTGGTGCTGACAACCACCAGCCCCTCTCTGTCCACTCCACAGGTGACAGGCGACATCTGAACCGTCTGGTCCCTGCGATAGGTGGCCAGGATGGCCCGGTGGTTGCTGGCCAGGAATTCTCGAACCTCGTCCTCGGTCACCCGCTTTCTCCCCGTCTCTTCGGGTTCTCCCAACGCAGCGGCCTCGCCCGGGCGCGCTCGATCAGTCTGTCTTGAATCCCCGGCTCCGCAGATTCGGGGTCCAACCGGCACCACGATCCGTCTGGGGTTAACTCCCAACTCTGGCGCCGGTCCTGCCACATCAGCTCCATGACCTCGAGAGCTTCCTTACGGGCCTGGGCGTCACGCAGGGGCACAATGCACTCCACCCTGCGGTACAGGTTTCGTCCCATGAGGTCGGCTGACCCCAGGTACGCCTCGGGGCTGCCGCCGTTCTCGAAACAGAAGACCCGGCCGTGCTCCAGGAAGCGGCCGATGACGCTGTGGACCGAAACCGACTCGCTGAGCCCGGTCACCCCCGGTCGAAGCGAGCAGATGCCCCGAACCAGGAGCCGGATCTTGAGCCCCTCGCGCGCGGCGCGGTAAACCGCCCGGATGGCGCGCTCGTCGGTCAGCCCATTCACCTTGACCAGGACCCCGGCGGCGCGGCCCCGCCGCAGGTGCTCCAGCTCCCTCTCGAGAAGCTCCTCGAACCGCTCGATGGCGTTGATCGGGGCCACCCACACGCACCTGTAGTCGCGTTTGCGGGAATAGCCGGTCAGGTAGTTGAAGAGGTCGGCAACTTCCTCGGTCACCTCGCTGCGCGCGGTCAGGAGCCCGAAGTCGGTGTAACTTCGAGCGGTGACCGCGTTGTAGTTGCCGGTCCCGATATGGGCGTAGTAGCGGACGCCATTCTCCTCCTGGCGCACCACCAGCACCAGTTTGGCATGGGTTTTGAGACCTGGGACCCCATACGCCACGTGCGCTCCCACCTGCTCGAGCTGTCGCGCCCAGCGAATGTTGTTCTGCTCATCGAAACGAGCCTTGATCTCGACCAGCACCACGACCTGTTTGCCGTCCTCGGCGGCTCGGGTCAGCGCTCCGATGAGAGGAGTGTCACCGCTCGTGCGATACAGGGTCTGTTTGATTGCCACCACCCGGGGGTCGCGGGCAGCCTGCTCGATGAATCTTTCGGTGGTGGCGGCGAAGGAGTCGTAGGGGTGTTGCACCAGGATGTCGCCGCGCCGCAGCAACGAGAAGAAGTCAGGTTCCTGGTCCTGAACGCTGAGCAGCCGGGGAGGAGTGGTGCCGCTGAAGAGGGGGTAGCACAGGTCTGGGCGGTCGACGGCGTCAACCACTCCGAAGAGACCGGTCAGGTCCAATGGTCCATCCACTGCCTGGATCTCGTCGGCCCTAACTCCGAGTTCGCTCTCCAGCATGTTCGCCAGCTCACCGGGGAGCTGGCGAACTGTTTCCACTCGAACCACGGCGCCGAAACGTCGGTCGCGCAGCTCCTCTTCGATTGCGGAAAGCAGGTCGGGCTCGTCCTCGTCGACATCGAAGTCGGCATCCCTGGTGACCCTGAACACACCGTGGTCGACGATCTCCATCCCGGGAAAGAGCCGATCCAGCCGTTCGGCGATGATTCGCTCGATGGGCACGAAGGGCCCATCGGCCCCAGCTCTAAAGAACCGTGGGACCGATGAGGGGACCTTCACGCGTGCGACTCGTGGAGCCCTATCTCCAGGGTCGCCGAGAATGACCGCTATGGAAAGCGACAGGTTGCTCAGATATGGGAAGGGGTGGGCTGGGTCGATCGCCAGGGGGGTCAGGAGTGGGTACAGCTGGCGTTCGAAGAAGTTGTCGCAGGCCGCCATCTCCCCGCGGGTCAAGGGCTCGCCGCTGAGCACCAGGCGCACGCCGTTGGCGGCCAGCGCCGGTGCCACCTCCTCAACCAGGCACCGGAGCTGCGTCGCCACCATCTGACCGCTGAGCTCAGTTATCGCCTGAAGCTGAGCCGTAGGCGTCATGCGGTCCGGGTGGGTGGCCTGGAAATGCTCCCCCTGCTGGCGCTTCAACGAGGCCACCCGGATCATGTAGAACTCATCCAGGTTGTTGGCGGTTATCGCTAGAAATCGCAGCCGCTCGAGAAGCGGTACCCGGGAGTCCATGGCCTCCGCCAGGACTCTCAGGTCGAAGTTGAGCCAGCTCAGCTCCCGGTTGATGTAGGAGGAGGGGTCACGGAGCGGGTCGGACCGTTCGTCCTCGCCGCCCTTGAGCGGTCGCAGGACCTGCCCTTCCCGAGCGGTCCGCGGACTGCTGCGCCGACTGGTGCGTCTGGAGTGCTCCGCCACTTCGCGTACGCTACTACGGCAGGGGGCAGCCGGGCCCATTTCGCGTCGGTGACAATGCAGTTGCAACCGCTCCCAGCTCGCGCACGTCCGCTAGGATGACGTCATGATCTCAAAGGGTCGATCCGTAGGCGGGGTCGCGGCTGTGGCGGGCGTTCTGGTCTTGGCGGGGTGCGGGAGCAGCCAGTCCAGTCCGGCCGTGGCGGCCAAACTGCTCTCCAACGCCAACACCACCGCCTTCGCCACCAGCTTCAAGGCTCAGTTCCAGGGCACTCTTCACCTCACCACGAGCGGGGTGACTGGACTTCCCGCCGCCTCGGCGGCGCAGTTGCAGCAGGTGCAGTCGGAGTTCAATTCGGCCACGGTCCGGGGCACCATCGAATATCAGGGTCCCAAGACCTTCGAAGTCACCTACAGCTTCCCCCCGGTGCTGAGCCAGCCGCTGGAAATCATCGAAGTGGCGGGAGCTGAATACGCCTCAATCGACGGCACACAGTGGCACGTGGTGAGCTCTGCCGCTGTAGGTGGCGGCCAGCTCCCCTCCCAGTTTGAAAACCTTCCATCGCAGCTCAAGACCGTCGGGCTGAGCGCCAAGGGAGCCACCACGATCAGCAACCTGGGCTCGACCACTCTCAACGGAGTGGCTGTCGACCATGTTCGGGCCGTCGTCTCTGCAACCGGCCTCGACAGGATCTTGAGTGGGGCTCTGAGCACTCTGGGCAGCGGGTCTGGATCCTCTAGCCTTGGCTCCGAGGCGACGATTTTGGCGCAGCTGATCCACTTCGATTCGGCTCAGGCGGATACCTACATTTCAACCCGCACCAATCTTCCCGAGCAGGAGAGTGCCAGCGGGGGAATGAGCTTCAATCTCGCTGCCCTCTCGCTACTCTCGGGCGGGCAGGGTGCACATATTGCGGGAACTGTGGCCTTCGGGTTCGGGTTCACCGTCTCCTACGGTGACTATGGATCGCGCTTTTCGATCGCCAGGCCGGGAGACGTGGTCGCGGGCCCGCTTCCAACCCCCAAGCTGGGGATCAGCGCGCTCTCTTAGTCGGGAGTCCTCGACCCAGAAGTCGGAAGCGGGAGAAGTCGTCTCTCCGCTGCGCCACCGCGATCGCCTCCAGACGGGCGGACCGCTCGAGCGAGTCGTCGATGGGGGGCAGGCACTCCAAGCCCAGGGCCAATCTGAGCCACCAGTCACAGAGCTCGGGATTCTTTGGCAGCAGGGGGCCATGGAGATAGGTTCCAAGCACTGTGTCGCGCCATGCGCCCTCCTGCCGGCTCTGCCCGGTGTTGCCCTGGCCGTGCATGACGTACCCGAGCGGAGTGAGCCCCTCATGCAGGTAGGTCTTACCGCTGTGGTTCTCGAATCCAATCAGGATTGGGTCCTGAAGCTCAAGGCCGGGGTCCGCTGTAATCATGAGGTTTCCGACAAGTCTTTGGCGGCTGGCCTCGGTATGGAGGGGCAGGAGCCCAAGGCCGGGGATCCTCGTCCCAGCGGCGGTCAGGTAGTGGGTGCCCAGCAGTTGGAATCCGGCGCACACGGCCAGCAGGGGCGCCCCTAAGGACACCTTCTGGCGCAACACCTCGCCCTTGAGCTGGATGAGGTCCTCGGCGACCGCGTCCTGGTCCAGATCCTGACCTCCACCGATAAAGAAGCCGGAGCAGGAAGCAGCTCGGTCGGCGCCGTCGGCCCCCATCGAGATTGGAACAACCTCCAGCCCAATTCCCCGGCGCTGAGCGCGTAGAACCATCGCCAGGATGTTCCCTCGGTCGCCGTAGAGGTTCATCTCCTTTGGGTAGAGGTGTCCCAGACGGAGTGGTTCCTCGCCCGTCATGGCGCTTGGAAGAATGGGGCGCCAGAGCCGGACCGAACCAGAAGGTTGTGCCATGCGAGCATCGCGGTATAGGTCAAAAGGCAGGGAACGGGCACTCCGGTCTGAGCCAGATCAGACACCGCAGAAAGTGCGTCTTCAGGAAGCGGCCTCACCGTAATCCGGTCAGCGCTGACGCCGGCATATCCCAGCCTCAGAGCCAGCTCCCGGGCTCTGGTTCCCGAAACCACCACACGCAAATCAGGCGCCCTCCCCAGCCGTTCCATATCCACATCCCAGATCCAGGATATGTCGCGGCCATCTGCGACTCCGTCGTTGAGCGCTATCGCCAGCACCGGGCTCTTGTCGAGGGTCAGGACAGCAGTCAGGTTCTCCTCCAGTCCAGCTGGATTCTTTGCCAGCATCAGGCGAAAGCTGGCCCCTCTCCAAGATGCCAGTTGGGACCGCCCAAAGCTGGGCCTGAAGCGACCTAGCGAAGTCGCAGCCCGGGACTGGTCAACCCCCATAGCGGCCGCAGCGGCCATGGCGGCGGCGACATTGGCGGCGTTGACCACGCCGCCTAGCGGGACCGAGATGGCGGCGCGCCAGCCAGCAGGGCCCACGACTTCCATCTCGATCGCGTCGAGCCCGATCATCCGAATGCTGTCCGCTCCGACATCCGGGTTAGGGCGTCTCAAGCCGCAGTGCGGGCAGCGATAAAGGCCGCAGTGAGCGTAGTAGACCAGGGAAAATTCAAGCTCGGAGCGGCACCTAGGGCAGCTCCTGGAGTCCACCACCGCCGGAAGCAGCTTGTGCCCAACCGACTCATCGTTCAGCCCAAACAGGATTTTCGAAATGCCCCGGGGGCTGCTGCCGCTGTCGAACGAGGCAACGCGCGGGTCGTCAGCATTCCCCACCCAGAAGGCGCCGGGTGGGAGGCCCAGGACCGCCTCCTGCAGCCGCTGAGCCACCTGGTCGATCTCGAAGGACCGGTCCAGCTGGTCCCGGAAGGCGTTCAGGATGACCAGCCCGCTGGGACGGATCTCAGCGACCGCCCGGGGGGCGCTGAGCTCGTCGACTTCCAGGATGAGCCAATCCAACTCCACCTTGCCGCTTACATCGGCCAATCTGAGGGCGGCAGCCGTCAGGCCGTAAATGAGGTTTGACCCGCTCGGGTTGCCACCGACGCTGAGCCCTTGGCCCTCTGCCAGAGTCCTGAGGAGAGCGGCGGTGGTGGTCTTCCCGTTTGTTCCAGTCACCAGGACAACTCCGCCCCTCACCGACGAGGTGAGCTTTCCAAGGACTTGGGGGTCGACAGCCCGGGCAACGTCTCCGGGGAAAGTGGTGCCGCCTCCCAGGCGCAGCTTCCTCGAAGTCGCTCCGGCCAACCGACCGGCGCCGACCGCCATCCGGAGCCTCAGGTCTGGTCGGGCCATCTAGGCTCGGGAAGGACCGCTCTCAGGAGAACTCTGGGTAACTTCAGGGCGACCGCCGCGGCCGCTTCCATCGCCTCTTCAGCGCTGTCCAGCAGGGTGAAGAAGGCACCTCCGCTGCCAGTCATCGACCATCTCGCCCGAGGAGTCGCAGACCGCAGGGCCTCAAGCCGGTCGCTCAAGGTGGGGGAGACCCTTAGGGCCGCTGGCAGAAGGGCGCTGCCCAGAAGATCAGGGTCCGGCCGCGTGCCAGCGCTCAGTGCCCGTACCACCGCCGCCGAACGGTCGCCCGAGCTGAAGTCCTCGGAACGCACGGCGCCGTACGCGGCCGCGGTCGAGACCTCGTCCAGGAGGGCTATCAAGAACACCCCTGCGGCCAGAGGAGTGACTGGAGAGATGAGATCTCCCACTCCACCAAGCAGTGCAGCCCCGCCGACCAGGGCGAACGGAACGTCTGCGCCGCATCGGAGGGCGATCTTCAGCAGCACATCGTCTATCTGGCCCTCACATGCCAGCCTGATCAGGGCTGCGGCGTCGGCCGAGCCCCCACCCAGGCCACTCCTGGTGGGGACCCTCTTGTCCAGCACGAGCCGAGAGATGTGGCCGATCCGCCGAGCGTCGCGGAGCAGATCCGCCGCCCGCATCAAGATGTTCTGGTCACCGGCCGGAACCTCGGGCCCAAAGGGTCCGGACACCGTGAGGCGGCACGGATCGCGCCAGTCCTTTCCGGCTACCTCGACTCCGACCACGTCGCTCCAGGCAATCGTCTGGGACACGGCAGCCAGCTCGTGATAGCCATCGGCCCGTCGACCGGTGAGTTCGAGCGTCAGATTCAATTTGGCGGGGGCGCGACCAAGGCGCAACACCGGAACTACTCTAACGTCCGGGAAGGGGGCATCCAGCCCGGCTTGCTATACTTCGAATCCTGCCTGATTGTGGGATCGGGATTCTCAAGTTGCGCCCACTGGCGTCAACGGTCCGCGAGGAGTAATTGGCCAACAGCAGCTCGGCGCGCAAGCGTATCCGGTCGTCTCAGCGCAAGCATGAGCAAAACCGAGGGGTTCGCTCGGCGGTGCGCACGGCAGTTGCCAAGGCGCGCCGCTCGGTGACCGAGGGTTCTGACGATGAGAGCCAGACGCTGATCGGCCTGGCGACCTCGGCGTTGGACAAGGCGGCGGAGCATGGGGTCCTGCATCGGCGGAACGCCAGCAGACGCAAGTCCCGCCTAATGTTGATGGCGGCCAAGGCGACAGCCGACCGGAGTGAGAAGGCAGTTGAGACCACCCCCAAGCGAAAGTCGCCTTCGGCCCGCACCGGGAAGGCGTCGGCGGGGGCCAAGAAGTCTGCCTCAGGCACCAAGACTAGGACCAAGACCGAGCGGACGGCGGCGCGGACACGCCGGACCGCCGGCGCCTCTGGAGCTGAGCGCTCCTAACCCCGGCCCCGTGGCGGCTGCAGCTCAGTCGCCATGCCAGCCATCAGGGTCTCCAGTCCCAGTCGCTCTTCCACCAACCCTGCCCGAACCTCCCAGTCGAGTTCTGAGAGTTCGCTCAGCCAGCGCATCAGCCTCGGAGCACCGGCCCTCGACAGCTGGGCAGCCATCCGCTCCAAACGCCAGCTGGGGACCGACCGCGAGCTCTCCCTCTCTGCGGGGTCAGAAAGCGTGATCAGTTCGCGAAATATGCGAGCCAGCGAGCCCATGATCTGCGGTGGCTCGATCTCCGGTCGTGCCAGCATCTGGTCCAGCTTGGCCCCGACCGTGGAGGGCCGATTGAACAGGGCGTCCGTCAACCGATACATCTCGGTTGGCGGGGCTGAGGTGATCAGTTGGCTGGCCACGGCGCCGGTTACCTGGGTGCCATCCTTGGAGTAGAGCACCAGCTTGTCCAGCTCCATTTCCAGACCACCCATGCCAGCGGTGGCCACCTCCAGCAGGAGTTGTATCGCCGATGGCGGTAGCTTCAGCCCTCGTTCGGCTGCGCGCCCCTCAACATGTTGCCTCAACTCTTTGCCCTTGGGCTTAGAGATCAGGCGGACCTGTCCCCCCATCGCCCTGACTCCCTTGACCACCACTGAGGTGCCGGGCAGAGCTGTCCGAAGCACGACCACCAGGGCCGTCGTCTCGGCCCGCTGCTTCAGCACTGACAGCAGCCGGGCGGCCAGGTTTTCCCGCTTGTCGCTCTCCTTTGCCTGGGCAGTCCTCCGCGCTGGCTTGAATTGCGGCGGGTCCCAGAGCACGACGACCCGTCGGATCGCCAGGAACGGCGGGGTGGTGATGCTCTGCTGGATCTGATCGAGATCAAATGACTCCTTGAACTCCTCGAGTCCAAGTTCGGAGACCAGGTCTGAGCAGAGCTCGTCTCGTACCGCCTGGGCCGTGGCTGTCACCAGGAAGGGGTCGTCCCCGTGAATGAGCAAGAGCGGTTCCACCATCTTTCGATTATCTGCCGCGGAGGGTCGATCACGATGGGAAGTTGCCATAGGGGGTCTCATCCCGTCAGCATTGGGGCGCAGTGCTGCTCTCAGCTTTCCCGGTTCCACAACCACGACTGCCCTTCGGGACCCTTGGGGCTGAGATTGCTATTGGAGCAACCTTCCTGATCCATATCGTGGTGGTCGGGTTCATCCTTGGCGCGGCGGGGATCACCCCCTTCATGGAGTTGGCGGGCAGAAGGCGCGGGGGAGACGAGCGTTGTCTGCGCTACGCGCGCAGCCTGTCCCACTCGATCCTGTACCTGTACAGCTTCGGAGCGACCTGGGCCGTGTTTGCGGTGGTTCTCCTCACCGGGCTATACGGCCGCCTCATCGGCACCCTCCTCAATCTGCTCCTACTCCCACTCACGATTGCCTTTGCCAGCTTCTTCGTGGGGGTGCCGCTTCTGCTCATCTACGTCTACCGCTGGGAAAAGATGGCCCCTCGGCTGCACCTTGCGATCGGATTCGCATTCGCCGCCATCCAGTTCCTCTTCCTTTTCATGATCGTGCAGCTGGACAGCTACGCACTGACGCCCGGCACTGCCGTCAGTGCCGCCCATGCGATGTTCTCCCCAAGCTACCCATGGCTGTTGCTCCACTACGCTGGGGCGACCCTCTCCTGGTCTGCCCTCTTCCTGGCGGCCGTCGCCGTCTGGAGGGGCCGTCGAGCCAAATCTGACGCTGAGATCGTCTTCCAACGTTGGGCGGCCCGTGTCAATTTCGCGATTGGCTCGATCTTCTTGCTAGCCCAGCCCATCACCGGCTTTTTGCTCGCCGGGACGATCAAGAGCAGTGCCCCGGGGGTCTTCGATAACCTCTTCATCTTCGGGTCCGGTTCGCTTTTCGTCGGCCAGGTCGTGCTGCTGGCGGTAGTCGTCCTGGGTTCCAATCTGGTTTTCTGGCTGCACAATCAGGAGAGCGCGGAGGCCGGCCCGGCGGCGACACTCACCGTCGTGGCTCTCCTGGGGATGGCAGGGACGGCTCTGCCGGCCTCGATCATTCCCCAGCAGGTGGTGCTGCTGCGCTACTTGGCTCTGCTCATTGCCTTTCTGGCGACCGCGGCCAACCTGGTCCTGTACCTCCGCTCCCTGCGAGGGGCTGGGCTGACCACGCCCAGGCTGACTCCAGCCGCTGGCAGGGCCATTGTCCTGGTGGGCTTGGCGGCCGCGGTTCTCTCGATCTACATGGGGGTGATCAAGGAGAACTCCAAGCTGCCGTGCGGGATTGACCAGACCACCGGGCAGAGCGCTTGCCTGCTCACCCTGCACCAGTCCACTCAGAACTTCGACGCGGCTCCAGGGGTTCTTCCGTGAACTACCAGGACTTCGAGTCGGCCTGGTACCTGGGGCTCATCATCACCGGATTTTTCGTGATCGCCCTCATGGGGTCGTGGATCTCCCTGAAGCGAGTCAAGCAGCTATTTGTCGAGGGTGACCAGATGTCGGCCTGGATGACCGTCGGTGCCAGCGCCTTCACCTTGCTCTTTTTCTTGGGGCTGTGCATGGCGCTCTTGATCCTGATAGTGGTGCAGGGCAGTGGCTGAACAGCAGATGTCGATCGCCCAAAAGCGAATTTCCCGGCGGAAGTTCATGATCCTCGCAATCAATGCCGCCGGCGCTGGAGCCGGGCTGCTGATCGCAGCTCCCATCGTCGGCTCCATCCTGAGTCCGATCTTCTACAAGAGCAAGTACCCCTGGGTCATGGTGGCGGACATTCAGCACGTCCCCGTGGGTGTGCCTACCGCCTACGTCGTGATGGTCGATCAGGGGGGAGATTCCTGGCAGGTGCCGAAGGTTCCGCGGACGGTGTATGTGGTGAAGTTAAACCTCATCAATCAGGTCCAGTTGATCGCCCTCTCGAACGTTTGCACCCACATGCAGTGCGACGTCCATTGGGACATCAACCTCAACGTCTTCTTCTGTCCCTGCCACGGTGGCGAATACAGCATGGACGGAACCAACATCGCTGGTCCGCCCCCCCAGCCGCTCTTTCGTTACCAGCACAAGCTGGTCGGCAACACCTTGTTCATCCGCAACGTTCTGGTCGGGGGAAGCTGAGTTGGCGGACGAATTGCAGCGCAGCGCGCTGGTGGCCAAGCTGACCAGGCCAGTAGCGGGTCTGATGGCAACCACCTATCGCTGGGTGGACGAGCGGCTGGGGGTCACCGACCTGGTCCACCAACTTCTGTATGAGGCGGTGCCAAAGAGGGGGGCGTGGGCCTACTCACTGGGGAGTGCCACCCTAATTCTCATCGTCTTGCAGATCACCACCGGAATGTTTCTGCTCTGGACCTACGTCCCGTCAACCACCGAGGCGTGGCAGAGCCTCAACTTCATCGAGTACCACGACGAGTTCGCGGCGATCGTTCGGGGGATGCACCTGTGGGGCGCCTACGTCCTCTTCGTTGTGATTGGCATGCACATGGTCCGCACCTTTGTCAGCGGCTCGTACAAGAAGCCTCGCGAACTCAACTGGATCATCGGAGTCGTCCTGTTCCTGTTGGTCTTGGGGTTGGGCATCACCGGGGCGATGCTGCCCTGGGACCAGGCCGCCTATTGGACGGCGACCGTGGTGACGCACGTGGTCAGTTACCTCCCGATTTTCGGCACCCAGGTGCAAGAGATTCTTCGGGGTGGCCCCCAGATGGGACCGGCCACCTTGACGCGATTTTTCGCAATTCACATCTGGCTCCTTCCGGCGCTCCTGGTGCCCATGATTGGTCTCCACCTGATCCTGCTGCGCCGCCACGGCGAGCATGGGTCCTGGGTCAACTACGAGGGGGTGGAGGAGGAGACCGAGGCCGAGAGGGCCAAGCGGATGGCCAACGCGGAGGCGCCCTATCCAGCGCTCCCCAGCGACCCCGGGTACGCCGTGCCCATGGATTTGGACGAATTCTTTCCATCCCAGGTGTTCAAGGACGCGGTGGTCAGCTTTGGGCTGGTCCTTCTGATCTTCGTCATGGCAGTGGTGATCGGTGCCCCACTGGAGCGCGCTGCCAACCCTGCGGCGCTGAACTACGTGCCCACGCCTGAGTGGTTCTTCCTGCCCCTGGACCAGTTGTTGGTGCAATTCCCACAGGCGTGGATGATCCCGGTTGGGGTCTTCATCATTCCCGGAATCGGGACCACACTGCTGATGCTGGTACCCTTCCTGGACCGCACCCCTGGGCGCCAACCGTGGCGCCGACCGGAGGTCATGGTCCCGGCTCTCTTCGTGGTCCTCTTCCTGGTCTTCGAGGCTCTTCTGGCTGTAAACCGACTCTTCAACCTTTGATATGCCACTGATAGCCTCCACAACCCCTCAACTCACCCAGGTCCCGATCTCCACGGGAATGGCGACCGCCCTGGTGGCGTTGCTGATGTTGGCCCACGTTCAGTTCGCCGCCTGGCAGCAGGGGGGGTACATTATCCTGGCGGTCAGCGACTTCATGGGCTGGAAGCGAAAGAGTGCCAATTACGACCGCTTCTCCAAGGGATTGGTGACTGCGCTCGGGGCCACCTTCGCGATAGGTGGGTCACTCGCCATCTTCGCCGTGATGATCCTCTTTCTGGGCCTCTGGGGCCACTTCTACGTCGACCTCCAGAAGGTCCTGTTCTGGCCCTTCGTCGGAGAGGCGGCAGCGTTCGTGGGGGAGATAATCTGCCTCTATCCTCTGTACGCGAGGTGGGACCGGCTCGGTCACGTTAGGGGGCTGAGAGTGGGGCTCGAGCTCCTGCTGTTCATAAACGCCTCTCTGCAGATGTTGCTGATCAACGTGGTGGCCTCTTACATGCTCACCCCGAGGCCGGCGTTCAACCTGCCTGCGATCCTTCTAAACCCAACCGAGATCCCCCTTGAGATCCACCGCTTCGTGGGCAACATCGCTTGGGCGGGGGCGGTGATCGCCCTGGTGGCCGGGATCCGCCTGCTCCTGCGCAGCGGGCGCCGTCCCGAACTCCGTCCCTATCTGGATTGGATGGGTCACTACGGCCTTATCTATGCGATTGGGTTCACCATTGCCCAACCGCTGGTGGGCTGGGAGTATGCCAAAGAGATCCAACTCCACGCCTACGCTTCCTGGTACGACATGATGCTGGGGGGGCTCAGCGTCGCCTTCCTGTTCCAGGTCTTTCTGCTCGGGTCGATCTTCACTGTGGGCATCTTCTACCTGTGGAGGCGGGTTCGCGCCAGCGGATTTCGCTCCCCGGCCCTGGCGGTCTGCACAGTGCTTTCATTCGGCGCTTGGCTACTTATCTCCACCCCCTCCTCGCTCGCTTGGAGCTATGAGAGTGTCTTTGCGGCCAACGCCAACGTTCCCATCTGGCAGGGGGGGCTGCTCATTCCGTGGGGAGCGATGATTCCCTGGAAGTTGACGGCGCTGGTCGCCTTCACCGGTGTGACCATCGTCGCCCTGACCATCTATTTGAAGTACGCCAGCCGGGGCAAGCTGCGCTGGGGGGACGCCGGGCGCGGACAGGCATTCTCCCTGATTGCCGTTGGAATTTCGGTCTCCCTGATCATGGCTCTCATGGGGTTCATCAGGGAGAGCAGCCGCGGACCTTTCTTGATCACCAACCAAATGCTCATCAACCAACAACAGAACTTCAGTCCCCCGTCCGCAACTGGGCCGGCTCTTAACGGACCGGCCAGCAACGCGGGGGTCTCGATAATCCTGCCCACCGAGCTGCACCCGTGAAATTGGTGTTCAGACCGGTTCACAAGCCTGCCGAAGAATTTGCCGAGGTGACCCGCCCGCCCATCTCGCGGACGATGGAGACCTATCTGGAGATGCACTCCTTTGGATTTCCTGACCGACCGACGGCGGCCAACCTGCCGGTGTCCGTCCGACTGGCAGCCGTCGGCAAGCTCATCCACGAGCGGCTGTCAATTCTCAGCGATGTCCTTCGGCGCTTGGAGAACATCGGTTGGGATGTCCACACCCAAGGGGATCTGGTGGTGGTTCTCAACACACTCTCTCTCGAGGACGGCTGGGCCGTGCTGCGGCGCGAGGGCATCAGTGACCACATCATGGGGCTGCTGGAGAAGGGATCTGACGCCCTCCCTCCGAACGGACTAGCTGGCGGCGGAGAGACCACCGAGGTTGGAACACCCGGGTTTGGGGAGTACTGACCCCGCCGGTTGCTGCGGCGTCGTTCAGCAGGCCGCCCTTTTCGAGGTCTGATAATGGCGGACCACCGCCCTTCACGCCCCGGATTTGGGCACTTGGGTCAGCACACGGGTCCGACTGGGTGGATGGCACCGCCAAGTTCTGCACCGGAGAGTCCCGGGAACTCATCCTGCGGTGCTCTCGCCCGGCTAGCGCGTTGCCCGATGTCCCTCGCCGTGTTGAGCAAGGTAGACCGCAGCTTCCGCGCGCCGTGCGACCTCGAGTTTGGCGAGGATGCCGGAGACGTAGTTCTTGACGGTCTTCTCAGCCAGGTGCAGCTCTTCACCGATTTCTCGGTTGGTACGGCCCTTGGCGATCAAATCGAGTATGCGCTCCTCCCGCGAGGATAATCGCGCCAGCTTTTCGTCGCGTACTGCCTGTTGCGCCGAGCGCCACTGGTCCAGCACCGCCTTGGTGACGGCAGGGTCAAGCATGCTTTGACCGGCCCCCACCGCGCGGATCGCCTCAATGATCGCGCCACTGCGGATCTGCTTCAGCAGATATCCCGCAGCGCCCGCCATGACGGAGGCGAACAGCGCTTCGTCGTCGGCGAAGGAGGTCAGCATCAGGACCTGAATAGTGGGGTTACGTGCCCTTATCTCTCGAGTGACCTCGATACCGCTTCCCTGTCCCAATCGGACGTCCATAACCACCACATCTGGACGGCTGCGCTCCGCCTCTCGGATTGCGGAGAGCTCGTCATCTGCCTCAGCCACGACCTCGAACTCGGGAACCGCACTGAGCACGGCGAACAGCCCCTTGCGAACCAATTCATGGTCATCGACGAGCATGATCCGCAACTGCGGCTGGCGGGTGTCCGGGGTCTCAGTCAAGAGGCAGAACCACTCGCACGATTGTGCCACCCTTCGGGGCGGTGCGGACCGACATGGTCCCCCCGAGTCGGGCCGCTCGCTCTTCCATGTTGCGCAATCCCTGCCCGGCAGGTCGTCGGACCGAGGGAACGAAGCCCTGCCCGTCATCGGCAACCGTAAGGACCGCCCGGCCTCGGACCAGACGCAAGCTGACTTGACAGGAGCTGGCCCTGGCGTGGCGGCTGACATTTGACAGTGCCTCCCTGATCACCTGCACCAGATCAGGAGCGCGCGCCACCAGCTCAGATGCGGCCCGCTCATCAATCTTGACCGTAGTCACAAGGCCACTGCGTGCCTCGAATTCCACCGCTAGCAGGCGAACGGCGTCCCCGAGTTGGTGCTCCGCCAGGATGTCCGGGCGCAGGGCGAAAATGTAGTTCCGCAGATCCCTCATCACTAAGTCCAAGGCACTCACCGCTCGGTCGACGCTGAGTTCGATCTCAGCGGGCCAGGCTGTCGGGCTGATCGCCTGCAGGCCCATGCCGACCGCGAAAAGGGACTGGATGACCCCATCATGGAGTTCCTTGGCGATTCGCTCGCGCTCTTCGAGAATGACCAGGCGCTGAAGTTCCCCCTGCGCTCTGGCATATTCCAGAGCCACGGCTGCCTGGGCGGCGAAGCTCTCAAGCATGTGCACGGACTCCGCCGAAGCCGGGCGTTGGTTCGACCGGAGAATCACGCTCAGCACCCCGAGACAGCTGCTCCGTCCGGAAAGGCTGACGTAGATCGCTCCTCTCCCGTTTGAGGTCCCTCCCTTTGAGGTATGGGGCCCGGGGCCCGCTGATGAGATGTGGGTCACGATCGAGCGCCCGGTTCGCATAACCTCATGGGCCGGGCTACCCGGTGGCAGCAGCCGTCGACCCCCTGGGCGAGCCGCCCTCGGTCTTGAGCTGGCCTCAACCCGAAGGGCTCTACCAGAGGGAGCCCCCGCCGGCATCGCGATTTGCGCAGACTGCCCCTCCAGCAAGCCGCGAGCACGGTCGACCACCAGGTTCAGCGTCTCCGCTATCGGGGCGCCGGAGATGGTCGAGTTGGTGATCGCCTGGGCGGCCGCCAGCCAACGCTCGCGAGACAGTGCCTCCTCGTAGAGAGTCGCGTTGGCGATCGCCACTCCCGCCTGGCTCGCCAGGGTCGCCAATGCGCGTTCGTCCGCCACCGTGAACTCTGACGCCCGTCGCTTCTCCGTCAGGTATATGTTGCCAAACAGCTGGCCCCGGGCCCTGACCGGCGCTCCCAAGAAGGAGGTCATGGGCGGGTGCCCCGGCGGGAAGCCGACCGACCGGGGGTCGGCGGAGATCTCTGCCAGACGCAATGGCCGGCCCTGGTCCAGCAGAACCCCTAGGATGCCTCGGCCGGTAGGCAGAGCCCCGATGCGCTGCCGCTCTCGGACGGAGAGCCCCCAAGTGATGAACTCGGTCACGGTGCCCTGGGGCCCGAGCACACCCAAGGCACCGTAGCGGGCCGCTGTCACTTTGCACGCAGCTTTCACGATCCGGCTGAGCACGGCGGACAGGGAGAGTTCCGAGGCCAGTGTGAGTCCGGCCTCCAGGAGCGCGTCGCGATGATCGGGGGCGTCTTTGCTCACCAGTGGGGCTCAGTATCCAACATCCCACAATGCCTTGAGCGGCCCCGCCGAAGGGCCGAAGGTCCCGAGAAATCCAGGACCTTTGGCCGTAGTCCTCCCGAGTGGCTCCACCTACGCTGAACGGTGGAAAGCGCTTGATGACTGGATCCTCATAAGGAGAACAAGGGAATGGCTTTGCCACTTCGGGAACTGCCGGTGCGGGAGCTGCCTAGTGAGCTCCGACCTCCCTCCCGCGAAGGTCAGGAGGCGCACTTCGGTCCCACCGATGTCCATCTCGATATATCGCGGGCACCGATGGTCCGCCGATTCCTGAAAAGCCGGCCGTTTCAGTTCATGCTGATCCTGCCCAACCAGATCATCTTCTGGCTGGTGATCGTCACCGGTCTGGTGGGCATAGTGTCGCCGACGCGGAACTTCGCCACGGTCATCACCTGGTACATCTGGTTCTGCGCTGTGTTCCTGCTCATGGTCGGCATCGGCCGCGGTTGGTGCGCGATGTGCCCCTTCGGCGGCCTTGGGGAGTGGGTTCAAAGACACACGCTCTGGAAGCGTCACGCAATTCCCATCGGCCTCAATTTGCGTTGGCCCCAGGCGCTGACCAAGTGGGCGTTGCTCCCGTCAGTTGTGATGTTCCTTGGGCTGACATGGTTCGAAGAGCACTTCAACATCGCCGCGCCGGGCGACCCTCGGTTCACCAGCTTCCTTGTCTTCTTCGTCATCGGGTCGGCGCTCCTCACCTTCCTGATTTTTGAGCGGCGCACGTTCTGCCGGTACCTCTGCCCCCTGACCGCTCTCATCGGAACTGTGGGGTCCACCGGGATGGTGGCCGGAATGCGCACCCGGGACCGTGAGCGTTGCATCACCTGCCCGACCAAGGACTGCATGCGCGGTAGCGAGCGAGGCTACCCCTGCCCCTGGTACGAATGGCCCGGAAGTGCCACCTCTAATCTCATGTGTGGTCTCTGCACTGAGTGCATCAAGAACTGCCCGTACGACAATGTAGGGATCTTCCTGCAGAAGCCGCTGACCTCGGTGATCGCTCCGGTGCGGCGCCGCGTTGACGTGGCCTGGGGAGTCGCAATCCTCTTTGGATTGGTGATCTTCCAGCAGGTCAACGCCCTACCGTTCTATGCTCCCCTCGACCGGTGGCTCAATCGCACCACGGGCTTCCCGGGCTATCCGAACCCCCTCGACTATTTGGGGGTGATTGCGGTTGTGGCCCTCTTGGTCGGCGCATATGCGTGGGTGGCCCGGGAGCTCCTGGCGAAGCGAAGCGTGGCTCTCGTCAGGTCGATTCGGCGCGCACCTGGAAGGGCTGGCTCATTTGCCAGCTGGTTCGCCCCCTTGGCCTATGGATTCATCCCACTCATGGCCTCTGACTACCTCTCGCGCCAGCTGCCCCGCCTTTGGTACCACGGAGCGCGGATCATACCCGCCCTCTCCGATCCATTCGGATTCGGCTGGAACCTGTTCGGAACTGCGCATTCATCTCTTTACAGCTTTCAGATTCTGTCACCGCGCGGAGTCGTGATCAGCCAGGTGATCGTCACTGTCATTGGCACCCTAGGGGCTGCCTACGCCACCTGGCGAATCGCTGGTCGTGATCTCAAGCCTTTGACGGGTCACCTGGGCCGACTGCGGGCGGTGAGCGTTGCGGCTGTCGGCCTGTGCGGGCTCAGCGTGGCCGTGCTCTACGTGGCCATGGGGGGAGCTTCGTGAAGGCTCTTCCCCAATCCTTCCGCATCGGCTCGGGACCGAGCCGATGACGACCCAGTCCCCAACCCGAGGGGTTTCTATACCGGTGCCACCAACTGATGAACACGCCTTCGTCCATGTTGACCCGGAAAGGTGTGTGGGATGCCAAGAGTGCATCATCCGTTGCCCCACGGGAGCGCTGCGCTTGGATCACGAGCACTGGATCGCCGAGGCCGACGATCGTCTATGTGTTGGCTGCCGCCAGTGTGAGCGGGTGTGCCCCTTCTCGGCCGTCCAAGTCACCGGCCCAATCGTTGTCGCGCCGCGGACCCAGATGCCTGCGGTCTGTGAGGGAACGCTCCTGGGGAGCGTACGCGAGGTGAAGCGCGGCTTCCAGAGCTGGCGTGAGGCGGTTTCCGAGGCAGACCGCTGCCTCAGCTGCCCAGATCCGACTTGCCTCGAAGGTTGTCCAGCTCACAACGACATCCGAGGGTTCATCTCCGCAGTTCGGGATCGTGACCTGAGCGCAGCTCACTCGATCCTGCGAGAGACCAGCGTGCTCCCTGACATCTGCAGCCGGGTCTGTGACCAAAGTGTGCAGTGTGAAGGGGCTTGCACCTGGGCCCTGGCCGGCGGCGAGCCAGTTGCCATAGGGCGGCTTGAGAGGTTCATCACCGATCGAGCGGAAGTGCCGGCGCTCACCAGGAACTCCAGCGACGGGCTTGGCCTCACGGTCGCGGTCGTGGGGTCTGGGCCGGCCGGTTGCGCAGCCGCCTGGTGGTTGCTCGCCGGAGGCGCCAGTGTGACCATGCTGGAGCAAGATGAATACCCCGGAGGGGTCCTACGGTGGGGGATTCCCGATTTCACCCTGCCAGCCGCAATTGCTGAACGACCGATTCAGGCTCTCCTGGCGGCGGGACTGAACCTGCGCACTGGAACAACTCTGGGCAAGGACGTCGCTCTTGAGGCGTTGCTTGCCGAAAACGACGCGGTGATATTGGCCCAGGGAGCTACCGTGCCGATCGTGCCGCCGATTCCCGGTACCGATCTCCCAGGCACCGAGGATGCCACAGCCTTTCTCGACCGGGCTAAGGGTGCGCTGCTGGCTGGGGAGCTCCTGCCTGAGATCGGGGCCGGTGCCAGAGTCCTGGTCATCGGCGGCGGCAACACGGCCATGGACGTGGCCCGTACGGTGCGGCGGCTGGGAGCTGAGGCGATCGCTGTCGAGTGGATGGATGAGCGGTTCACCAGGGTTCGGCCGGACGAGCTCGCGGAGGCAAGGGGGGAGGGCGTCGACGTTCGATTCTGCACCACAGTACAGCGGCTTGACGGGGACTCGATTGGGGTATCTTCCGCGGTTCTCCAGCGGACTCGGCAGCGCCGTGTCGGAGACCGGCCCCAGGTCCTACCCGGAGGGTCGGAGCATATTTCGGTCAACCGAGTGGTGTTCGCGCTGGGATATCGAATTGCCAAGGATGTGGGTGGCGGTGTTGTCGAGCTGCCCCTCCCGCCGGTCGACCTCCGGCATGCCATACCACCACGCCGATGGCTGGCCAGCGGCATATTGGCGGGCGGGGCCATCGGGTCCCAGGCGCTGGCTCGGGAGGTAACTTTGGCGGTGGCGGAGTCGCCGACACAGGGCGCGGGCTGGGGGCGTATCCTGCGGCGCAGGCGCCTTGGCGGCCGGCCCTCCCGGAAGAACTGGTGGACCTGGCTTTGGCGCCAACAGGCGGCAGTGGGGCTCGAGGAGGCACAGCTCCAAAGGGGCGATCGTATCTGGGTGGTGGGGGATGCGCTGGTGGGCCCGTCGACCGTCGTAGGTGCGATGGCGCAGGGTAGGGAAGCGGCGAAGGCGGTGCTGGAGACATGCCGACCCCGGATCGATCAGAGCATGTGACCGAGACAGTGGCCGGATCGCCGAGTCCGAGCATGCGAATGGGGCGAAATCGGCCCGTTTCCTCGAGCTTGGCCGTGACCATCGGTCAGGTGCTCCATCCCCCCGTTAGGGACCGTCGGTTCTGGGCCATTCAGCTGCTCATCCTGACCCTGGTCCTTGGCCACCTTCTTTTGGACCTCCACCCCGGGTGGCGTCCCACAGGAATCCCCGATTACCCCACCGTGGGGCTCTTTGTGTTGCCGGTCATCTATGCCGCACTTAAGTTCGGGCTTGGGGGTGCCTGCGCCAGCGCGGCATGGGGATCGCTGCTGATGGTCCCTGACTTGTTCGTGGTTGATACCCATGGCGATCTCTGGGGGGATGTGACGCTGCTGGCGTTGACCTGCATTGTGGCGGTGGCGGTTGGGCAGCGAGTCGAGCGGGAGTTGCTGGCAAAGCGCCTCGCCGACGAGGCTATCAGGGCGCACCGCGCAGCCGAGGCGCGCTTCCGGGCGCTCTTCGAGGCGAGCAAGGCCCCGACTCTGGTCGCCGACAGCTCCGGCTTCTTGCGTGAGGCAAACCCGGCTGCGAAGGCGCTGTTCGGACCGCGCTTGGGTCGACGCCAGCTCGGCGAGCTGGTTGGGTCGGCCGTCGCTCGGCGCCTCCTGGCCCAGACTCCTCCGAAGCTGCTTCCCGTAGTTGGTCCGCAGGGCGACACACGGATCCTCCGTCCGATCTCAACTCTGGTCACCGACAGCGGAGGCGACCCTCTCTTGCAGATCATCCTCCAAGATGTGACCGAGGACACCGAGCGCCGACGGTTGACCGAGTCGTACGCCCTCGAAGTGGTCCACGTTCAGGAGGAAGAACGTCGCCGGATCGGGCAGGACATTCATGATGAGCCGTTGCAGACCCTGATCTATTTGTTGCGTCGGCTGGAGGCGATCGCAGATAACGAGGATCTTCCGTCGTCACAGAGCCACGACATCGGCGCCATTCGTGAGGCGCTGGTGGCGGTTGTTCTGCAGCTTCGTCAATTGGCCGATGGCCTGAGACCACCGGTCCTCGACGATCTGGGCCTCGGAGCGTCCCTGCGCCAGCTGGTGGCGGGCTTCGCCGAGCGTTCGCCGGCAGAGATCAGACTGCAGGTCATCGGGAGTGACGCTGATCTCGGTTGGGATCGTAGGACCGACATTTATCGGATCGTGCAGGAGGCCCTCCGCAATGTCGAGCGTCATGCCAATGCCCTGCACGTGAAGGTCGAGGTTGCCGTGTCCAAGCGGACGGTGCGGATGAAGATCCAGGATGACGGGAGTGGCTTCGACCGCACCTCCCTGGTGCCAGGACTTGGGCTCCGCGGAATGCAGGAGCGCGCCCTGCTTTCGAATGGGCGTCTTGAGGTCGAGTCTTCCCCCGGGCACGGGACCAAGGTGCGCGCTTTGCTACCAGTTGGGCCCGCCCGTCTCCCAAACGGGCGGGTCGCGCATCCGGTCCAGGGCGATGGAGAGAATCGAACTTCCCGCGACAAACCGGGGACGAGTGGACCACCTCCAGCCACACTGGTGGCTGTGCGGCCCCGGGCAGAGCGGGTTGGCGAAGCAAGCAAGAGACTGGAGGTTGGGGCCGCGGCGGGGATCGCTGACGCGGGATTTGGCGGTGGCGACTGCCAAATCCTGCCGGACGGAGTCAGTTGAGGTGTTTCTCCGCTATTACTGCGAACTGCCAGCAGCTTTTGAGGTCATAGAAGCGCGGCTCATTGATCATCCCGAGGACTGGCTCCCCAGTCTGGCGACCAGGGCCACTCGTCGGGGAGAGCTCCTGTTGGCTGAAGTCGGATTCGACCTGGGCCGCTATCGAGTTGGAAAGCATGTTGAGATGTGCCTGCGCGCTCCCATTCGGACCCCCGGGCGGATGGTATTGCCCCTGACATGGTTAGCCACCGGGCCACATGTGCTGTTCCCAGCATTTGACGGCGAGCTGGAGTTGGGCGCCCTCGGGAGACGGTGCACCCAGCTGGTGATCAGCGTCAACTACCGGCCCCCTTTGGGAGCTATCGGTCAGACCGTCGACCGGATTGCCCTCCATCGTTTCGCCGAAGCGACAATCAAGGATTTCCTGGATAGGACCGGAGCGGCCCTGCGCGTCGCGGCAGCGGCGCCCGCTGGCGATCCAACGAGGGTCCCGGGTCCCATCTAGGCTGTCCCGGCAGGGCACAACTGTGTGCACACGCCGGACGCTGTCGGTGGAAGGCTGTTGGGGTGGGCTGCTAGGACCTCGGGCACCGGTCAGGGGCCGACCAGCGCTGCGTCCGGCGGGTTTGCCGGAACTAGTCGGCTAGTCGCTCCCAGCCGACGCTGGCACAGCTATTGGAACAGCCGGATGGCCGCTGCTCCCTGGGTCACGAAGGGAGCGTTGACGAGCCAGTCACCGGCATTGCCCTCTTCGACCATTTGCACATGAATGTAGGTGGTGCCGTGACCGGGAGCGGTGACCGCGACGGTGGCGTCAGCCTGGGCGGAATCGATCATCCTCACACCCAAAACCTTAAATGTCGCTTTGGTGGCTTTCACTCCGTTGAAAAACGGGACAAATGAGGTCTGGGCCTCGGCCGAGTTGGTCAGCAGCGTATAGGCGTACACCACCGAGTGGGCCTGAACGTCGGCGAGAAAGCCCTGCAGCGCGAGCCGCGGCGCTGCCGTTGGCGCGGCACAAGCGCTGACCAGACCGCCCCCGATCAGAACCGCCGCTGCTCCGAGCAGGGAGCGCCGCCGCAGGCCCCTAGCTGGTGACAACCACACGGCCCAGCATTCCCGGATGAAGGGTGCAGTAGTAGTCGTAGGTCCCAGGCGCCAGGAACTTCACCGCCCACTTGAACCCCGCCCCTTTGGTGGGGGAGTTGACCAGCTCCTGATCCACCCACCAGACGTTGTGCTGATCGAACTCATCGGTCCAGACCCATTCCACGACCGACCCAACCGGTACTGTCAGATTCTCCGGAACGAACTCGCCCACAGTGTTCACGTTGTGGTAGATGATCACGGTGTAAGCGGGGTTGGCGGGGGCTTTGGGCAGGACCTGGATTGCCAGTTTGCTGTTGGCCTGCTGGACATTCTGTCCCGGGGCGGTGAGGATGTGAGCCGAAGTGGGTTGGCCCAGGTCACCGAAGGCACCACAGCCTGAGAGCAGGGCGGCGGCGAACAACACAAGCAAGCCGGTGGCCCATCTCGGTGCGTGATGGCCAACCGATGGGATTTGGCGATGCCGTACTCGCATGGTGTCAGGATACCGGGCCGTGGGAGGCAGCTGTCGCGATGTCCGAAGATGGAAGAGATGACGAGAGTGCGCGCCGATCAGCCCCACACCCCAAGACAGCGTGCTCTCGCCGCGGTCAGCGGGCTTAAGGCGGCCTACCCGGCCAGCTGTGCTCTGGTGCATTCGAACCCGCTAGAGCTGCTGGTGGCCACGATCCTGTCGGCACAGACGACCGACGCCAGGGTTAACCAGGTCACGCCCGTTGTGTTTGCGCAGATGAAATCTGCCGCTGACTATGCCGACGCCAAGCCTGCCGAGATCGAGGCACTCATCCATGCGACCGGCTTCTTCCGGGCAAAGACCCGATCACTCATCGGGATGGGCAAGGTTTTGGTCGAGGATTTCGATGGGGAGGTCCCGAGGACCATGGAGGAGTTGATCACCATCCCAGGGGTCGGCCGCAAAACCGCCAACGTGATCTTGGGAGTCGCCTTTGGCATCCCCGGTTTCCCGGTCGACACTCATGTTGGCCGGCTCACCAACCTGCTCGGGATCGTCAAGACCAGAGACCCGGTGAAGGTCGAGAGGGATGTCTGCCGAATGGTGCCCTCCTCCGATTGGACAAACCTCAGCCTCCGGTTGATCGCCCATGGACGGGTCGTGTGCATCGCCCGGAGGCCACGTTGCCCAGCGTGCATCTTCAGGAGCTGGTGTCCCTCGTCTCAGGCAGCTGATGATGGCTCGGTCGCGGAGGTCAGCGGTCTTGAAAGTGCGGTGGTCGCCTCTCCCTGAAGGCCGCCCATCCCTCCTTGGCATCGTCGGACCCCATGGACTCTCCTTGGGCCGCGCCTTCGAAAGCGAGGGTGGCCTCGAAGCTGGCGCCTGCTTCCGCGAGGTTTAGGGTGCGCTTCAGGTCCCGCACCACGGCTCCGGGAAGGGCCGCGATCTCCGCTCCCCACCCCAGCGCCGTCTCACGCAGATCCTCCGCGGTGACCACCGCCGTTGCCAGCCCGAGCTCCACGGCCCTTTGGGAGCTGAGCTGCCTTCCCAGGAGCAAGATCTCACGGGCAGCCGCCGTGCCCGCGATCCTGGTCAGTAGCCATGTCCCGCCTCCACCTGGGTGGATCCCGAGTCTCAGGAAGGGAGCGGCCAGCCGGGCGCTCTCCGCCATAAGGCGCAGGTCACAGCACAAAGCGAGATTCAAGCCGGCGCCGACCGCCGGCCCGTTGATCGCGGCGATCGTGGGGACAGGGAGGTCCCTGAGGTCCAGAAACGCCCGGTAATACTCGGAGAGCAGGGCCCGTCGGTCCGCTGGCGTTGGCGCCCCGGCGGTCAGTGCTCCGAGGTCGGCTCCGGCGCAGAAGGCAGATCCCTTGCCGGTGACAACCACCACTCTGACCGTCGGATCCGAACGTGCGCAGCGAAGTTGCTCTCGAAGCTCGGTGGCCAGCTCACTGGTGAGAGCGTTGCGCTGATCCGGTCTATCCAGGGTGAGAAGCAGCACTCCAGACAGCGGTCGTTCAACCTGGACTCCGGAGGTGGCCTCAGAGGAACTCATGACTGCAGGATAGCCAAGCTGCCGGTGAGCGCGCCCGCCAGCCAGATTTCTCCCGGGTGTACCGGGTGATTCCCACGGTGTGTTCGAGTCTGGGCGGGCCTAGAATCGGTTCAACGGTGTCCGCCGCTCGGCGGCTCGGATGTAGTTGTGAGGTCAGGGACTTGAACCAGCCGGCCCCCTACGTTCACTGGGGCTTCATCCTCATCTCGCTGCCCAACCTGGGAGTGATCATCTTCATGATCATCCTCTTCGTCGCCGCGCTCTTCTTGCCGTTCCCTGGTCGGGCACGGCGGAGGCGTAGCTATCAGGACCAGAAGCGTGAACCCTGAATCACTTCCGGGCACCGATCCGGCGGGACAGGTGGGCTCCCGGAGCTGGACCCTGTTTCTGCGACGGCTGATCCAGCGGGAGCTGCCGATCGAGCATCTCCTTCCAGATCATGAACCGGCCTACGTCGGCTCCTGGGTCTACATCTTCGGGGTCGTTGCCATAGCCTCCCTCATTCTGGTGGTGATCAGCGGGGTGGTGCTGGCCTTCTTCGGGCCGCAGTGGTGGCACGTCTCGCCCCAGGGTCACTTCATGAACAGCATCCACTTCTGGTCTGTCCAGATGTTCTTCATCTTCATGGTCCTTCATCTTTGGGGACAATACTTCGCGCAGGGGTGGAGGGACGGTCGGGCGGCGACCTGGATGGTGGGGGTCGTCATCTTCCTGATCAGCATCGTTACAGCCTTCACTGGCTACATCTCCCAGCAGAACTTTGACGCCCAGTGGATCGCCGTGAATGCCAAGGATGGGGTTAACTCGACCGGGGCTGGGGCATTCTTCAATGTCCTCAACTTCGGGCAGATGTATGGCCTCCATATCGTCCTGTTCCCCCTGCTCGTCACGGCGCTCGTGGTGTTCCACGTGGTCTTGGTCCGCATGCGCGGTGTCGTCAAGCCCCCCGAAGGGTCGGTTTGATGAGGCGACAGCTTCGGCCGTCTCAGGCGGACTACTACCGGGGCGTCCCCACCTCGCCTTATGACCTGGTCAAGGAGATCTCCATAGTCCTGGCGGTCATGCTGGTGGTGGTCCTGGTCCTGGCGCTGATCATGTCCTCCCCGGATGTCCCTCCGGTGACGGTGCAGAGCTGGTCCCACGCCCAACCGCTCGACTTCATGCAGACCGCCACCGGAGAGCTCCAAGGGACGACCATCAGCGCCGACTATGGGCCCCCCTACAACGTTGACGCCGACGGGGCCGATCCTGCTGACACTGGGGCCTCCGTGCAGACTCTGGGACCACTGGCCCCGCAGCTGTGGGCGGGGGTCCACCAACCCGTGAACGCGGCCCGAGCCGATGTCCTTGCTCCTTTGCAGCTGGACAGCATCGGCCGTCCAGCCCTGGCCCGGGCGCTCAGCAGATACGAGTCAGCCCCGCCAGCTGAGCGACACGGCTGGCTCACCGCCTATTCCACCGCCCTCCAGCATGCCCGGGTATCCGGACCGCTGGTGGTAGTCGCCGCCGGGGCATACGGACCGATGAACGTGCTCATGCAGAACCTGCTCTCGGATGCCCGCTCCGGGGCCATGGACTCCCTTCTGATGCATAGTGGCCAGTTCTACGACACCAACTACACCGGGCCACTGCTGCTCCTGGGAGACGGCAGCTACTTTCCCGGGCTGGCCGCTGCTCAGAAGCTCTCGGGCTCCCAGTGGGGGATGATGAACGAGACCGGGAGTTATCCTGGACAGTCCTGGCTCTGGCTTTACACCTTCTGGTACCAGATCCCACCGTTCTCAGGCGCTCAGAACGCCGATCTCTTGGTGGTCCTGGTCATGGGCTTCCTCTCCACCTTGTTGTTGATGGTGCCCTTCATCCCGGGACTTCGTGACCTGCCGCGGTGGCTCGGTCTGCCGCGGCTCATCTGGCGGGAGCACTACCGGCTCGAGCGCGAGAGCCGGGGCGGCGGCGACAGCTGAGAACGAGTTGAATGGCCGAGCCTGCGGCCATTGATATACTCCGGTTCCGCTGGGTCGAGCCCGGCCGACCGAGAGGTGGAGATTGGCTGAGGGCACTGTTCGCGCCGTGATTCTGGCGGCCGGGCGCGGGAAGCGCATGGTCTCCCGACGCTCGAAGGTTCTGCACCCGGTTGGCGGCCTGCCGATGATCGAACATTTGATGCGTGCGGTCTCGGCGGTTGTGGACGAGCAGCCCGTGGTTGTGGTTTCGCCAGACGACCTCGAGCTCCAACGGTATTTGGGCGGAAGGGCGGAGCTGGTTTTTCAAGAGACGCCCCGAGGCACCGGGGATGCGCTGCTGTCCGCTCGAACAGCTCTCGCGGGGAGTGCAGCCGCGCTGGTCCTAGCCGGTGACATGCCCTTGCTCTCGTCTCCAAGTCTGATCCGGGTCAGGGATGTCTTCGAGCACTCGCTAGCCGGTGCTGCGCTGCTGGTGGCACGGGTGGCTGACGGTAGTTCGTTTGGCCGCGTGGTGAGGGACGGGCGGGGGCGGTTGGCGAGGATTGTCGAAGCCGCCGATGAGGCTGGCAGGCCTGATGAGTACGAGGTCAACTGCGGGGTTTACGTGTTCAGGCTGCCCCAGATGTGGGCGGCGCTGGAGTCCGTCCCCCCGGACAACAACCAAGGTGAGCTCTATTTGAGCTGGGCGCCCGAGAGGATGGCGGGGGGAGCGGAGCTGGTGCTGGCCACCGATGCGCTGGAGTGCCTGCAGGTCAATGATCGGAGCCAACTGGCCGTGGCTGAAGCCGCCATGCGGGAGCGCACCCTGAAGAAGCTGATGCTTTCAGGGGTGACCGTGATCGACCCCATCTCCACCTGGGTGGATTGTGACGTCGAGGTGGGGCAGGACACCGTGATCCACCCCGGAACAGTGATCAGAGGGAGGACGGTGATAGGGGCTGACTGTGAGCTCGGGCCCTTCGCAGAGTTGGACAGTTGCCAAGTAGGCGCCGGCTCGAAGATTGGTCGCTCCAGTCTTCGTGCTTGTAAGCTTGAGCAAGGGGTGCAGGTGGGTCCCTTCAACCGGGTTAGGGCCGGAAGCGTTTTGGGTCCCCGTAGCCACCTGGGTACCTTCACAGAGGTCGTTCGCAGTCACATCGGAGCTGGCAGCCAGGTGCCGCATCTTAGTTACGTTGGGGACGCTGAGCTTGGAGAGGACGTGAACGTAGGGGCTGGCACCATAACCGCCAACTGGGATGGTCAGACCAAGCAGCGCACCGTGATTGAGGATGGAGTGCGCCTGGGTAGCGATACCATCTTGGTCGCTCCGATCCTGGTGGGCCGTGGTGCCTACACCGCCGCTGGGTCGGTCCTGACGTCAAACGTTCCAGAAGGGGCGCTGGCGGTCTCGAGGTCCGCTCAGAAGAACCTGGAAGGATGGGTTGCCCGCCGGCGTCCCAATTCGCGGCCGGTTGCGGAAGTTGCAGCAGAGGAGGAGCTGTGAGAGGAGCCGATGGGCCGCTGATGCTGCTCTGCGGGACAGCCAACCCTGAGCTTGGGCGCCGCATCTCCGAGGAGGTGGGGGTCGCCTTGGCGCCGATGGAGATCACCCGCTTTGCGGATGGGGAGTTCGACGTGAGGATCGGGGAGTCGGTGCGGGGCCACGACGTCTTTGTGATTCAGCCCACCTGTCCACCAGTAAACGACAACTACCTGGAGCTCTTCGTGATCCTGGACGCCCTGCGACGCGCCAGTGCCGCCCGGATCAACGCCGTCCTGCCTTACTACGGATACCAGCGCAAGGAGAAAAAGACCCGGGCCAGGGACCCAATCTCCGCCAAGTTGATGGCCAACTTTCTTCAGGTCGCAGGGGCGGAACGGATGATAGTCCTCGACCTTCACGCCGAGGCAATTCAGGGGTTCTTCGACATTCCGGTCGATGCCCTGACAGCCAGCAAGATCCTTGCCGCACACATCCGCTCCCGCCACGGTCGGCAGCCGATCGTGGTGGTCTCCCCAGACGTCGGTGGGACAGCTCGCGCGAGGGCGATAGCTCGGCTGCTCGAATCCCCCCTTGCGATCATCGACAAGCGTCGTCCGCGCGACGATGATATAGAGGTATTGAACGTCATCGGTGACGTGAAAGACAGCAACTGCGTCGTGGTGGATGATCTGATCTCCACCGCATCCACCTTGGTGGGCGCCGCTCAGGCGCTCAAGGACGAGGGCGCCAAGTCGGTCGACGTGCTCGCCACCCACGGAGTTCTGAGCAACGGCTCCCTGCAACGGCTCACCGACGCCTTCGTTGACGAAGTAGTGGTGACCGACACCATCCCGCTCTCGGCGGAGGCCGCTCGCAATCCAAAGGTGACTCAAGTCTCGGTTGCGCCCTTGATCGCGGAGGCAATCGTTCGCGTGCACGAGGGGAGATCTGTCTCAGCGCTGTTTCGGTGATCCCGCGCGGCTGCTAAACTCCAGCTGAAGATGGGTCCTGGCTCACCCGCCGGTCGAAGACGCAGTTCCATTCCGGACTCGGCGCAGGAGGATTGCCGGCAGGC
Organism: Candidatus Dormiibacterota bacterium; assembly: GCA_027313505.1. Lineage (GTDB taxonomy): Bacteria > Chloroflexota > Dormibacteria > Aeolococcales > Bog-877 > AG-12. Next base: position 46,908 of record DAHVDN010000018.1, read on the forward strand.
ATGCGCTAATCGCATGGGATCGGATGCGCTCACGGGTAGCGGTGTTCTGGTTCCACCTAGGGCGGCGAGCGTCCCGGCACAGCGATGACCCCTTGGCTGATCGCGGTTCTGGCCGTGGCTCTCGTGGTGGCCGCTCTCTCGGCAACCGCGGAGACCTCCCTCACCTCCGTCAGTCGGCTTCGAGTGAAGGCCCGGGCCGAGGAGGGAGATCCGCGGGCCATTCAGATCGAGAAGCTGCACTCCAATCCCGGGGGCTACCTGGGTGCGATCTTGGTGGCCAACACCATCGCTCTGGTACTCGCCTCTTCGTCGGCCACCCTGCTGGCCGCACAGCGATTTGGGACTGGGGCTGCTTTCTGGTCAGCGCTTGCCCTGGCCGGCCTGGTGTTGCTCTTCTGCGAGATTGGTCCGAAAGCCTATGCCCTACAGCACAATGAGGAGGTGGCCCGCATCGTGGCCCCGCCGGTCTCCTTCGCCACCAGAGTGCTCGGCCCTCTGGTCACGGTTCTGACCTGGATTACGTCGGGCATCACCCGGTTGCTACCAGGCGAAGGCGGCCGTCGCACTCCCTTCCTCACCGAGGAGGAGCTGAAGGCTCTGGTCTCGGCCAGCTCTGACGAGGGCGTGGTGGAGGAGGAGGAGCGGGAGATGATCCACGGAGTATTGGAGATGACGGACAAGCCGGTTCGCGAGGTCATGGTCCCCCGAGTCCAAATGGTGGCGCTGACCAGGGGCGCCTCTCTTGACGAGGCGGTGCAGGTGGTGTTGGACCATGGACACAGCCGGATTCCGGTTTATGACGACACGATAGACAACATCATTGGAGTGGTCTACGCCAAGGACCTGCTTAGAGCACGGGGCCCTGGCCCCTCCCCGGATGGGGTTGGGGCGCTGGCGCGCCCTGCCACTTTTGTCCCCGAGGCGAAGCGGCTGGGGGAGCTCCTCCAGGAGATGCAACGTGCCAAAGTCCATCTCGTCGTGGTCGTCGACGAATATGGTGGGACGGCGGGCCTGGTAACCATTGAGGATGTCCTCGAGGAGATCGTCGGGCCTATCCGAGATGAGTACGATCTCGCTGAGCAGGAGGAGATTCAGATGTTATCCCCGGTCGAAGCGGTGCTGTCTGGATCTGCCAGCCTGGACGACGTCAACGAAGTGCTGCACCTGCGCTTGGAGGGCGAGGACTTTGACTCGGTGGGTGGGCTGGTCTACTCCCTGCTTGGCAGAATTCCCTCGATAGGAGATCGGGTGGACGCCGGCGATGGCGTCACCATCACCGTCGAGTCGATCGATCGTCAGGCGATCCAATCGGTGCGTCTGACAAGGGACACGCCCTTCCAGATCGACCCCGAGGATGGCACCAACGCGGGCCCTCTCACCACTCCATCGTCGACTGCGACTGCCTGACGCATTTGCCCACCGGTTTCACTGACGAGGGGATTGTGCTGCGGCGCCGAACCTACGGCGATGCCGATCGAATCCTGGTGGTTCTAACCAGGGACCACGGCAAGATCAGCGTCCTGGCCAGGGGCGTTCGGAGGGCCAAGGCCCACAACCAGGCGGGGCTGGACCTGCTGGCAAGATCACAGCTGATGCTGATTCCTGGCAGGAACATGGCGACCCTGGCTCAGGCGCGTCCGATGGAGGTCGGGAGCGCCCCGGCAGAGTTGGTCAGGCTGGCCTGCGCTGGCGTCCTCGCGGAACTGGTCGACGCCACAGTCGAGGAGGGTCGCCCGGAGCCACGAGTCTATGAGATCCTCGCTGAAGCCTCAGCCCGACTAGCGAGCGCTGCGGCGGATCCCCGGCTGGCGCTGGCGCTCGCCGCCTTTGCGCTTGCCGTGGCCGGAGGGTATCAACCGGATCTCAACTCGTGCATGGGCTGTGGCGAGGCGTTGGGAAACGACAACGGCGAGTTCCTGCCGTCCCTGGGTGGTGTCGTCCAAGGCCGATGCATGGGGAGGGTGGCCGCGCTGCCCTGCAGCGCCGCCACCTTAAGGGTGCTGAGACGAATGTCCGTTGCTGATGAGGCGACCGTGGTCAGGCTGCGCTGGACACCCACCTTGCGCGACGAGCTGGAGGCGATCCTGATTGCTCATCTGGAGCACCACCTGGACCGTCCCATGCGGGCCGCCCGAGTGCTGGCGGATGTTCGGTGAGTCGGTTGCTGCCGTGGTCGTCAACAGCTGACTTGAGGCCCACACCGAGGATCGATCACGCCTCCAAAAATGGTCTCGCGGATGGTCGCAGATTGGACTTCTTCACGCTCAGCGAGGTTCCGGATCCAGCCGTTATCAGGCGATTGTTGACGCTGCGGGGCCGATTCTCCAGCGGATTGCGCCAGGTAGCTCAGGCGTTCAGCGGAAGGCTCTCCTTAAGGTTGACCGACGGCGCCCAGTCGCGCAGCTCGGACCTCGGGGTGAGGAGCGACGGCCCCGTTTGCGGTCGGCGGGAGCCCAACCCGGTTGGGGATTGCAAGTTCGCTCGGCCTTCACGGCGTTGAATAGGCGGTCCGTAGTCGCGGTGGAGGCAGACTCGCTTATGGCCAGAGCAATGGCGAAGGCTCGCATCGACAGACCCCTAGGGGGAGGCAACGGGAGGCGGCGATCTGACGTTGCGATGTCCCACTGGCTGCCGCCGGCGTGAATGACGGCGGCTATTTGGCTCTCGACAAGAAAAAACTCGACCTCTGGAGAGACCACACCGTTGGTCGCGACGGTTGTCTCGGTCGGGGACCCGGCCTCACTTCGACGTCTCGGTGGCGTGGCGCAATACGGGACTAGCAGGAGCAAACGCAATCTCCGACAGTGCCACAGGGCTGGCCCTCCGTCAACGCCGGCTCGGGACGGGAGGTAGCGGGCCATCCCACTGTTGTCACCTTCCATCACTTACGACTAAAATGTCCGCGAGAGAAGGGCTGGTCCAACCCCCGGAGTGCGGACCAGCTCTTGGTGGCGATGCGAATGGCTTTCGGAGACTGAATTGTGGCTCTTGCGTCCAACGGGCAGGCTGGTACTGAGAACCATCTCCTAGCGTATCTCCCGCAGGTTGATCGCGAGGCGCTGCTCTTGAAGCTCAGCCCCGCCTTCCTGAACGTCAAGACCGTCCTGTTTGAACCTGGCCAAGTGGTGGACGCGGTCTACTTCCCGCTGGATGGGGTGATCTCCTTGGTCACCCCGCTGGAGGATGGGGCCATTGTTGAGGTGGCCACTGTCGGAAATGAGGGGCTGGTCGGGGTGCCGGTGGTCCTCGGCGGAAGTCTTGCAGTTCGAGCGATCTCCCAGGTGGCCGGGAGGTGTTTGACCATGGAGACCGGCGCTTTTCTACACGAGATGGAGCGGCGGCCGTCGGTTGCCCAGCTGGTTCAAAACTACGTCCAGGCGCTCTTCGGCCAGATCTCCCAGGCGGCCGCATGCAATCGACTTCACTCGAATGAGGAGCGGCTTAGTCGCTGGCTGCTTATGAGTCACGATCGAGTTGGTACTGACCGATTTTTGATCACTCAGGAGTTCCTTGCGCAAATGCTGGGGTCGCGACGTGCGACGGTGACCCTTTCCGCCGGGATCCTTCAAAAGGCGGGCCTGATCAAATATCGGCGCGGGCACATCGAAATCGTTGATCGCCCCGGTCTCGAACAGACCTCCTGCGAGTGCTACCGGGTGATCCAAGATGGCCTCGACCGAGTGGCTTCTCCCGGGCAGCTCTGAAGCATCCGGAGCTCAGGTGGCCGGATGCCTCGCGTGTCCAGAATGGAGGTCGAGGTAGGAGCCCCTTCCTCCTGGCCCAACGGGGGCTAGCCTTCGCGCAGTAGCCGTTCCCAGGCGCGGTGAGCTTTGCGGTCACGTACCGAAGCGCCGCCACGCCGACGGTGACCACGCCTGGTCTTGAAGGATTGCTACGGACCCGACTCAGATGGATGGTTGCCGATGGTGACCGACGGCTGGAGTTGGACGAATCGTCAAGGTGCTGCCATAGCGTCCCAGGACCCAATGGCAAAACTCCCTGAGCGCGAACGAACCAAGTCCATGGAAGGCCCTCAAAAGATGGAAAGTAGGGCGAGCCCGCGCCCGATGCACAGGGTAATGATCTTGGGCTGAACGGCTCACCAAGGCGCA
>DAHVDN010000190.1 GCA_027313505.1 Candidatus Dormiibacterota bacterium
GTGCACCTCCTGCCATCGAGGAGGCGCTTGGAGTCGCTGGTCCGCCGCGGATCAGCGGCCAAGATCTCGACGAACAGTGGCAGCGCCAGCTCCCACTGCGCATCGTCAGTGGCCAGCTTGGGACGGTACGACCGCTCCGCCACCGCCCGGTAGGGGTTGCCGTCAGGCAATGCCATCAGCGCCGCCACAGCCCCAATCGGGAGGCCGCTGGCTACGCCAGGCAACTACCCCCTGTCTGGTGGCTGGTTCCACCGCCATCGACGTCCCCCACCATCTGCAGGTGGACTCGGACCACTTTCGGTGAGGTGGCCGGGACCCGGCATTCAGTGGGCGTCGACATGGCCCACCTAGCCTGCCATACCTCAAGCTTCGCGTCAAACGCCTCCAGCGGCCCCGGGGTGGGTCAATGGGCAGCGGTATACGTGCGCGCGTGATACCGGGACCCCTTGTAACAATTTCGTCAGGTCGGACCACTGGGGTGCCGCACATCTCAGGGCCCACCGCGACGGCCCAAGGAGGTGACCGCCCGCCCGGCCGCTGGATTGGGAACGCCTCTCCCCGGTTGCCGCTGGAATCCGGTCCCCGCCGGGCCACCAGGCCAAGCCCGGAAGCCAATCGACTGGCGCTCGGCCTCGATAGGGACCCACGCGCGGGCCTGGCGGGCGTCCACCACCACCGCCTGCCCGGTCTGCATGTGCGCCGTGAG
>DAHVDN010000191.1 GCA_027313505.1 Candidatus Dormiibacterota bacterium
CAGCTTCCCGGCGGAGAAGTACGTCGCGGGCGGCAGGCCGGCCTTGCGCCTGATCACCTCGCCGCCGCCGCTCTTTTCCAGCGCCGCGGCGATCCGGTCGGTCCTGGTGTCCTGCCAGACGATCGCGTTGGCGTACGGGACGCCGGTGCGGCGGTTCCACACCACGGTCGTCTCCCGCTGGTTGGTGATGCCGAGCGCGGCCAGGTCGCGCGCCGTCAGGCCAGCCGCGTTCAGCGCCGCCGCGATCACGGTCCTGGTGCGCTCCCACACCTCCAGCGGATCGTGCTCCACCCAGCCCGGCCTGGGCAGGATCTGCTCGTGCTCGAGCTGGTGCCTGCCGACCTCGTTGCCCCCGTGGTCGAAGATCATGAACCGCGTGCTCGTGGTGCCCTGATCGACGGCCCCGACGAAATCGGCCACTGGCATGTCCCTTCGGGAGGCGCCACGAGATCGTTCTGAATAATTCTTTCAATGTTCCCAGCGCGACGGCGAGCACCTCGCCGCGATCGGCCACCGTCATCCTGCCGTCGCCGAGGTCGAGCGCGGCGAGCGTGGCCGCCTTCGCGACGGCCAGCGCCGCGCTGGCGCGGATGAGCGCGGCGTGGTCCGGGGCCGGGCCGGCGAGCGCGGCGATCGTCTGCGCGGTCATCTCCGCCGACGACCGGGGCAGCTGCTCGTCGATCATCGCCAGCGCGGCCGGGTCG
>DAHVDN010000192.1 GCA_027313505.1 Candidatus Dormiibacterota bacterium
TCCGTTCACGTTTGCGTTCGAATACGGTCCTCCCGGTCTCGATGTCGATCCGGCGTGGCAAGCCAGCGGGCGACCTCAGCGCGATGGCGTGCGGGTCAGGACCTCAGGAACGATTGGGGGGCCGTCTGCGGCAGGTTAGGGTGCGTTCCTACATTCGCCTAGCTGTGGTCAGCCCCGCGCTGAACCCGAGCTCCTGAATAGTTGCGGCGACGGGTGGAGACGGACGCGGGTAGGGGTAGCAGGCGGCCCTGTGCTCGTCGAAGAGGACTAGATTAGGCCATTCTGAGATCAAGAACTGGTGCCGAGGGGCGGGATCGAACCGCCGACACCGGGTTTTTCAGATGCACGCGGCGGGTTCGTGAGCGTCCATCGGCGTGTGCCAGGAACTCGACGTGGTTGCCGACGTTTGCATCTGACCGTGGTTGGCCGTCGGCGCTGTGGTCAAAATTGTGGTCAAGCCAATTGGGCGGGGGATGCGCGGTAACCTCGACTGGGAGCGAGCACGAGTCGAGGCAGTTGGATGGTCACCGGCCAGCCACATCGCCTTCATCGACCGCCACGCCAGAGGGCGCCGTGCGGCTTGGGGCCACGTACCGGATCGGGTTCTGGGCCCCCAGGGGAAGTAAGCGGGAGACGTCGCCCCAGACGTAGCGCTCTTCCATCTGCGGATCACGGGATCCGCTGAAGCCAGCTCGCC
>DAHVDN010000193.1 GCA_027313505.1 Candidatus Dormiibacterota bacterium
GGTTCCGTGCTACCCTCCTAGCAAAGCTGAATCTAGGGAACGGGCGCGGTCAGGTCCCGGCCCCGAAGGAGGATGCAGTGCTCTCTCCTCTGGCGTCACTAGCGAGGGCGGGAATCCGGCGGCCCCTGACGATCGTGGCGGTGCTCGCCGTGCTCGGAGCGGGTGCCTGGGCCATCTCCCAGCCCGCCGTTCAGCTCGCCGCCAGCTGTGCCGGGGGAGGGTACGGCGGGGGAGGTCCGGGGGGATACGGCGCCCCTACCGGCACCTGTGGGCCCTACATCCCTCTCAGCCCGGTTCGGGTGCTCGACACCCGCAACGGCACCGGTGGGGTCTTCGGCCCGGTGGGGCCGGCCCGGAGCATCAGCATCGGGATCGCGGGGACCGCCGGGGTTCCCTCCACCGGGGCCAGCGCCGTGGTGCTCAACGTCACCGTGACCGACCCCACGACGGCCAGCTATCTCACGGTCTATCCCCAGGGCCAGCCCGTTCCCTTCGTCTCCAACCTCAACTTCGTGGCCGGGGAGACCGTGGCCAACCTCGTGGAGGTCCAGTTGGGCAGCACGGGCGGGGTCAGCTTCTACAACTCCGCCGGGGATGTGCAGGTGGTCGCCGACCTCGAGGGCTACGTGTCCACCAGTGCGAACGGCAACGCCGGCCTCTACACCCCGGTGACCCCGTTCCGCGCGCTTGACACTCG
>DAHVDN010000194.1 GCA_027313505.1 Candidatus Dormiibacterota bacterium
GCCGCAAGGCGCTCGATGACCTGGTTGGTGGACTCCTTCAGCTCACGGGAGAAGCGGCTGGCCAGCTTGCCGAGCGCGGATTCGTCGCCCTCGCTCAGGAGTCCTTCCACCCGGCGGGACAGCCCCACCGTGGCCTCGGTGAAGACCTTGACCATGACCGCCGGCAGCGATGCCGCAGACTCGGGGTCGGGGTAGCGGGTGAGAGCGGTCGTCACCTTGGTGCGATGGTCGTCGAGCAGCTCCCGGAGCTGCTTCGCGCCCTCGGTCCGATCGGACGTGAGCAGGCCACCGAGTTTCTCGCTCAGTTCCTGCGACAGGCCCGCTGCCGCTGCTCGAGGCCTCCCCAACAGCTACCCCTGCAGCTCGTCGCAGCCATGACCTTTCTTCAACACGGGGACCTGCGGCATGGCTGCCACGGTCATCCTGAGGGCCGGGACTTTGTTGAGGTGACCATCCAGACCTCGCCTACCCAAATAGGGCTGCGACGCACAGCCAGATGGTCGGTAGCCCCCCAGGCTAGCAACCCCAACGGCCGTTGGGCCAACCGGATGAACACACTGCGCCCGCAAGGCCTCACCGACGACCTCGCGAGACCGCGACTGCGTCGTCGTGAAGTCCGACGATCGCCGACCAAAACTTAAAGGGCCGCCGCTCATATACCCGCTCCGCACCGGGCTTAGGCAGAAGCCTCAGCAG
>DAHVDN010000195.1 GCA_027313505.1 Candidatus Dormiibacterota bacterium
GGGCTGACCGCGGCTCAGCGGCAGCGCCGCCCACGGCGGCGGCACACGCGGCCCCGGATCGCCGCCACCCGTCCCCGCACCGACCCCCCCTTCCAGGGGGTGAGGAGAAGCGCCAGCGCCAGGCCCAGCACCAGACCCTGCCGGAAGCCCTTCAGGTAGCGCCTGGCGGGGGTCAGGAGCTCCTCCTCCACGGCCCGATAGAAGGCGGAGATGCGCTCCTGGTGACCGTACCCCGTTTGCGGTACCAGCGTTCATGAGAGTTTCGGGTTGGTGAGCGTGGCCGCGTAGGCTGCAGGCGGCTGCAGTCCCAAGGAGCGGTGCGGACGGTGGTGATTGTAGTCGTGGCACCAGTCCGCGTAGAGGACCCGGGCCTCCAGGAGGGAGTCGAAGATCTCCCGGGCAAAGAGCTCGTCGCGGGCCTTGCCGTTGAAGCTCTCCACAAAGGCGTTCTGCCAGGGAGCCCCGGGATCGATGTAGGCGGCTCCAGTGTGGGAGAACCGGCACCAGTCGCGGATGGCCAAGGCGATGAACTCCGGTCCGTTGTCACAGCGGATGAACTCAGGGGCCCCGCGCTCGGCCACGGCCCGATCCAGCACCTGGATGACGTGGTCGGCGGTGATGGAGCGGGCCACGGCGTCGCCCACGCTTTCCCGGGTGTACTCGTCGCACATCGCCAGGGCCTTGAAGGG
>DAHVDN010000196.1 GCA_027313505.1 Candidatus Dormiibacterota bacterium
GGTTAACGTAATCTCACTCATGCCAGCAATCGTGGCGCCTGCAGCCGCCCCTACGCCAAGAGGAAGCGACGCCACGCCTAGCGCGATGCCTATGTCCGTCCGAGCCTGGCTGTCGCTCAGAGTCGTCGTGCAGCCCCCGCCGCCATTGTTGTTGCCTATTGGGTTGCGAAGGCACAGCCAGTTGGCACCAGGGGCACTGGCTGCGTTGGCGAGTTCGGCGCACTGTGCGGTCCCTGGGTTCCTGGAGCACTGTAGGAAGACGTTGCTGTCCAACGCCCCACTCGGATCAGCGCTGTTTAGCGGGTTATTGCCCGCGTACTGGTACGGATTGAGCGTCAGGCTGGAGAGCGGGTCTGGCGTCAGGAACTGGAAGGTCATAGGATCGTAGTACCTGGCCTGCAGGTAGTAGAGTCCCGACTCTTGGTCCTGGTACTGTCCCTGCCAGAGGAATGGGTTGGTGACTCCTGAAGGAGCGGATGTCAAGTTGCCCCACGGATCGTAGGTGTAGGTGGCGGCAACCGCGCCGGTGGAGGTGGTTAGGAGTCGGGTGCTCCCCATCCGGCCATGGATGTAGTAGAGGACAGTGGTTCCGCTGACCTGCTCAAGAGGTAACCCGCCGGGTCCCACCACGTAGAGGGTGGTGCCGTCCTGGATCAGCTGCGGCAAACCCTGGGCGGAGTTCCAGGTG
>DAHVDN010000197.1:0-423 GCA_027313505.1 Candidatus Dormiibacterota bacterium
GCTACAGCTCGTACTTCAATGACGTCACGATCGGCAACAACCAGACCGATCCCTCCATTCCTGGCTACAGCGCGAGCACCGGATGGGATCCGGTGACGGGGCTGGGAACGCCAATTGCCGCCAATCTCGTCCCGGCCCTGGCCGCCCTGGGGGCGCACACTACCCCAATTAGTTGACGGTGGTGCTGATGGCGGCCCAGCTGGGCCGCCATCAGCCATCTCTGGCCCGCTTGGGCGAGGCCAGTCATTGCTCCTTCGACCGACAGCCGCTGCTGACCACCCGGTCGAGCTGAGACCCAATGGTGGCGCGGGGCGCGAGCCGGATGTCCTTGTTCACCCCGAAGGTCCGCCCGGATGGGCGCGTAGTCCCCTGGTCCACGATTTCCTTGGACACCTGGTTGGGATGATGGAGAGATCAACCAGG
>DAHVDN010000197.1:433-680 GCA_027313505.1 Candidatus Dormiibacterota bacterium
GCCGCGGCGTTGGAGACCCCGAAGAGAGAGCCCGGTGTCGGAGGGTGGTGGGGGTCATGATGCTCGTGAACGAGAGGAGACTGGGCTCAGCTGGCGCGATCGGCGCATCTCCGGTCGAAGTGGCCGAGTGGTCACGGGGGATCCCTGGTGGTGGGGTTGGCACGTCCCCAGGCAGTCAGGGGCAGTTGCATCAAAAGAGAGGGTGTTGCAAGACAGTGGAGTTGCCGCTATTGGGCGGTTGGTTCCG
>DAHVDN010000198.1 GCA_027313505.1 Candidatus Dormiibacterota bacterium
TTATCACTCAACCAGCTCTTATGTCTCCATTCCTCCCTCGCATGTACATTCGTGATATGCACCTCCACAAACGGGATATCGACACCGAGCAGGGCGTCACTCAAGGCTATCGAGTAATGTGTGAAGGCAGCAGGATTTATGACAATGGCATCTACGCCTTCGGTCCGGGCGAGATGAATGCGGTCAATGAGCGCGCCTTCCCAGTTTGTCTGGAAGAAGGAGAGGGAGCAGTCGGGGGAGTAGGAGGAGGTTTGGAGAGAGGCGGCGGATTCGACGTCGGAGAGGGTGGTGTTGCCGTAGATTTGGGGCTCGCGGGTTCCGAGGAGGTTGAGATTGGGACCATTGAGGAGGAGGATTTTCTTGGCTGGCATCTTTTGGAGGTAGAAGTGCCTGGATGGGCAGATTGTGGTGATGTGGGGGAAGATGAGGTGGTGGTTAATAGATGCTATTTAGAGGACTGGCGGATGGGATAGAAAGGGAGGAGGACGAGTATAGTAGATGGTGGAGGAGAAAGAAAATTCAATTGCAGACTTCTGCGAGCACTTACGTGAGTAATAAGTGTGGTTGCTTCTACCCCAGAATGGAAAGGATTAGGTTGAGAATAATCGCGGGGGAGAAGGTGGGCGGGGTTGTCCGGGTAAGTCTTTTAGCGTACAAGTACATGTACCTTA
>DAHVDN010000199.1 GCA_027313505.1 Candidatus Dormiibacterota bacterium
GGGCAGCCCCTCCCACCCGGCGGTGCGGGCCGGGGTCTCGCTGCCCCGGCTGCCCAACTCCTCCCTTCTGGCGGCGGCCCAGTTCGACACCACCGGGCAACCCACCCTCCTCGGGTCGGGCAGCTCCGAGACCGTGGCGATGGTCTTCCCCCTCGCCGACGCCTCGGGCACCAGCCTCGGTGCCGTGGAGGTGGTGCAATCCGCGACCTCCGTGGAGAAGGAGCTGGGCCGCGCCCGCCTGGTGCTGGGGCTGGGCGCCCTGGCGGTCCTGCTGGTCGCCCTGGGGATCGGCCTGTGGGTCACCTCCCGCACCCTGCGGAGGCTGGAGCGGCTCACCGGTGCCGCCGAGCGGCTGGGTCGGGGCGAGCTCGCCACCCGCTCGGGGTTGTCTCCCGGCGGCGACGAGGTGGGGGTGCTGGCGGGGGTGTTCGACCAGATGGCTGAGGGGGTGGAGCACACCGTGGCGGTGCGCGAGGAGGCCACCCGGCAGATGCGTCGGTTCATCGCCGACGCCTCGCATGAGCTGCGCACGCCGCTGACCGCGATCAAGGGCTTCCTGGAGGTGCTCCAGCGGGGCGCGGCGCAGGACCCCCAGGCGGTGCAGCGGGCGCTTCCGATCATGGCCGCCGAGGCCGAGCGGATGCGTCGGCTGGTGACCGACCTCCTGGC
>DAHVDN010000019.1 GCA_027313505.1 Candidatus Dormiibacterota bacterium
ATCACCTGCCAGTGGCCTGAATCTAGTGAAACAACCAACGCAGGGTAGTGAAGGTTGGGCGTTTCAGGAGCGCCTGTCGCCCACAGCTTTCCTTGCGCTGAGGCCACCACACCGGTCAGGGAGTTGACGCCTTCTTCTACGGACGGGGGGGAGCTCTGGAGCCAGCGCTGTCCATCCCAGTGCTCGATCAACGCCTGGCTACGATTGTTGCCCGTGTAGTATCCGACCGCCCAGACGTCGGTTAGAGAGATGTCGTCTATGGCCGCCAGCACCGCCCCGGTTGGCCCCTGGGCATCGGGCATGGGCAGGCGCGGCGAAGCTACTATGGTCCAGTTCGTACCGTTCCAGTGCTCGGTGATCGGTTGCTGCGCCGCCCCTCCGTTGGCTGCCCACCCAACAGCCCACGCGTCCGCCGGGCCGGAGGCGCTGACGGCAGTAAGGCTGGCCGAGGCCGTGAGACCAGTGAGGCCGAGGCTCGGCGAGGACACGTCGATCCAGTGGCGTCCGTCCCAGTGCTCGATGAGCGGCCGCTCCCCCGATCTGCCCTGGGAAGATCCCACAGTCCATGCGTCGCTCTGGCCAACAACTGCAACTCCCAGCAGCATGTTGGACTGGGACCCGGGGCCGTTGGGCGTCCGTACTACTTGCCACCGTGCTCCCGTCCAGCGCTCTGCCAGGGTCTGCCATGGCCCGTTCCGGCCGACGAAGATCCCCCCGACCACCCAGACATCCCGAAGAGAGGCTCCGCTCACGGCCATCAGCTGGACGGATCCCGGCGCCAGGCAGACGGGACCCACTCTGGCGATAGTGCCTCCTGGTGCCTGTCCGTGGCGGGGTTGGAGCGCGGCATACACAGCGGCTGTGGCCACAATGACGACCAGCACGAGCCCGGCCAATAGAGTGAAGCTCCAAGTCGGCCGGGAGTGACGCCCTCGCCTCCGGGACGCGATGCGGCTGCTTAAGGAGTCGGGCACGGCCACACTCGCGAGCTCCTGTCGGAGTTTCGACTCGAACGGGCTGCGCTCTTCGTCGGCTGGATTCATGCCATACCCTCCATGCGGGCCCGGAGTCGGAGGAGGGCCCTGTGGGTGGCGACCCTGGTGGCAGCCTCCGAGCAGGCCACCACTGCGCCGATCTCCGCGAACGAGAGATCACTACAGACCCGCAGCCCGATCAGCGCTCTCTCCCTGGGGCGCATCGTCTGGAGTGAGGTGAGCGCCGCTGCCGCCGCCGCTCGCTCGATGACTTTCACTTCCACGTCAGCGACCGGCACCCTCTCTTTAGTCAGCGCCACCCAGAGTCGAAGTCTGCGCCGCACCGATCGCAGGTGATTCTTGACCGTGTTCCTGACGATCCGGAACACCCAAGTGTCCACGACGTCGGCGGTGGGGTGGGTGCGTTCGAAGGCCGTCCACGCCGCGGCCCATGCATCGGCCGCCACCTCCTCGGCTGCCGATGGACCGCCGACCTGCGTGAGGCAGAACCGGTATACTGGCCCAGCCAGGCGCTGATACACGGTCTCGAACGTCAGCGCCTCGCTTGCCACCTCTTCCGAGCGCGGCTTGGCGGTCTGGCTCATCTGCACGTGCCGACAAACACCGCATCACCCACTTCGTTACACCGGACCGATGACATTGCCAGCGCCTGGTGGCGTGACTCTCGACTGGTGGCCGGTGATTGGGCGCGACCCGGTGAGCATTCCCTTGGTCCGCCTCCAAACGCTCAAGCGTGAGGCGGAGAACACTCGTTGCCGGGGCGGACGATGCGCCCCCAGAATGGCCCGCCACGCTGCGGCGGGGGAGCCCTTGGGTGCGAAGATCTCCAAGAAGATGGCGGTGAAGTCGGGCGAGCGATAGCCGCCCACTGGATCAGGCGGCGAGGGTCTTCAGTTCAGCCTCGGTCAACTGCTGAACCCGGCCCTCACTGGAGTCTGAGTGGGCTCGGGAGAGGAGACCTCGGTGCTCTGGTGTGTAGGCCCCTGCATCCTCGCGGCGAAGCACGATCGCTGGGCGCAGGATGATCGTTTCGCCATCAAGCTCGACCTCAACCTGGGTCGCCCGCTCCAGACCAAGCTTGCGGCGCACCTCGATCGGTAGGGTCAGCCTCCCGGACTCGCTCAAGGCTACCGTATTCACACTGGCAGGGTACCGGATTGGCCAAGCGGCGAATGGATGCGCCCGGGGCCGATGGCCGGACCGCGACGGCACTGCAGACGACTGTCGGCCGCGCCTGGCTGGAGCTAGGCATCCGCGCACAGCGATGCTAAGATGCCGATATGCCAAAGACCCGCACCACTCTCACGATCGACGAAGACGTGCTGCGTGCGGTAAGGGTGCGCGCGGCCCGCACTGGGCAGGGCGACAGCGCGGTGATCGAGGCGGCCATCCGGCGCGACCTGGGCCTGGACCTCCTCGACCGGCTGTGGACTCGCAACAACCTGAATGAGGCAGAGGCGATGGAACTGGCCGTCGAGGCACAACACCAAACTCGGCGCGCCAAGCGCTGAGCCGTGCGGGCGATCCTCGACCCCAACGTCATCATCTCGGCGCTGCTGGCACCGGACGGGTCGCCGGCGAGGGTCTTGCGGGCCGGGTTGGACGGTGCCTATGACCTCGTTTCCTCTCCTCTTCTTCTGGCCGAGCTGGAGCGAGCTCTTGCCTACCCCAAGATTCGTCGCCGTATTCCCGCCAGCGACGCAAGAGCGGCGGTCAGATTGGTTGAGCGCCAAGCGCGGGTGGTCGATGACCCGACCGAGCCGCCGTTGGTTCGGTCGCCTGACCCGGGTGACGACTACCTCATCGCCCTGGCGGTGGCGGCCCGCGCCGTCCTTGTTTCGGGCGACCGCCATCTTCTCGGGCTTGACAGGGCCTTGCCGATCCACACCCCGGCCGCCTTCCTGGCGCTGCTTGGAGACGGGTCTTGAGCCAGCGCGTGGGGGATCGCTGGTCAGGTCTCTCCACCTCGCGCCATCGAGTGAAGAGCGGCCAGCGGGCATCTATTTGGCAGAACGTTTGCTCGGTTTTGGGCTACATAGGCAGATTCTCTTGAATAGGGGCACTCCGATATAAGTCGCTGTTATTGAGATCGCACAAGAGTGATTTGAGCCTTATGGGCAGAGCATCTGCTTCTCAAGCAGAAGGTCGCCGGTTCGAACCCGGTCTCCCGCTCCAATCCGAACTTCGGAGTTCGATAACAGCGTCCGCCAGTGCTGTTAGGGCAGCACCAAGCAGCCTGAAATAGATCCAAATCCAACTCGGGCAGGCGCTGATAACCCAGTGGTAGTCGAGTCCTGTCGATTGGTGGGACTTAGGTAGAGCGACCGAGGTTGAATCATCAGGCAGCCGGCCTGAGTGCGGACCTCGCCTACTCATTGAAGCAGCGGCAGAGCGTCACCGACATCGTGATTCCCCCGAGCACCCTTTTCGTTTTCTTGCTCATCGCAGTCCTCTTGGGGCTCACTGGCGCAAGTTGGCCGGCCCGCTGGGCCGCGAGGCTCGACGTGTTGTCGGCGATCGCCGCCGACTGACTCCAGGCGGCGAGCGCACCTGACAGAAGACTGGTCAGTGCAGCGCGTGGCGCCCTATGCCCGCCCGGACGGCCCCAGCGGTTGGCAGAAAGGGAAAAGGCTCAAGGGATCGACGGGACGAACGGCCGTCTCCGGCTCAATGAGCCCCTGCAGCGGGTGCTCCAACTTCTCTCGCAGGCTGTCCTGGTCTGAACGAGATGTAGCCAGGAAGGGCGTCTTGTGGCCCGCTGTCGGATGTCATCGTCTCTCCCGGTCTGTGAAGAGTTTTGGTTGCGCGGTGGCCCTTTTCGTGCCCGCTCTCAGCACGATCTCGACCACCCTGCTTACACCAATGTCTGAGACCTGCTGGGCCGGCCGACCCCTGGGTCCGGTGGGTTGACCAAGGGTCGTTGTCGTGACGTCCCACCTTTCGTAAACAGATGGTTGGACAGCGGAGTAAGCCGAGCTACGGACCCCGCTCACGGGCACCGTCCAGCCGTCCTGTTCCAAGCGGTCAAAAGGCGAGTATAATGCGACCGACAGTCGGTTTGTTATTCAGAGGATCCTCATAGTGGCCCGCACCGTGAACCAACAAGCACGGGCCGTACGTCGGGAGGAGTTCGTCGCCGTCGCTCAGACCTTGATTCAGGCTAAGGGCTATGAGCAGATGAGCATCCAGGACGTGCTAGATGGACTCGACGCATCGAGAGGGGCCTTCTACCACTACTTCGAGTCGAAGATTGACCTCCTCGACGCCGTCGTTGACCACCTGGTCGCCGCCGGCACCCAGGCAATCTCTCCGATCGTGGCCGATACCCGCCTTTCTGCTCCGAGAAAGCTCGAGGGGCTCTTCTCGCACCTCGCCGCGTGGAAGGCAGAACGCAGGGATCTGATGCTCGCTCTTCTGAGAGTCTGGTACTCAGACGACAATGCCCTGGTGCGTGACAAGGTGCGCAGGAGCAGCGTGGTCCACATGGCGCCACTGCTCACCGACATCATTCAACAGGGGAACGTCGAGCTGACGTTCTCCACGGGCACCCCCGAAACTGCCGCCCGGCTGGTTTTGGCACTTCTTCTGGGAGTCCAGGACCTTGCAGGGGAACTCTTCTTCCAGCGCCAAGCAGGTACCATCGGGTTCCAGGAGGTGGTAGCCACGTTCCGGGGGTACGTCCAGGCGCTGGAACGAATCCTTGGCGCTCGAACGGGGTCCCTCCACCTGATTGACGAGCCCGCTCTACAGCTTTGGTTCGGCTGAACAGCACGATGGGTGGGGAAGTCGCGATCCGAACCGAGGGACTCACCAAGGACTACGGCGAGTCGCGGGGACTGTTCGACCTCAACCTGGAAGTCGCTGCGGGCGAGACCTTCGGCTACCTGGGCCCAAATGGAGCGGGCAAGACCACGACGATTCGCCTTCTCATGGACATGATCCGCCCCTCCGGCGGATGGGCTCTGGTATTTGACACGGACTGCCAAAAGCGCCCGGTCGAGGTCAAGCGGCTGATCGGATACCTGCCTGCGGAGATGCCTCAATGGGGAGGTCTGCGCGGCCGGGAAGTGGTCGCCTATGTCGGTGGCCTTCGGGGCGGAATCGACAGCTCCCGGATCAGCAACCTCACCAATCGGCTCGACCTGGACCTTGGCCGCCGTTATCGCGAATACTCGTCGGGCAACAAACGCAAACTGGGCTTGTTGCTCGCGTTCATGCACCGGTCCCGGCTGCTGGTGCTCGACGAACCAACCAACGGATTGGATCCCCTGATCCAGCAGGAGTTCAACGGTATGGTCGCGGAGGCGACCGCGGACGGTGCGACGGTTCTCATTTCCTCACACGTCTTATCCGAGGTTGAGCGAGTCTGCACTCGGGTGGCCATCCTCAAGGGCGGAAGGTTGGTCCGAGTAGCCTCGATCGCCGACATCCATCAACTCCGCTTTCGGCGGCTCGAGGTCGATTTCGTTGGGGCGGTTCCGTTGGAAAAGGTCCGTTCCCTCGTCGGAGTCGATCAGGTGGTGGTGGAAGGGCACCACCTGACGTGCACAGTTCACGGCGATTTCGGACCTCTGCTCCAGCTTCTGGGACGGAGCGAAGTCGTGAACCTGACCACTCACGAGCCGAACCTCGAGGAGATCTTCCTCCCTTACTTCCGAGATCTGGCCCAGCAGACCCCAGGAAGTTCTTCATGACGAAGGAGCTGATGGGAAGCGGCCCGAGCAGCCGACCCGGCGGCACCGCAGTCATGGCCCGATATGGGCTGCGCTCCCATCGCTGGACTTTCGCGGCCGTCGCCCTCCTTGGATTCATCGCCCCGTACTCGACCGGCATGGCCTACGCTGCAGCTGCCGGCACTGAAGCTCTGCGGGCGGCCCTCGGACGCGAGACCGTTGCCTTGGGCCCGCAGCTGGCTTACCTCATCCCGTTGCCATTACACCCGGAAACCGCAGCGGGCTACATCTGGTGGAAGGGCGTCACCTGGATGACCCTCGTTCTTGCTGCCTGGGGGCTGGCTGCCGCCACCGGTATCATCCGAAACGAAGAGGAGCGTGGCCTGACCGAATCCTGGCTGTCATCGCCCCTTGGTCGGGTCAACCTCCTCTTGCAGCGAACGGGTGCCTTTGCGCTGATCGCGTTGGCGGCCGTGGCAATCACCGGCCTGGGCACGGCTGCCGGAGTAGCCGCCGGAAGGTCGTCCGTAGGGTTGCTCGCGCTCGTCGAGCAGGGGTCGGCTCTGCTCGGCATCTGCCTGGTCTCCTTCGGAGTGGGACTGGCCGCCGCCCAGATCAGCGCGACCCGGCGCGGTGGCCTCATGGTCGGAGGGCTGGTGCTGATCGCCTGCTACGTCCTTGACGCATTGGCTCGGGTGAATCCCAGTCTGGCTGGGTGGGCGGTGATCTCGCCATTTCATCTTGCCGATCTGACCACTGCCGTAGTCCCCGAGGGGCAGTTCAACGGGGCGGCGACGATTTCCCTGTACGCCATAGCGGTGGCACTGGTGGTGATTGCGGCAGCCAGCTTCCGGCGCCGTGACCTGTATTCCGCACTTGCACGCTGGCCAGCAAGGGTGAGGGGGGTCTCGCGGGAGCCATCCAACAACCCACTGCTGCGCTTTCCAGTGTTGCGAGAACTCTGGGAGCAGCGCGTTGGACTCGCCGGATGGGTGCTTGGATCGATGGTTGGGGCTGGGCTGGTGGTCTCGCTGGCCCGCGGCGCAGGAAAGCTGCTGCGTTCCTCCCCCTCATTCAGCGGCTACATTCGCGCGGCCGGGACCTCCAGTGCGGCGACCGCAGTGGTCAGCTCGATTTGGCTCAGCATCGCCGCCATGATTGGCGCGGCGTATGCGATCGCGTCGGTCTCGCACTGGGCCAGTGAGGATTCCGGCGGGCGCTTGGAGATGGAGATTGCCCAACCCTGGCCGCGGTGGAAACTTGTGTTGGAAAGGGGTCTAGCGCTGACAGCAGCTAGCTTCGCGATGAGCGCGCTGGGATCTCTGGTAGTGGGTGCGGTTGCGCCCGGCCAGGGAGTGGCTCTCTCCGCGGGGCGGCTCGTGGTCGCATCCCTGCTGCTCGTTTTGCTCACTCTCACATTCGGCTCCTTGGGGGCATTGATCATCGCTCGGTTCCCCAGAGCAGCCGTCCCGGGGCTGGCCTTCGTCGCTTTGCTCTCGTTCTATGTCCCCCTTCTGGCACCGCTCTTCCGGTGGCCGGCCTGGGTATTGAACGTTTCTCTCTTCCATCTGTACGGGACGCCGCTCACCTCAGGTCTGTACTGGACCGGGATCGGGATAATGGCAGTGATTGTGGTCGTTGGCTTCACTATTGCGGTGGTGGCGATGCGAGTGCGCGATGTCGGTAGCTGAGCTTGGCAGACGACCACCTCGGCTCCTGAGGCCATCGGTCAGATCGCGGGTTCAACGGTAAATTCCCGGCTTGTCGGCGCTCGTGACCTGTCCGGAAGAGGAGACCCAGTGCTCGGTCACCTGCCAGTCAACCGCGCCCGTTCCTCCGCGCATGAGAAACCTGTTCCCAAAGCGGGTTCGCCACGTCGTCGATCCCAGGCCAACACATCAGTCGCAGTCACCTCCAAGGGGGTCGCGGTCATGCCGGCCTTCAGCGCACGTGCCGCACTTCGTTGCTGAGTGGCCCAGTGGGGCCTCACGAGCGGGAACAAAGGTGGCAGACCGTCGGCTGCCACCCTCACCACCTCGACCTCCGCTCCCGCCACCCCGGCGCATACTTCGATTAGGCCCCCGAGGGTGATCGGCACCGAGGGGCCGACGGCTTGAAATGCACCTGATCGGTCATCCTGAAGCAGGTGCACGACTAGATGAGCCAGATCTCTGACGTCGATCACCTGGACCGGTTGTCGCGGGTCGGCGGGTACCGCCACTCGTCCGCCACGCGCGGCTCGCCGAACCCAATATGTAAAGGCCCCCGAGGGATCGCGGGGCCCGGCGACCTTGCCCGGACGGACGATGGTTGCACGCGTGCCGTACCGACGCCAGACGGCGTCCTCACAGGCGACCTTGAGGGGACCGTAGGTGTTGGCGTCGATCTTCTCGGTGTCGCGAAGGGGCCGCCGTCGAGCAGCATCCTCGGTAGCTCCGCAATCCAGTCCGGCTGTCTCATACACGGCGTGACTGGAAATGAATAGGTAACGCCCGACCCGATCGTCCAAGGCCTGCATCGCCTGGTCCACGTGACGAGGGACGTAGCCGCTGACATCGACGACTGCGTCCCAGCTCCCGGCGCGGATGGAGTCATAGTCGTCACTGTCTCTGTCGCCCCTGAGCCGGACGAGTTGGGGAAAGAGATCCGCTCCAGTCCTTCCTCGGCCGAACAGGGTCACGTCGATATCGGATCCGAGCGCCGCCTCGACAATGCCGTGGCCGACAAAGCTGGTGCCCCCCAGCACTAGAAGTCGCATGACCGTTTAGGGTATCGGCTGGCCCGATGTCAGCCCGCGTTCTTCGGATATGGCTCGCCCCATGCCACCCAGCGAGGTCCTGCAGGCTCTGGGCGCCAGTTTGACACCCACCGCACCGTCAGGGTGCACTGTTGATCCGGTGAAGGGCTACACGGTCGGTGCGCTGACTCGCCTATCGCAGATGTCCGTGCGCACGTTGCATCACTAACTTAGGGTCGGCCCTCGTACACCGGGCGGGCGTAGCGCGGCTGGTTACCGACTTGATTCCGACTCCGACGTGAGTCGGCTGCGGCAGATTCTCTTCGACAGGGAGCTGGAATTCCGGTTGAACGAGCTCCAGCGGATCCTCGCCAATCCCAACGTCGGCAGCGACTATCACCTTCGCCCAGCACAGGCTTGTTTGCGCGCGTTAAACCCGCAACCAGGCGCTGCTCGGCGACATAGAGCAAGAGATGGAGGCACGACAGATGGGGATTCCCCTAACCCCGGAGGAGCAGCTCGAGACCTTCGGCACCGACAAGTTGGGAGCTGCCACCGCCGAAACCGAACGGCGCTGGGGCGACACGGAGGCCTGGAAAGAGTCACAGTGACGCACCGCTGCCTACACCAAAGACGACTGGGTTGCGGTCAAGCATGGGGCCGCGGCCAACCTTGCGGGATTCGCCGAAGCGCTTCGGGCCGGTGAGCCCGCAACAGGGAATGTGGCGATGGAACTGGCCGAGGCCCGCCGGCAACACCTGGTGGGTTGGTTCTTCGACTGCAGCCACGAGATACATCGTGCCATTGCAGGGACGTACATCGCCGACCCAAAGGGCACGGGGAGCTGCGAGGTCTTAGCGCCTGGCTTCTCGCAGTATGTCCACGACGCAATTCTGGCCAACGCGGGCCCGGGTCACGCTTCAATTGGCAAGGGCGACGGCTAGACGCCGAGCTCGGGCAGGCGATCGGCTTACCGCAGCCGGTCGCCTGCCCTCCACAGCCGGGGCGACGCTGCCTCAGCTACGAGGCGGAGCCTCGGGAATCGGGGACTCATCCTCGGCCAGGATCCGGTAGAGCGCTCTCCTGGTCTCACGCATCAACTGTGCGGCTCGGGCCAACTGGGCCCTATCGCCTGCCTGCACCACCTGCACCAGGGCACCTGCGGACTGGCGCAGGAGAGAGAAGAGCTCATGGACATCGTCCCCCACAGCTCCGGAGACCTCCTCCCACGGCGAGCCAAAGTCAGCACGATGCTCCTCCGCGTAGGTTTTCCCCGTGTCGGTGAGCGTCAGCAAGCGCTGTCCGTCAATTTCCTGAGCACGCACCAAGCCTTCGTCTTCCATCTGTTGGAGGGCTGGATACATCGATCCGGGGCTGGGCCTCCAAACCCCTTTGCTTCTCTGAGCAATCTCTTCCATGAGCTGGTACCCATTTCTCGGCCGCTCCTCCAACAGGAGGATGATGGCGGCCCGCACGTTCCCCCGAGGAACCCTGCCACCCGCCGAGCGGCCCATTCGACCACCTACACCGCCCCTGAATGCGCGCCGGAACTCTCCCTCTAAAAACTGACCCATGGGGCTCCTCATTCTTCCGCTTCGCCGAGCGAAATGATCTCCACCGTCCGTTGGTCCGTGCTCGCCGGTGAATCCACCCAAAATTGTCTCGCCTCCAGGTAACGATATATCGATTAACTATATGCTAGGTCAACGATATATCGGTGTCAAGGCTGAGCATGGCTGGGCCGACGGTGCATTGGCCGCGGCCGCTGGAGGTTCGCTTCGAGTCGCTCGCGGGCGGCGCCATCACGTTTGTTCCGCGCGGAAGCCGCCTTCAGCCGGATGCCAACCGGTGTTGCGACCGCGACCCGAGCGGGCTTCAAGAACCACCATCGGGCTTAGTCTCTGGAGACGGCAAAGCCGCTCTTATAGACTCCTGAGGTGGGCATATTCCACCGCCTTTGGCCCAGCCGGGAAGTGCAGCCAATACCCGGGGTCATGGGGCCTTCCGGGCAGCCGGGCCGGACCTCCCAACAGCACCGGGCGGGGGGTCCTCGGGTCCGCCACCCGTGGCCAGGTGAGGTCGCAGACCGTGCCCATTGAGGAATCTTCAGGGCGCACCTGGGCGCCTGACCAACGGCAGTGATCAAGTCCGAGCGGGTCGGCCACGAGCCTCCACCTCTTGGGGCTGAGGTAGTGGCCCGGTGCCCTTGGGCGAGGGAGCCACCTGAATACCGGATCTACCACGACCGCGAGTGGGGAAGACCGGTGGCCGACGACGACCGGATCTTTGAGAAGCTGTGCTTGGAAGGGTTCCAGAGCGGCCTCTCGTGGCTCACCATCCTCCGAAAGCGGGAAGGATTCCGACGGGCGTTCAGCGGGTTCGACGCGGCGAAAGTCGCAGCCTTTGGTGACGTCGAAGTGGCAAGACTGCTGAGCGATCCCTCGATCATCAGGCATCGCGGCAAGATCCAAGCGGCGATCGCCAATGCCAGAGCTACCATGGCACTGAGGGATCTTGGCACGTCGCTGGCGTCTCTTTGCTGGTCCTTTGCTCGGGAACCGGGCCCGCCCCCCAAGGAGATGGAGGAGGTTCCGGCCACCACCGCTGAGTCCCGTGCCCTCTCCGCGGCCTTGAAGCGGAACGGCTTTCAATTCGTCGGGCCGACCACCGTTTACTCCGCCATGCAGTCCTTGGGGATCCTGAACGACCACCTGGTGGGGTGCAGCTTCAGAGCCGAGGTGGAGTTGGAAAGGGCCCAGTTCCGCCGGCGGTCAACTCCGTCTCAAGCCCCGGACCCAGCCCGCTGAGAACCTGAGCGGGGGTCGCCTGGGAGCCGACCCCCCACCCTGGTCAGCATGAGAGGGGGACGCCATAGGACAGGGCCCGGTTCCAAGACGCCAGCGTGGACTGGGGGTTGGACGCTATCGCCTGGGGCCAAATCTCCACCGAGTTGGCATGATCGCGGATGGCGACATTCATGCTGGCGCAATCGGCCCCCTTGCTGGGGCCGTCGGTCTGGAAGTAGACCTGAACGTGCGCTGGAGTCTGATGCCAAAGGCTGTTGATCTCCTCATATACCGGTGCGGAGGGACTAGTGGTCGCGGCGGTGTCCTGGAGACCATGGTTACCGAGCACGCACGTCGGGCCACCTTTCGATGCCGACTGCGCGCACGCCTCCATCACCTGTCGGGTCACGGAGAAGTCGACGGATGGGCGGCCGTTGACCAGGGTTCTGAAGGGGTTGAACGGAAAGTCGATAGGGGTGTGAATCCAGCCGGAGTAGTCCCCAAGAATTCCGTCGAGGCACTGCTGCTGTAGCGCCGGAGTCCAGCCATCGGCGGTCATCGTTGCGATCGTGAAGGGCGTCAGCGCGGTGATGAAGGGCTCTCCGGTGAGACTGGCGCACGAGGTGACCGCCACGGCGCGCACCAGGGGGATTGAGTCATAACGGGCGGCAAGGGCGTGCTGGAAGGAAGACCAAGCCGAGCGATATTGAACCGTCCACCAGCGTCCGATGGAGCGCGAGCCGTAGGTGATCGGAGCACCGTCCATCGACTTCGCCCATTCCGGTGCCGTAAATCCTCCGAACACCCGAAGCTTTACCCCAAGGGGGTGAGACCGGTGCGATGCATTCCAGGAACTGACCGCCGCCAGTGAGGCGTCAAGGGCCGTCCAGTCTTCGCTCCCTTTCTTCGGTTCGAGCTGAGCCCAAGTCTCGTTGACAACAATGCCCCCGAAGTCCGAGGCGGTTCCTCCCAGCGTCGATAGACTGGTGACCGGAGCAGCCGAGCCCGAGACGTAGAAGAGCTGTGAGCCCATGTCCACCAGCCCCGTGAGTGGGAGCTTGGCTCCTGGTCGTTGGGGGGGCAGACTCGGGGTGGAAGTTCCGGTGGCGTTGGTCGTGGGGGCACCGGCGCCACACGCTGCGATCGTCGAAGCGAGGCCGACTGCGAGGAGCGCCCGAATCAGTCCGGATCCTGCCGCAAAACGACCAATCACCCCGCCAAGACTACGCAGGGCTTCGCCAGGATCCCCTTAGAGTGCCCTGAGAGTCGCGCTTCACCGATGCATGAGCCGTCGGCCCTGAGCGCCGCCCTCCTGAGGTGGTTGTCAACCACCGCAACTCGTCGATCGAGATCAAACGGACCGAGACGTTGCCGGACGTCTACCATCGGTCCTGGCTTGGGACGGGGCCTGGATTTCTTGTATTGGTGGGGCCCAATCTCATGCTGATCGTCTGGATAGCCCTGGGGTTGGCGCTGATAGTCCACGAGGGCTCGCACTACCTCCTCCTCCGACTTGCGGGCCTTCATCCACGACCCTCATTCCACTTTCCTGGGATGGGCTGGAAGTTCAACACCGCCGGCGCCAGCAACCGTCAACTGGTCGACATCTGGCTCATCGGTCCGCTCACGGAAGCGCTGGTCTGGGGAGGCTCGGCTCTGCTCTTCCCCCGGGTGGCAGTGGATCTCTTTGTGGTCATGGGCGTAGAGATGGCGACCAACCTCCTCCTGCCAGGGAGCGACGGTAGGCGTGCGCTGAGGTTGGTCCGCGCCGAACGTGCCCAGCGAGGGTCGGTCGGAACGACCGGCTCAGCGGTGCCGGTTCTGCCGACGTCGACCCTGACCGACCTTGAGGACCGAGAGCGCCACCGGAGCTGAAATCGGGGGGACCGCAGCCCGGGCCCCATGTCGGAGTGCGGTCCATCTGGTGAGCGTCCCGGTGCGGCTATTGCCAGAAGTCCCCAGCGCCCGTATCGTGATCCCCCAAGAGGGGTCGCGGCAGGGTGCCTGCCTTTGCGGGCACCGGTGGTTCTCCGGAGTGGGTGATGGAGGCGAAGGTCGGTCTTCTGGTCGGGGTGGAGAACACCTTTCCCAAGCCTTTTCTAGAGATGGTCAATGAACGAGGGCGTCCATACCAGGTGACGGCAGAGTTGGCCAAGCTCGGGGGAGTCCCCGAGATTGAGGAGCCGCCCCGCTACCAGGTGATCGTCGACCGAATCTCCCACGAGGTGCCCTTTTACCGAGCCTACCTCAAGAGCGCTGCTCTCCAGGGTACAGCGGTAATCAACGACCCCTTCTGGTGGGAGGCCGATGAAAAGTTCTTTGAGTGCACCTTGGCGCGGCGGCTGGGGATTGCGGTGCCGCGCACCGTCGTGCTGCCGAACAAGGAGTACATCCCGTACATCGACCCGGAGAGATCCCTTCGCAACTTGGAGTTCCCCCTTGACTGGGACGGGATCTGCAGGTACACCGGGCTGCCGGCGGTGCTCAAGCCGAACACCGGAGGGGGTTGGCGCGACGTTTATATGATCGACACCCTCGACGACCTCATTCGCGCCTACAACCAAACCGGGACCAAGACGATGATCCTGCAGGAGCGGATCGAATGGCAGGATTACCTGCGTTGCGTGGTCATCGGCCGCGAGGTCCTGGTCTTTCGCTACGATCCCAACCGTCCCTTCATGGAGCGCTACGTCACCGACGCCCCGCCACCTGCTGGGCTGCGGGACCAGGCCGCAGAGCAGGCCCGGGTGCTGACAGAGGCCTTGGGGTACGACATGGATACCGTCGAATTCGCAGTGCGCGACGGAGTCCTCTACGCGATTGATTTTCTCAATCCCGCCCCGGACTTTGACAGCTTCTCCATAAAAGCCGACGGCTTCAAGTGGGTGTTGCAGCACATGTGTGACCTGGTGCTTGGCTACGCCCGCGGCGAGATGGAGCCGCCTTGGAGAGGCGCTCATCGCTGGTGGAGGTTCGTGTGAATCAGGCAGCGGCAGCTCGGGCCGAATTCGATAAGCTTCTGGAAGACGATGACCTCCTGTCCGCCAGCCTTGAGGTCTTACAGCAGGGTCAGCACGAGCGCGGGCTCTACTTCGGAGCTCACCCCCTGTGCGTAGCCCTCCTTCCGGAGTTCTTGACTCCAAATGTGGCAGCATCTCTCCTGCCAGGGATCGAGTGAAGTTCTCCGACGCCGAATAGTCCCGTCCGCGTTGAATCGGATGGAGCAGCGCCTATGAGGGGTGGCTCCCGGGTGCGCTCCAGAGCCGGGCCGGCATCGGAGCGTAGAGAGAAGGAAAGGGGATTTCGAGATCCTCTGTGTGACCTCCGGAAAAACCGCCGTCCTGGTCCATTCAGGCTGCCTGTACTCGGGGAACTCGATCACGGACTCGTCGCCGAATGGCCCGGAGCTCGGGAGAGGTTGCCCGGGTCAGGCGAAAATCGGGACCCGCCTGACCCGAGGCGGAACTGGAAGAGGTACTCCATACGATCGACAGGAGCCCGTGAAAGGACCACCTCGAGACCACCCGCCGTTCTCTCAAGTACCGGTCCGTCGCGCGGCCCTAGGACCTCCTAGAACAAGGCGACCTGCTCCACCTCCGAACCGTGGTCGGAAAGTCGGAAGGAGACCGCAGTGCTGGTCGCCAGAGGACCTGGGGAAAACTCCACGGCATCCAGTGACCTTACCGGGTCACCGCGGCTCGCCACTCCTTGATCGGCGGAGAGTGCCAAGAGCGGTCGCCCGGCTGGGGGGTCCTATGGCTGACCCGCTGCGATCCGACGTACAAGCAGTCGGCGAGCGACGAGCATCACGCCCGCGCCCAGAAGCATTTCGCCCCCAGCGACCGCCCAGGCTCCCGAATACCCGCCGTGCACCACCAGCAGGCCGAAGACAAGCGGGCCGACCACGCTGCCCAGCCGGCCGCCGGTCTGGGTGATCCCGGTCGCCCGGGCGGGGCCGTACGGATGCGTTCTGACCACCGCAAAGTTGAAGAGTCCGTTCCACCCCCATCCCACTGCGAAGGCAACCACGGCTCCAGGGACGAAAAGCACCGGCGACCGGACTGCCGAGCCCCAGGCCATGAACGAGAAACCGGCCGCTCCTATTACCATCATCACTACGACGAAGACGAGGTGGCGGCCCTGTCTGCGATCGGCCAAGAAGCCCACCAGCACACGGACGGCAATCGCTCCCGCGCTTGCCATGGCGGCCACCAGACCGGCCTGGGCTACCCCGATTCCCTCGGCCACAGCCGAGATGACGAGAAAGGCTCCCAGCGAAGAGCATGCGGTCTGAGTCAGCCCGAAGCCGAGCGCCAGGGCAACCAGTGGGAGCGTCGGCTCGTG
Source organism: Candidatus Dormiibacterota bacterium (assembly GCA_027313505.1). Classification (GTDB taxonomy): domain Bacteria; phylum Chloroflexota; class Dormibacteria; order Aeolococcales; family Bog-877; genus AG-12. Next base: position 15,536 of record DAHVDN010000019.1, read on the forward strand.
CCGTGGACGAGCGGCTGCGGCCGCCCGGTGGGCAGCCATGGACAGCCGTGGATGCGGCAACAGCAGAAAGGAGATGACCGCGATCACGGCTGAGATCACGAAGGCCCAGCGCCACCCAACGGTAAGGGCGACTACGGGAACCGAGACGCCACCTAGCAGGGAGGCCAGGGGGACTGACGCTTGCTTTATACCGAATGCCAGTCCCTGGTGCCCGGCTTCAATTCGCCGGGACAAGAACAGGTTGGCGGCGGTCTGACCCGCCGAGCTGGCAGCTCCCGCAATCACCAGCGCCGCTGCTAGCTCCGGCCACGACTGAACGAGGGTCGCTATCAGCATCAGCGCCACGGCGCTCACCAGGGCCGAGTAGCGGAGCATTCTCAGCCCGCTGAACTGCTCTGCTAGGTTCCCCGATGGGATTGCGAACACCGCGCTGGCGGCATAGCTACAGCCCACCACTATGCCTAGATCGATGGGGTCGAAATGCAATGAAGCCCGGATCTCAACCGCCAGGGTTCCGACCAGGAAGGTGGGGAGCGTTATGGCCGTGGCAACCGCCACTGCCGACCACAGGTCTCGGCGGTGTCCGCGTTGGGAAGGGAAGCTCAGGTCCTCATTACCTCCGGTGGATTCCCTCACAGTTTAGGATTCTGGGGCCACGAGGCCGCCGCCGGCCCGTATCGCAGCTTTCGGCCATTGCCCTGGGGATGGTCCGGGCTTCGGCTCACGCCCTTTGGTCGCCGGCAGGGACGACTCTGGACTCCGAGATCGTGCTCCCCTCCGCTCTCGTGTCCGAACACTCTGGCGCAGAGAAGGTGGACTTCATGGCCGTTGGCGACTGGAGCTGCGTCGTCTCTGACACCGACGCTCAGGTGATTTGGCACCCGCGCGCCCAGGAAGAGATAACCCGGGGGTTAACTATGATCGACATGCCGCGGTCGAGTTTGGCCTCGCCCGCCGCATGCTTCGGGATCCGGCGTCGGCCGAGGAGGTCGGTCAGGACGCGTTTGTGTCGCTTTGGAGGCATGCTCCGGCCCACGCGCCAGACCGCACCGGGGTCAGAACGTGGTTGCTCACTCTTGACACTGAACCGCCCTGGGTTTAGTGGAGGCTCCGCACCTTGGAGAATTAGGAGCCATGGAAGAGAGCAAGAAGGATCCTGTTGCGCGAGGGTATCCGGAGGAGCTGCGAGAGCGGGCGGTAGGGATGGTTCAGGAGACGACCGCCCAGAGAAATGACAACCAAGGGGTGGTGACCCGGATTGCGCGGCAACTTGGAGTGGGCCGTGAAACGCTCCGGGTGTGGGTTAGGCAGGCGGAGGTCGACGGTGGGCGGCGTGTGGGGACGACCAGCTCAGAGCGGCAGCGGATCACAGAGTTGGAGCGGGAGAACCGGGAGTTGCGCCGGGCCAACGAGATCTTAAAAGCGCCATCGGCTTTTTTTGCGCGGGAACTCGACCCGCGACTACCCAGATGACCAGTTTCATCGACATCCATCGGGAACGCCACGGGGTCGAGCCGATCTGCACCACCCTGCAGGTCGCTCCGTCGACGTACTACGCGTCCCGGAGGCGGAAGCCGAGCCGGCGCGAACTCGAGGACCAAGGGTTCAAGGCTGAGATCTGTCGAGTCCACAAGGAGAACCTTGGGGTCTACGGAGTGGAGAAGGTGTGGCGCCAACTGGGCCGTGAGGGCATTCTGGTAGGCAGGGACCGGGTGGCCCGGCTGGTGCGGGAGATCGGGCTGCGGGGGGTGTAAGAGGGAGGACCACTAACCTCGGCATTTCAGCAAGGGGCGGCTGAGTAGACGGGTCCAGTTGCGGAAATGCCCTCCTGGTAAGGGAAAATGCGGATGTTGAGACCAGCATTCCCACCAAGGAGGGCATTACCTTGAGGGTGAAGTCTAACTACCGGCCACGGGTTCCGGTGCGAGCAGATGGAGCCGGGCTGGTGGGACATGCCGGGAGCCGGCTTCTGGCTGAAGTGGCAGAGCGGAGCGGGCTCGAGGCAGCGCTCTCCAGGGCACTGGCACCGATGGCGAAAAGGGTCCGTCGCCACGACCCGGCCCGGGTGCTGGTGGACCTGGCCATCACCCTGGCGGCTGGGGGAGAGTGCATCTCGGATCTGGCCGTAATCCGGCAGCAGCCGGATCTGTTCGGTCAGGTTGCCTCAACCTCCACCGCCTGGCGGGTGCTGGGCTCCATTGATGAGCGGATGCTAGTCCGCCTGACTGCCGCTGTGGCCAGAGCGAGAGCCACCGTATGGGATTGGGGGTTGCGTCCTGAGCAGGCGACCCTGGACTTCGACGCCACTTTGGTGGAGGTGGAGTCGGACGGTAAGGAGCAAGCCGCTCCCAACTACAAACATGGCTTCGGGTATCACCCCCTGCTGGTTTACCTGGACCAGACCGGTGAAGCGCTGGGTGGCACCCTACGACCCGGAAACGCCGGCTCCAACACCGCCCAGGATCACCAGGGGCTGCTGGACGAGGCGCTCGCTCAGCTTCCTCTGCCCACCCAGCAAGAGGACAAAGAGCGGGGCTTGCAGCTGCTGGTCCGGTCGGACTCGGCGGGCGCCAGCCACGGCTTCGTGAACGCCATCGTGAGCAGGGGGTTGGAGTTCTCGGTGGGCTTTGACATCACCGAGCCGGTGCGGGAGGCCATCCTCAAGCTCCCAGAGGGAAGTTGGGTCGCGGCCATCACCAAGGAGATGGAGGAGCTGGAGGAGGCCGAGGTGGCGGAGGTCAATGGGCTTCTCGACGTCTCCAAACGGCCCAAGGGAGCAAGAGTCCTGGTTCGGCGGGAGCAGCCGCACCCCGGGGCCACCTACAACCTCTTTGACCCTAACCGACTCTGCCCCCAGGCCCTCCTCACCAACTCCCAAGATCCCGACATCCCCTACCCGGAGGCACGCCACCGGCTTCACGCCCTAGTGGAGGACCAGATCAAATGCGCCAAGGATGCGGCCTGGCGAACTTCCCCTGCCACAGCTTCCGGGCCAACCAGGTGTGGCGCTTCCTGGTCCAGCTGGCCAAGAACCTGCTCTGCTGGGCCAAACCGCTCTGCCTCATCCTGTCTTCCTGCTGGCCCGGCCCAAGCCGGTGCGTTACCAGCTCCTGCAGGTCGCCGGCCGGCTGGTGCACACCGGCAGGCGAAGCAGCCTGAGGCTCGACGCCCGCTGGCCCTGGGCCAAGGAGCTGGAGCTCGCTTTCACCAGACTGCGCTCTCTTCCAATCAGCCCTTGAGCTGAACCCCAGCTGACGGCGACCGGCCCCACGCCACCAGGCGAACTCGCCCTCAACTGGCTCCCGCCCTGTCGTCAACCCTCCCCCGGCGCCCGCGCGCACTGCGCTCGGCCAGCCCACGGCTGTCGGTTCGGCCAGGATCGACGGCCAGCACTCACCACGCCGGACCTCCGTCGTCAGCGCACCGCCAGTCAAACCCTTAACGAAAAATTCAGGCTAGTGTGAGGACACCCGCGAGGCTTATGCCCGCGATCGAAGCCGGCCCGAGAACCCCTACAGATTCCCCATTGGGCCCGCCCGGGCCTGTTCCCAACGGCCCATTCCCTTCCGTCACCTCACGGCTCATGGTCCTGGCTCCGCATCGAACTGGTCGGCGGCTACAAGCGACTCTCGGAGCCAGCCCTGACTCGAGCTTCTCAGGGGCCGCGGGCACATCGGCACCGCGTCACCACCCGTAATTGACAGAGGGGAAACATCTGGGATTGCGATGAAATCGACCAACGGAAGGGCCGTCAGGGTCGAGGGCCGCCTCGCCCAACGGCTACCCTGGACACCAGCCGGTGGGCTGCGCACACCTTCCACGGGGCCCACTCGCCACTCACCTTTGACCTCATCTGACCACAGAACCGCAGGAGGAGGAATTCGCTGGTGGCCTACACCGACACCTATCCCCAGCCGGAGGCACCGGACCCGGTTCTGAGCGAGGATCTGGTGCTGAAGTTGGCGCGCGCCCATGTGCCGTCAGTGGGCAGGGTGACCGCAATCGACGAGAGTGGAGGCGAGGCCCGGGTCTACATGTGTGACCAGGACCTGGTGGTCAAGACTCAGCGGCCGCCCCGGCTCCGACCCAGGACCAGCCTGGAGAAGGAGGCCTTTATCCTCGCTCACATCGCCGAGCAGGTCTCGCTCCCTGTCCCCCGGGTTCTGGGCTATGGAAGGGAGGAAGGGGTCGAGTACCTGGTCATGACCAGGATCCCTGGTGAGCCGCTGGCTGAGGCCTCGCTCGCCCAGCCCGCCAAGACAGCAGCGTTGGAGATGCTCGGAGCCACCCTGCGGCGGATCCACCAGATCGACCAGACCGCCCTTGAGAGCTCCGGCCTCATCCCCGGCGACAGCGGTGGGCTGGAGCTGCATCAGCGGCTCGCGGCCGGCTTGGAAAGCACCATCGCCTTCCTCTGCGCGGACCCGGGTTGGCCTCGGGGGCTGGACTTGCCGGCGGTGGCCTCTCGTGCGCTGTCCAAACTCCCGGTCGAGGCCGCCACGGTCACCTTGCACTCCAACCCCGGCCCCGAACACTGCTTTGTCGATCCCGAGACTTCAACCCTTAGCGGACTAATCGACTTCGGAGACGCCTACAGATCCCACCCCGCTCTGGATCTGAACTCCAGGGTCTCACTGGCGGACAGCAGTCACATGCTCTCCGGCTACCGCTCGCTCGGCCCATTGCACCAGGACTTCGACGCGGTCTGGCGGGCCGGCCTCCTGCTGACCGAGCTCAAACTCGCCGCACGCGGAGCCCGCGAAGTGGGAGAGGTGGCGCGATTCATCTCGGAACTCCTGCCTGCTTGACGGCCGCTGTTGAAGGTTCGCGCCAGATCCAGGGTCTGCTCCCGTCCACGGTTCGCCCCTGTTGGCCGCACGGCGCAGCCGCCTCACCCAGTCCATCGCCAAGCTGCGCGACCTAAGGCGCCCCGACCCGCGCCGCGGGTCACGTTGGGATAGGCCCTAATCCCTGGTGGGGTCACTCCGCCAGAGAGCTTTTGTGGTCCCCATGATCGGGTGACGCTGAACATGAAGCATCCTGGCAGGACGTTCCTGGGGTGCGGGAATGCGACCGCATCGCGGGAGAACAGGGCGGTGATTCCCGCCTCCGCCCGCCGCCCTTCGACCATCTGGTTGTCCCCCTGGCGGCCGTCTGAGTCATAGGCGCGCAGGATCAGGTGGCGGTGACGGAAACCCTCTGGGAAGGCCCCTCTTTCCTGACAGCCATCGCAGCGCTGAGCATGGACGAAGATCGGACCCACTTCGGCGTACGGACCGCCGACTCGCGCCGGCCGGTGGGCCATGAGCACGACACGTTCGCCTGGGTCGGCCTGGCGCAGGCAGCAGCGCAAGGGAGTGCCGCCCTGTGACCACGCTCACTGCCACTGGATTGCCGAAGTCGTCCGCCCCTCGGCCGCGGACGCGGTCGAGACCGTCGGGATCCAGCGCCTCAACGTGAAAGCCAACTGTCATCAAGTCCTCCAATCGAAGTAACTACCTCTGATGACGCGGTGACCTGCACCTCATGTACCGCTGGACCGAGCCGTTGGGTAAGGCTCGAGGCTCTCCCCCAAAGGTCCAACTCACACCGGAGGCGACCGGAACGCTCGAAGACCTGGACTTCGCGGTGTTCCGAAGGAAAGTTGGTGGCCCCGAGGTTGCGGGGCCCAGCCAAGCGCCAGACCGGTGGTCCAGTACCGGCACAGGGGGCGAAATGCACTCGCCGCATCGACTGCCATCCAGGGTCTCGACCCTACCGCCCCATCCACTCAGCTCCCCGCACCGTCCGGCCATCCAGCAAATGCCCTACCAACGGGGCCCCTGGCCCCACTTTGGTTTGGGCCAACCTCGTAGGGGCCGCTCACCACTGCTCTAGTGCTCTAGCAGCCGACCGGGACCTGGCCCCAGCTGCTCTGCGGACTCCTCCGCTGCGTGACTCGCCTTGCGGCTGGCAAGGACCGATCTCAACTTGCTCCTCATCCCCACTCAGTGGCTGATCGGGACCCCAATCAGGCAGGCTGGGCGGCACTTAGGACCTCCAAGATCGGTTTGCCTGGACGAAGGTGCCTCTCGATGAAGCCGCACCATGTCGCTGGTGCCGTAGGAGAGGTGTCTGCGTGCGCTCCCGGGTAGGCTATCAACTGCTTTTCAGGGCATCCCAGGGAGTCAAACAAGGCAAGCTGACCGTCCCGCGGAAAGAGCTCGTCATCTAATTGAAGGTGAAAGAGAGTCGCGGCTCTGATTTGCGCCGCGTCGCGCTTCAGCCGATCGGCCATCTCCATTCCCTCATAGAAGCCCGAGGCGCAGCTGAGGCCGAACTTCCCGAAGACCGCGCAGCTCAAATCTCGGCCCATGGCAGCACCGAAAGGCAACCCGAAGCGCGTTCCCATGGACAGTCCAAGGTACCCCAAGGTCGAGACGTCAACCCCTTCCAGAGTGCCCACAGCGTCGACGGCTGAGCGCCAGTCACTCACCATCCGCTCGACCACGGCTTCGAGGCCCTCTTCGGCGATGTTGAGTTGATACTCCGTAGGGGTGAGCGGGGTGTCCACGCGATCTCCGTGGTAGGGGCCGTCAATGGCAACCGCCGCGATCCCGGCCCGCGAAGCGAAGTATCGGCCCAGCCGAACTGTCCTGGCACTTCGCTTGTGTCCACTACCCCCATGGCCCAGCAGCACAACAGGGCAAGAAATGCTGTGCGCCGGGATCCAGGCGACCCCGGGAACCATGCTCCGTGGCCGGACGATCCGAAACGACCGCTCCACGACACCATCAGCAGTGGGAGGCGTCGCATGCCAACTGACTGCAACTCTCATCAACTAAGCCAAGTATCCTCCGCTTTGGTGCGGCCCAAGACGCCGTATCGGACACAGAATCATCCAGCTCGGCGGCTGACCCGCGGTCGGAGCGCACCCCGCTAGGATCGTGGCGATGATCGAGAGAGAGCCGACTCCCAAGATCAGCTGCCTTCCGATTACCCTGGCCGATCTGGACTCCTGCTCGTCGGAACATGGCAGGTTCCGGTACTGCTCATGCATGCGCTGGAGGATGACCAGCACCGAATACCAGCGCTCCACCATGGACGCCCGGGTGAAGGCGCTGGAGGACATGGTTCGCCGGAGCCAGCCGGTTGGCGTCCTAGCCTATGTCGATTCCAAGCCGGTCGGTGGTGCTCGATCGCCGAGCGCACCTCATTTGCGGCGTTGAAACGCTATCGAGCTCCACCGAGGCTGGACTCCGAACCGGTGTGGTCTGTCGTCTGCTTCTTCATCGACAGTCGGCTGCGCGGCCGCGGGATCACGCTGGCCCTCCTTCTGGCCGCGGTGGACTACGCCAAGTCCAACGGCGGCCGAGTTGTCGAGGGTTACCCGGTCGAGCCCGGACCGCGCCTCTACACCTACATGGGGGCCCCTCCCAATTGGTAGCATCACAGAAGATGGAAGGTGAGAACAAGGGCGAGCAGCGGTCGGTCAGAGTGCCGCCGCCGCTCACCACCTACTTCCTGGACAACGGCCTCGAGGTGGTGCTGAGCCCGGAGCGCTCCTCCCCCACAGTTGGAGTCGGAGTCTTTTATCGAGCTGGATTTCGGCTGGAGCCCGAGGGTAAGACCGGCTTCGCCCATCTCTTCGAACACCTGATGTTCCAGGGCACCACCAAGGTGCCCAAGCCACACTTTGGCAACCTAATCAACTCCGCGGGAGGGCTGCTGAACGGCTTCACCCGCCACGACTACACGGCCTACTTCGAGGTCCTGCCATCCTCTGCCCTGGAGATGGCCTGCTTCCTCGAGGGAGATCGCATGCGCTCCCTGGATCTCAATCAGGAGACGCTGCGGAATCAGGTTGACGTGGTCAAGGAGGAGGTCAGGGTCAACGTCCTCAATCAGCCCTACGGAGGCTTCTCCTGGCTGTGGCTCTCTCAATACGCCTTCGCCACCTACCCCAACGCCCATAACTACTACGGTGAGTTCGCCGATCTTGAGGCGGCCACCGTGGAAGATGCCAAGGAGTTCTATCGGACCTGGTATGGCCCCGGAAATGCCACTTTGGTTTTGGTCGGGGACTTCGACGTGGCGGGAGCCAAGGCCGTGGTCGACCGCCATCTGGGCAAGGTCAAGAGCCGTCAGGAGCCGCCCGACCCAATCCTCGACGAGCCGCTGCCGACCCGGCGGCGAGAATTTCATCGTGAGGATCCTCTGGCGCCGACCCCCCAGGTTGCGGTTGGGTACCCTACCGCCCCCTTTGGCCACGAGGACCACCTGCCGCTCGCCCTGGCGGCCCGCATCCTCACCGACGGACGCTCCTCGCGTCTCCAACGGGCGCTGGTTCAGGAGCAAAAGCTTCTGCTCCACGTTGGCGGCGGTCCGCACTACCCGATTGGAGACTCGTTCGAATTCCGAGGACCGGCCCTGTTCACCCTGGAGGCAACTCCCCGGCCTGGGACCTCCACCTCCGAGGCGGTCTCGGCCCTGGACGAGGAGTTGGAACGCCTTGGGAGTGATGGCCCGTCGGAGACCGAGGTCGAACGAGCCAGGAAGAGGGACCTGAGCGCCTACCACGCCAACAACGACAGTCGTCTCGGGCGCCTTCGGGAGCTCGGCATCATGGCCGCCGTACACCGGAGGCCGCAGCTGGTCGATGAGCTTCCAGAGCTGTTCAACTCAGTCACCCCGACCGATGTCGCCAGAGCGGTGAGACGGTGGCTCAAGCCTGAGCGCTCGAGCGTCCTGCACTGGGAACCCTCAGCACAAAGGAGGCCGCGGTGAAGGACGCCAAGGCAAGCGGCTCAGAACCGTTGGAGGATGTTCCCAAGCCCGGGTCCGTGCCGCCGGTCAAGATCACCGGGGTGTCGCAGGCGCAGCTTTCCAATGGGGTCGAGATCTTGGTCGTGCCCCGACCGAGCGTCCCTAGGTTGGAGTTTCGCCTGAGTGTCCCAGCCGGCGCCTCAATGGGGGAGTCCGCCGCAGTCTCGGAGCTCTTCGCCATGGGCCTGCCTCTGGGTACCGGCACCATGAACCAGAGCCAACTGTCCGAGCGGGTGCAGGACCTCGGAGGCTCCCTCCAGGTCCACCAGGACCACGACCGGCTCTTCATCCAGGCCGCCGCTCTGGCGGAGGCGGAGGAAGAGCTGTACGCGATTCTGGCCGAATTGGTCACCGAGCCCGAGTTCCCCGCAGCCGACCTGGCAACGGAGCGGGCCAAGCTGCTGGAAGGATTGCGGATGGCCAAGGCCACCCCGCATTTCCCGGCCTCTGAAGCTCTCCAGAGTGCGATCTACGGGGACCACCCGTATGGACGTTCCGAGCCCGGCGAGACCGCGGTACGCCGTACCGGAAGAGCCGCTCTGCTGGACTTCCACCAACATACCTTCACCCCGTGGGGGGCACAGATCACTGTCGTGGGGCAGGTTGAGCCACGCCGCACGATCGGCCGGATTCGTCGGGCATTCTCAAACTGGGCGGGACCAAGGCGGGTGCCCCAGGTCCCAGCGGTGCGTCCGATCGGGTCAGATGAGCTGCTGTTCATCTCCCGGCCCGGATCGGTGCAGACGGTGGTGATGTCAGCTGCCAGTGGCCCGACCCACGGGCATCCCGACCACATCGCCGTGACTCTGGCCACTGCGGTGCTCGGAGGCGGATTCAGCTCGCGGATGATGAACAATCTGCGCGAGGACAAGGGCTACACCTACAGCCCGCACGCCCGGCTCGAGAACCACCTTCGCGACGGGCTGGCAGTCGCCAGCATGGAGGTGCGCAATGAGGTGACCGCGGCCGCCTATGCGGAGCTTTTGTACGAGCTGGCCCGGCTGGCGACGACCGATGTGCCCGAGGCGGAGTTGCAGACCACCAAGAGCTACCTGGCTGGGTCGAGGGTGATAATGCTGCAGACCCAGGCTGGCCTCGCCAGCGCCCTGGCGCAGTTGCGCGCACATAAGCTGGACCATCGGTACCTGGAACAGTATTCCAAGCAGCTGCTGGCGACGACCGCCGCCGAGGTGAGAGCCGCGGCGGCACGCTACTTGGCGCCCACCGTGATGACCACTGTGATGGTGGGCGACCCCGCGGCGGCAGAGGGTCTGGATGCGCTGGCTCCGGTCCGGATCCAGCGTACGGCACGGCGGAGATAGCCCAGGGAAGCTCACCTTCTCAAGCTGATCCAAGGCGCGGGAGGCAAGTCGATGGATGGCAGAAGACCCGGATCGATCCCACTCCTGGTTTTCTGCTCTGCGGTCGCGGTACTGGCCGTGGCCTGCGGAGGACCGCAGGCCGTCGTCAAGGCCGGAGGTTCAAGCTCCGCATCCCCTTCGTCCGTGACCCCAATCGGCCCATCGACGTCCCCGAACCCCTCCCCGTCCGGTGGGGCCGGTTCCCTGATGTACGGACTGGCCTCGTCGGGCGAAACCGTTACCCTGACCCTCCACCAGAAGTTGGAGATCAAGCTACCCGAGCAGCAGGTGGGGCCGTGGACCCCACTTTACGACTCCAACCCACAGGTGCTGGGACTGGTCGTTGGCCCGATACCGCCGGTTGGCAGCGGTGCGCCGGTGGTCGGACGTTACATCGCTGCGGCCCGAGGAACTGCAGTGGTGAGCTCCACCATGGCCCCCTCCTGCCTTAAGGAGAAGCCGGCCTGCGCCCTGCCCGACCGGCTCTTCGAGCTCAAGGTGGTTGTCGTCGACTGATCGCGGCGACTCAGTCCGCCGACTGCGCCAGCTCCCTCAGGCCTGCCCTCACCAGCCAGGTGATGGCCGCCAACAAGACCAAGAGAGCGGCCGACCCGATCACGGTCAGGTCCAAGGTGCCAGCCGTCCTCAGGCCGGAGGCTGCAAGCACCAGCCAACCCAGAACGACTCCACCTGCCGCCAATCCGACAACCCGGGCGCCAAGGCGCCAAAGTAGGCGGGGCGAGTGTGGTCCGGGCGGCCTGGCCCCAATCGACCAGAAGGCCAGCTCAGAGGCGGCCAGCAGGGTGGCCCCAAGGACTGGCGACAGGAGCAAAGGTCCCCGCTCGAGAAGCACCACTGCCTGGGGTGCCAGCAGCGGAAGCAGAGAGGGGGCGATCAGGAAGCGCCATCCGGTGAGCAGCGCTGCGACAAACCCCAGGATCCCAGCGCCCTCCGCCGCGAGCAGAGCGGCTAGCGGCAGGTGACCGCCGGCGGCAGCGGTGTACCACGGGCCCACTCCTGCGAGCAGAAGGGCCAGTAGTCCGGTGATCAGGCGGTGGCTCTGGGCGCGAATCGCCGGTACTCCCTAGCTTCGGCCAGCACAACTTCCAGCGGCCGGTCCGGCAGCCACTGGGTGATGGGGATTCCCGCCATGGCCAGGCGGTGACGTCGGGCCTGACGCAGGAGCGTCCAGACCCTCAGCGCGAGCGGGTCCACCGCGGCAGCGGCCGGCCCGAGCAGGCTTTCAGGGGAGATCTCCAGCACCACCAGATCGAACCCACGGTGGTGAAGGTCCGCCAGAGCGCCGACGCTGCGTGGGTCTAGGAGGGGGCTGAGGGCGATCACGGTGGCGGCCGGTGGAAGCATCCTGGGCGGAATCACGTCAATGGCACGCCAGGCGTAGCTCATCACCACTTCGGTGTCGAGCAGCGCCTCCACCACCCGGTAGAGGTGCTGCTGGCCCATGCCCGGCAACAGCCAGCGCAGCAGCCCCCCAAAGCCGATCACCCCCACCCTATCTCGTTCCCTAAGGTGTCCCTGAGCAAGGGAGGTGGCCGCCCTCACCGCCAGGCTCAGGACGGAGTCGCGGCCGGAGCTCACCTCGGTGAAGCTATCGAGGAAGAGCACGACATCGGAGTTGCGCTCAAGATGGAAGTCGTTCACGAATGGGACTCCGGTGCGGGCCGTGACCCTCCAATTGATGCGCCGGACCCGGTCGCCGGGCATGAACTCCCGGATCTCCGCGAACTCCAACCCCTCCCCATGCTGGCGGGCGATCCGGTTTCCTGCGAAGACCTGGGTCTTCCGTGGGGGTATGAGTCGGCGGAGGATCTCCCACCTGGGGTAGACCCGCAGCCGCTGGGGAGCACCCACGAGCTGTGTGAAGTGAAAAAGAGAGAGAGGGTCCTCTGCCACCACCAGCAGCTGGGGAATCACGTACACCCCCCACCGAGACGGCCTCAGCCCGATCTGGCGCCTTACGCGGTCACCCGGTCTGGGCGCCAACCTCATCACGGCCTGCGGCAGATCCTCCTCCACCCCATTGGGCAGGGAGAGCGCCAGCTCCAGCCGTCCAACCCGCCCCGCAAGCTCCAAGTCGAGATCCAGAGGAAACCGCTCGCCCTCAACCGCCCGCTGCTCCGGCATGGTCAAAGTCCCTCGCAGATGAGGCCGCTGTACCATTGCCGCCCCCACCACAAGCCACAGAGCAAAGGGGGCGACAAGAGCCACCAGAGCTGGGCTGGCGAACACCAGCGCGGCCAAAAGGGCGATCGCGACGACGGAGAGATAGCCCAACAGCCGGGCGGTAGGGTGAGCGGTCACCCGGGTTCGGCCGGCACCTTGGAGGAAGGGCTGACGGTCGGGGGGGTGGGCACCTTCTGAAGGCACTCCGAGACGACGTCCTCCGCTCTGACGCGCTGGACCCACAGCTCGGGGCGGAGGCTGATCCGGTGGCACAGGGCTGGGATGGCGACCGCCTTGACGTCGTCTGGGGTGACGTAGTCCCGTCCCGCAAGGGCGGCCTTTCCCCGAGAGAGCTTGAGCAGCGCCAGCGTCCCGCGGGGGCTGGCGCCCACCTGCACTCCCGGGTGGTTCCTGGTGGCTGTTACCAGGTCCACCATGTAGAACTCCAGATCCGGATCGACATGGATCCCCTCCAGGGACTGCTGCATCCTGAGCAGCTGCTCCCGATCCACGACAGGTCGGAGCTGGACCTCGTCCTGCTGACGGCGGCGCCTGCTTGCGAGCATGCTCTGCTCCTGCTCCCTGGTTGGGTAGCCGACTCCAATCCTCATCAGAAAGCGATCCAGCTGAGCCTCCGGCAGCGGATATGTGCCCTCATACTCGATCGGGTTCTGAGTGGCGAGCACCAGAAAGGGGCGCGGAAGGCCGGTGCTGGTGCCCTCGATGGTCACCTGGCGCTCCTGCATCGCCTCCAGCAAGGCGGCCTGAGTCTTGGGAGGAGAGCGGTTTATCTCATCTCCCAACACCAGATTGGCAAAGATCGGTCCGCGGCGCATCTCGAAGTCGCCACTCCTCTGGTTGAAGATCGAAGAGCCGGTGATGTCGGACGGCATCAGGTCAGGGGTGAACTGGATCCTCGAGAAAGAGAGGTCGGTCGCCATTGCGAAGGAGCGCGCGATCAAGGTCTTGGCAAGCCCTGGAAAATCCTCCAACAGCACGTGGCCGTCGGCCAGCAGACCCAGCAGCACCAGTTCGAGAACATCCCGCTTGCCGACGACCGCCAGCTCCACCTGGTCGAGGATTGCGGTGGACCTCTCCCGCAGCTCCAGTAGGTCGCTCATCGGCCCAGCGACTCCAGCAGATCCATGAGACGGGCTATCTCAGGTGGCTGGGGTCCGCGCTCCTGGACGCTGGCGTGCGAAGGCCCCGCCGAGAGCACCAGCCTTGCCCCTTCGTCCCCCAGCAGCTCGCGGGCTCTCATCGGGTCGTGCCGCAGGTCGACCCCCACCGCCAAGAGCCGGTCGGCCGCGATCTCCCAGAGGAGCGGCCGGACGGAACGGTCGAAATCAGGGCGACTGGCACTGCCCGCCCGCAGAAGGTCGGAAACGGTCCCAAGCTCCTTAGGGAACTCTGGGGCACCGGCGGGCATGGAGCGTGCCGGCGGGACCGATCTCGGGTCCCCGCTGTGCCGCATGACCTGGGTCAGCAGGAAAGCCAGGAGGGCGCAGACAAACAGGATGTAGGCCCGAAACAGCGCCTGATCTGGGATTCCGCCATGGATGTAGAAGCCGGCGGCGACGACGGTCACCAGCACCAGAAGCTCGATCAGCCCGATCAGGTGGCGCCTCACTTAGGAGACAGGGCCTGGCAAAACTGGCACCGTCCTGGCGCTGACCCCGGGAGGCAGCACGATGGGGCACGTCACTGCGCCAGGATACCGAGGTAGGGCGGTGCTGGATGGCAGATGCCCTCTCAACTTTTCGCCAGTAGCTCGTCGCGCAGCGTCGAGAGAGCGGACTCCGCGTCCCGACGCATCTGGTCCTCTACGGGGTGGGGCGAGAAGCGGGCTCTCTGGTAGAGGTCGGTCAGCCGCGCCAGCGCCTTAGAGGTGGCGCGCAGGCCGGCGGTGGCCCGCTCCAGGTACTCGAGGGGGGTCTCGAATTGGCGCCGCACCAGGCCATGCTCCCCGAGCGCCTGCTCCATCCTCAGGTATGCCAGGATCACCGCGGACCGCGGGTCGCCACCCAACGAGAGCTCCTCCAATCCGCCCTGCATCGCCGAAGCGAGTTCCTCAGGGAGCTCGGACAACGGAGTGATCCCTACCATCGCCGACTTCCAGTGGCTGTTTCTACGCCTCCTTAGGTGCATCACCAGGGTGACGACGACGACCACCCCCACGATGGCCAGCGCGACCAAGAGGTCAGAGCCGACTGGCACACTCCCGGCGCCGCCCAGGGATCTGGCGTGAGAGGCGCTTGGAGAGCTCACTATCCCGGCGGAGAAGGGCTTCTTACGACGCTTCAGACCGAAGATCAGGAGGATGGCCAGGGCGACCAGCATGCCGAACGCCAGCCCCACCATCCCCAGCGTGTCCCTTCTCCTCATCGCGGCCTTCGGCGGCGCCGGCCGATTGAGTGTGGTGATATCCGACCAGGGAAACATCACCAGGATTCCCACCAGGATCACGCCGACCGCGACCATCAGCCCGATCACCGCGAGCTGCCCTATGGCGTTGGTCAGGGGATTCTGTAAGGCCGCCTTTGCGGCCGGTGGGATCAGCTGCTGCGAGTAGTGCGCCTGGGTTCCAATCGCAACCAGGACAAGCAAAACCAGCAGCAGGACCACGGCTCCCGCCGGCAGCAGCCAGTGTCCGCGGAACCCACGGAGCTGCCCCCCGGTCGGATCCGGGATCTCCGGTTCGTCTGTAGAGCTTGAGTCCATCCTCGGCGTTAGACCCTAACACCTCCTCTGTCCAGCAAAGTCCCCGACATCCGTGATGGCTCGACAGGCGGTGTCACGCCGAAGGTGGGGTTGCCCGGAGACTCACCCGTCGTTGACTCTCGGTTCCCCCTTCCGGTCACCGACTGGCAACTCCGCCGGACCAGCGCTGAGAGTCCAGTTGCCGGCCCCTCTGCTGATCAAATGCACACTGCCGACTGGAACGAGTGGCCGCCTAAGGAAGCGCCCAAGCGGGACGCAGCGCTCGAGGGAGCTGACCACCATGCCGGGAATAAATTCATACCTTGACCCTTCCCCTGGGTCAGATCCCATGCTCGGGCTGGCGGAGCGTTCGGCCGTATGAGGAGGATAGCTTCGAACTCGATGACCCTCGGTGCTTTCGCCGAGCGCACCCGGCTCGCGGCGAAGGCGCTGCGCCTCTACGACCACTTGGGACTGGTCGTGCCCGCTCACGTCGACCCGGCGACGGGATATCGGTTCTAGGGTGAAGACCAGGTTGGGCTGGCTCAGATTTTTGGGTTGCGGAGACGGGTCGAAATGCCCCTGGCCGACATCGCAGAGCTGCTCACCAAACCTCCGGCGCAGGCGGCGGACTTGGTCGCGCAGTTTTGGTCAGAGGTCGAGGCCGCGACGGTCGAGCGCGGAGAGCTCAGCGCCTACATCGAGGAAAGACTCAAAGGAGCGGAGATGCCAAACTACGAAGTCAAGACTCGCCAGTTCCCCAACCGCAGGCTGCTGGCGATCAGCCGCCACCTCCTGGCTCACGAAACCGATGCCTTCTTCGACGACGCCTTCTCTCGCCTGAGGACCGTGGGTCCGGGGTTGGAGGCAATCTAGGGCTGCCCATTCTTGGTCTTCTACGGCGAGGTCAGCGCGGACAGCGGCGGGCCGATGGAGCTGTGCCGCCCCTTGGCAGCCGAGACCCCTGTCGACCAAGGCGCTCTGTCAGGGGATACGCGGCTCCGGCAGGAGCCGGCCCACGAGGAGGCCTTTGTCCGCCTCACATTGAAGGAGGCGGACTCGACGACGATGCTTTCTGCGATCGATGCCCTCAAATCCTGGGCTGGCGGTGCGCAGAGAGTCCCCGGAGGCGCCCTGCGCCAGGTGCTCTTCGCAGATCGGCGGACTGCTGGCCTGGACTACCCCGTGTTCGACCTCAGCATCCCCCTCAAGTGAGCCGCCAGGGGACCAGGTCCAGTGCGCACGGGACCGGACAGAGGAGCGATACCTGGCCGCCCTGGGATGGGAGAGCCAGCCCATGGCTCCGAGGAGGCGGTCGGTCGATGGTCTACCGAGGACGCTGAACTGGATTGCCACAGGACTAGCGGCAGAGTCCGAGGAGGCCCACACCACTTGCCGTGCTCCCAGCCTGCGGGATTCGCCTAAGTCTTCCCAATCGCCTCTCCCGACCGAGGTGCGAGCGGTCGCTCTCCCATACCGACATCCACAACGTCCGAGCAGAACGCTTGATCGCAGCCGGGCCGGGTGCCGGAAACCTGCGAGCTTAAGCGCTGACCTGTCCGGATGCAAGGGCCTCCTTTCGATGAGTTCGAAGGAGCCGTGGGGCGAGAAGCGCGACCAGCACCACCAAAATGGCGTTGCGGCTAAGGATCAGGGCCAGCCCCAGCGGATGGAACCGAATGAGCGAGACAAAGAAGTAGGGGAAGATCGCCTGGGTCAGGAGGGCGACTACCAAACCGAGGACAAGCAGCTGCGTGGCCCGTCGCGCGGGGACCTCCATGCAAGCCGAGAGAGCGAGGACCGGCAGCAGCTGCAGCAGGTACTGCGGCGAGAGCACAGGGGTCGCACACAGTCCTGCCGCCACCGAAAAGGCGATGGCGGTCGCGGGTGCCTGATGACGGCGGGCGAACACAACCGACCCGACGATCACCGCACCCGCACCGGCGATCGTGGTGAGGCTGGCCAGGATGCCGACATCCGACCCGCTCACCTGCCACGAAGCCAGATGTCCCAGGTAACCGTGGACGGGCCACAGGTGGCTGAACGCGATCGCCAGACTCGCGGCCAGGCTCTCAATCTCCAGCCCGCGATGGACGCTGGAGAGTGCCGAGACGATCTCCCCACCCCTGGACCACAAGGCGAAAACCGCGAAGATGATGAAGGCGGGTAGCAATCCCAAACCGACCTGGCCCATCCTCTTTCCCGGAGGGCTGGGCCTCTCCGGGTCAGGGAAGAGACACCAAAGCGTCACCGGGACCGCGGCGAGGATGGCGGTCTCCTTGATCAGGACCGCCAGAGACACCAGAAGGACCGCGACCACTCGTCGCCGACCCATCAAGGCCAGGGCCGCTCCCGCAACCATGAACCCCTGAACGGCGTCGAGGCGGGTCAGCAAGATGGGGCCAGTTGCCAAGAGCAGAACCATCGCTGCCAGCCCTACTGGAAACGAGCTACCCAATCGTCTTCCCGCTGCGCCCAACAGCCATGCGCCAACTGCGACCAGCAGAAGGACCTCAACGGAGAAGGCGGTGGCGTAGTTCGATCCGGCGAGCACCGCCGGCAGGCTGATCAGCAGGGTGAGCGGAGGGTAGAGGTAGCGCAGGTGTTGGTCGGGGTAGGTCATGAAGTGAACGGAATAGGGGACATGGCCTTGAGCCAGGCCGAAGGCTCCGTGGCTGAAGTAGAGAACGTCGCCGATGACATAGGCCACGAGGTTCCCGATAGAGATGTGGCCCACCTCGGTCACAAGCAGGGGCACGACGGCAAGGAGCGCCAGCGGGATCCAAATGATCCGGAACCACCTTACAAGTGGACTGGATCGTGGAACCAGCTCCTCCAGCACGACTCTGTTCACAGGCCACTCAAAGGGCAAAAGCCGACAGCCACTGACGGTCTAGCGCTCGGACTGCGCAATCCGAGCATATTCCGCACCATCCCGCCTGTGAGTATGAACAGCGACCGGCCCTTTGGAGGTTGAACCGGAGGATCGTGACTGTCTCGGCACCTCGGGACAACCTGGCTGCGACAATGCCCCAATCTACCCGGTCGCTCGGGGCGTGGGCGAAGCAGGGATCGAACCTGCGACTTCCTCGGTGTAAGCGAGGCGCTCTACCGCTGAGCTATTCGCCCCGGACTCCATCCCCCGACGAGGGCCGTTTACCCAGGAGGGGCTTGGCCGGTTCCGGATGGAGAAGATACACCTCCTGCACCACGAGGACCTTCTCCAAAACAGCTGTCGGACTCTCCTTGGGGAGGATCACCACTCCCAGCGCCTGGAGACTGCGCCTCAGGGCTTCCGGAACCAGCCTCTCCCCACGGAGATTCAGCTCCTCGAGAATTTCCAAGGCACGATCCAGCTCAACCAAGCGGGATCGTCGACTCGCCCTGACCTGTCCAGGCTCGTCCTCCCAGCTCAGTTGCGCGGATGCCCTTAGCCTCTCGCTCCGCCCTCGCTCTCTTGCGGTGACCACTTTCCGGTAGCTTGCAATGATGCGCTAGTGGCACCTCCGACGTCCAGGGAGTCAGCCCGTGGAAACCTGTAGCTGCAGATCCTCCAGGGCGGCGGCCTCCGGGCGAAGCCCCAGGGCGTGAGCCACGAAGGGCGCCACGAGCTCTCCCAGCGCCTCGGTCCCCAGATCACCGCGGGCACCGCACTGCTGCAGGGATGCCGCGGTGCGGCCCTCGATGCCACAGGGAACGATGAGATCGAACGCTTGGAGGTCGACGGTGCCGTTCAGCGCAAATCCGTGGTAGGTAACCTTGCGTCCGCTGAGCTTCACTCCGATCGCTGCCAGCTTGCCCGGCTTGGCCCAGACCCCGGTGTAGGGCGAATCCCGCCAGGCATCGACCCCCAGCAGCTGGCACGAGTCAATCAGAGCGTCTTCCAGCGCTCGAAGGTAGGCGATCGCGTCCATCCCGGTCTGCTCCAGGTTCACGATGGGGTATCCGACCAGCTGGCCCGGGCCATGATAGGTCACGGACCCCCCGCGGTCCACCTCGAAAAAGTCCGCGCCAGACTCCGTTAAGGCGCTCCTTCCCTGCAAGAGATGCTCAGGTTTGCCGCCACGACCCATGGTGTAGACCGGCGGGTGCTCCAAGAGCAGAAGCAGGTCCTCCTCGATCTCGCCCGAGGCCCGCGCAGCCGCCAGCCTCTTCTGCCAATCCCACGCTTGCTGATATGGAACGGTCCCGCACCAGACCACCCTCAGCGGTGGCCGCCAGATCCCGGCCACGCTCAGCCGGCTGCGGCAGAGGCAGCTTCCACCTGTTCATGGGCATGGTACGAACTGCGCACCAGAGGCCCGGATTCGACGTGGGCGAACCCCAGAGAGTCCCCATATTCCTTGGCTTCAAGGAACTCGTCAGGATGCCAGTAGCGCTCACAGCGGATGTGCTTCAAGGATGGCCGCAAATACTGCCCGATGGTAACCAGGTTGACGTTCTGCTCCCGGAGGTCCCGGAGCACACCCTTAACCTCGTCCATCGTCTCTCCGAGTCCCACCATGAGTCCCGACTTGGTCTGGGATCCATGGCCAATCGAATCCGCCTTGCTGAGCACCTCCAAGGACCTTGCGTAGAGGGACTTGGGCCGAACCCGAGGGAAGAGCCGCGGCACAGTCTCGATGTTGTGGTTGAACACCTCGGGACGCGCCTCCATCACCGTGCGCAGACTGGACTCCGCCCCCTGGAAGTCGGGGGTGAGCACCTCCACCTGGCAGCCCGGCACCGAGCGGTGGACCGCCTCGATCGTGGCGGCGAAGATGCCGGCCCCACCATCGGCCAGGTCGTCCCTGTCCACAGAGGTGATCACCGCGTAGCGAAGCCCCATCGACTTGACGGCGCTGGCGACCCGCGAAGGCTCATCGGTGTCCAGGCCGCGGGGCCGACCGGAGGTGACGGCACAGAAGGCACAGGCCCTGGTGCAGATCTCGCCCAAGATCATGAAGGTGGCGGTGCCGTAGCTCCAGCACTCGCCGATGTTGGGGCAGCGGGCCTCCTCGCAGACCGTGTGCAGCCGCTGTCCCCGCATCAGCTGATCGAGCTGGGAGTAGCGCTCGCCCTGCGGCATCCTGACGGTCAACCAGCTGGGACGCCGCGCAACCCCCTCGGGCATGAGCTGTTGCCACATCGGCCGCCCGTCGCCCAGGGGGCCCTTCCCCGGGATCACCGTGGGGCGTCGGTCCTCCACCACCGGCAACTCGACCCGGGGAACCGGCTGCCGACCCGGTGAACGTGTCTCCACCCACCCATCGTACCCGGTCCTACGAACCTCGGCGTCGAGTGGCTGATTGGGGGCGGACCCCACAGCTACGGCGACGCCACGGAGTGGGTCGGGCCATCCTCGGTCAGCAACTCTGGTGCGGCCAGATGGCCGGCTCCACGGTCCAGGGTCTACTTCCAGCCCCAGCCTCCGTCTGATTTGCGGTCCTTCACCTAACCCCTCGTAAATAGGGTCATAACCTGGGCACCGTTCGGCACCTGCTTCTGAGCGGCCGAATGCCCGAGCACGACGGCGATCAACAGTAGGGTGACGTTGCGCGCCAAGATCAGCGCTATTCCCACTGGCTGCAGGTGAATCAAGGAGTCGAATAGGTAGGGGTATTCGATTTGGGTCAGCAGCGCTGCTGTGAGCCCTAGGGCCAGCAGCCAGCTGGCGCGCTGGCGGGGCAGCTCGAGGTAAGCGGCAACCACCAGCAGCGGGAAAAGCTCGAGCAGATACTGAGGCGAAAGCACCGGGGTCGAACAAAGTCCGACCGCGACGCAAAAGGCGATCGAGGTGGCTGGCCTCTGCCTTCTAACTGCGAACCAGAGGGCGCCGACGGCGACGACCGAGGCCCCCAATAAAGAGACTGCCAGCGCCACCAGACCCACGTCGCTGCCTGCAAACTGCTCCGAGCGTAGGTGCCCCTGGTAGGCGTGTATCGGCGAAAGGTGCGACAGAAGAATCGCGATACTGGCGGGGAGGCTCTCGATCTCCACGCCGCGACGGACGCTGGCCAGCATCGAGGTTACCTCACCTCCCCTGGACCAAACGGCGAACAGGGCGAAAATCAGAAGCGCGGGAACGAGCCCCCAACCAACCTTCCTGATCCTTCGCTGAAGGCTCACCGATCGGTCCTGGTCCGGGAACAGGCAGAAGAGGACAATCGGCACCGCGGCCAATAAGGCGGTCTCCTTGACCAGCACCGCCAACCCCACCATCGCCACCGCCAGGGCCTGACGCCCGCGAATGAGGGATAGGGCTGAGCCTGCCACGAGAAGCCCCAGCACGGCGTCAACCCGAGTGATGAGCAGCGGTCCCAGGCAGAACATCAGGACCAGCACGGCCAGGCCCAAAGGCTGGCGTTCGCCCTGGCGCCAGGTGGCTCGGGCAAGGAGATAGGTGCCTGCGAGAGCCAAAGCCAGCATCTCCATCGAAAACGCGCTGAGGTACCGCGAGCCGGCCAGCAGAGGAGGTACGGTGAGGAGGAGGGTGAGAGGCGGGTACAGGTACGTCACCCCGTGGTAAGGGGCGGTCATGAACCCCGGGGCATACGGAACATGGCCCGCCGTCAGCCCCAGTGCCCCATGCTGAAAATAGAGGACGTCGGGCAGGGTGCTCACGACCTGGTCGAACGGCGATAGCCACCCGAGCTCAATCGGGACCAGCGGCACCAGCGTCAAGATGAGAAGCGGCAGCCAAAGAATCCGCAGCAGCAACGGAATCCAAGAAGGCTTGGGCGGTACAACCATAGGCCGTATGGGGCCGGACTGGTCTTGCGAGGGTCGCTGCCGACTACCGTCGTCGCTCTTCACGGGCAGGATGGTACCCGGATGCCCTGCAGCACCAGTTTAGGATCCAGGTAGTGAGGTCAATTCCGGAGGCCCTGTCCAGCCGGGGGCGACCGATGACATGGGTGATATTCGCCGGGCCGGAGAAGTCCAACCAGTGGCCTGGAAAGTTCAGGACGAGCGCCCCGATGCGAGCGCGATCAAGAGGCTGGCGAAGCATTGAGACACGTCTCGCTGTAATCGCCAAAAGCCGGACGTGCACCGACTTGACCTTCGAGCCAGCGGGCTCATTGGGGTCCGCGGCCAAGGAGTGGCGTCGACAGCCCCCCGGCAGTTGTGCCGGGGCGGGGTGCAGACGCTCGCAAAAAGCTGGATACCCAAAAGCCGCCCACCAAGACAGCGAGACCTAGTACGGCAGGCGTGAAGCTAGCTGTCGGCGGCAACACCTGGATCAAAAGCGCCTGCACACCGTTGGCGACCTCCAAACCCCCCAGGAGCACCCACAGCGCAGGACGCCGGAGCGCGCTGGGGTCAGCCGCCAGTCCCCAGATCACGAAGGGCAGTACCAGGACCAAATCCTCGGTATGCAGGTATGGAACACAAGCTAGCCATACGACTAGGGGGTACCCGGCCAGCGCAGCCCACCGCGTGGTCGGGGACCAGAAGGCCGAGTCCGCAGTTTTCAGGACGCGGTGCACCCAAACGGCGATCAGGCTGATCCCCGCGATAAATATCGCGTCGGCAAAAGGGGAGTGGATGCCACCCGGGTCAGAGTTGAATAGGGGCACCCAGCGCATCAGGCCGGAGATGCTTGCCCAATCCGGCTGAAAGCGGCTAATCGACATGAGGGACTGTAGGTAGCCGTCCCAGGCCCGGTGATTGAGAAGCACCGGGCCCGTTCGGAGAAGCAGTCCCATCCCTGCGGAACCGCCCAGAAAGCGCCGCAGCTCTACCCGCCTGCCATAAGTCAGTAGTAGATATCCGATTGGCAGCCAGAGCAGATCCTGGGGTTTGGCGGACGCCGCCACAACCGCAACGGCACCGACCCAGAACCAATGATTGGACCTGAATGCGGCGAAGGATATGGTAACTAGCCCAAGCAGAATGGCATCCGTCTGACCCAGCCGTAAGCCAGACGCGACCGGATATGAGACCAGGGTCGCAAGTGTCAGCCAGCGTCGATTGATCGGCGGTTTCAGCCATGCCCACCAGCGGCCAATACTCCAAACCAGCGAGACCACGCTGATCGCGGTCCAGACGATCAATCCCGCCCAATAACTGACCCTGCCGAACGGAGCTAGGGCGACTGCGACCCAGGGTGCGTAGGCGAAGCCCCCGCCGGGGTGGGTGGCATCCCCAAGTGGGGACAGCTGCAACATCGACCGCACCAGCGCGGCATGATCGTAGGCGACCCTTCCGCCGGCAACTACGCGTCCCGCAGAAGCCAGGACCCAGTAGTCGATAGCGACGAACCCGGCCCGACTGGAGACAGTCAGCAGCATCCTGCCCACAACCTCCGCCTCCAGCAAGCCTACGAGGACGACGACCAAGACCACTAACCGGCCGGAGGTGGTGGGTGATAGAAAGGCCACCCCTACCTCCTTGGCGACGACTTGAGTCCGTCGCCACACCCCGCCCGCCGCAACCCTGGGCCACATCGCGCACAACATACGACCGCAACCAGGCAAACCGGTCGGCCTAGTAGGCACCGACCGAAAGGTCTCGGCAGAATCCAGACTGCTCCGGTACTCCTGGAAGTTAACGGCTGCCGGGAGAACAGAAAGAAGGGAAGAGCGCTACCCGCCGAGTTTCCAGGCTCTCAGTAAACCGGAGTGTCCGCGCTCACCGCCTGAAGGCAGCTCTTGACCGTCCCAAGCAACTTGGCTGCTGCTGCACCGTCATTGATGCGATGGTCGAAGCTGAGACACAGGTTCATGATCGGCCGGATGGCGATCGCGTCGCCGATCACGACAGGGCGGCTCACCACCGCGTCCATGACCAAGATCGCCGCCTGGGGCTGATTGATGATGGCCTGCGACATCACAGTGCCCAGCGCCCCGGCGTTGTTGAGGGTGAAGGTCCCGCCCTCCACATCCTCGAGGCGCGACTTGCCAGCTCTCGCGCGGCCGATCAGCTCCGCCGCGACCTGGGCCAGTCCAGCGATGCTGAAACGGTCCGCCTGCTTCACGACCGGGACGATCAGCCCGTCGGGCACGCTCACGGCCAGCCCCAGGTTCACCGCTCGCTGGATCACCACCGCGTCGCCGTCGAAGACGGCGTTCATGGAAGGCACGGCCCTCAGCGCCAGACAGGTCGCCTGCATCGCATAGGGCAGGAAGCTCAGGTCCACACCCGTCGTCTGCCGGAATCGCTCGCGATGGGCGGCACGAGCGGCGGCGACGCCACTCATGTCGACTTCCATCATGGTCCAGGCGTGCGGGGAAGTCTGTGTACTGCGGACCATGTGCTCCGCGATGGCACGGCGCATCGGGCTGAGGACCACCCTCTGGCCCGGTGAAAGTGGGGCTGGCACCGGGGCCGTGGGGCCAGCCGGCGTAGTCGAGCTCGCTTGCCCCGGGTTGACTGCTGTTCCCTCAAGGAACAGCAGCACATCCCGCTTGGTGATCCTGCCCTGGAAGCCAGAGCCGATGACCCTTGACAGGTCGACGCCGTGCTCAAAGGCCAGCGCCCGGACCGCGGGGCTGATGAATCCCTCGGTTTGAGGAGATGCCACAGGCTGAGCTACAGCGGTCGGCGACACTGGGGCCTCGTCCGGCGGCTCCGACCGGGTCACGGCCGGGGAGACCACCGGCAGCGGCGGCTCCTCCTCGGTCGACTTCAGCGTTTCGGTCTCCGCAGCCTCTTCCACCGCCCCATCCAGCGTGCAGATGGGTGCTCCGACGGTGAGAAGCTGCCCCTCCTCTGCCAGGAGCTCCCCAATCGTGCCGTCGGCCGGGGAAGGCACCTCAGCGGTCACCTTGTCGGTGATCACCTCCACTAAGGAGTCGTACTTGCTCACCTGCTGCCCGGGCCGAACCAACCAGGAGCCGATTGTCCCCTCCGTGACCGACTCCCCAAGTTGGGGCATCTTGACCGTGATCGCCATGGGTGTGTTTCCCCTTACGATGAATCTGTCAGTAGGCCGCCAGCTCGCGGAGCTTAGCCTCGATCTTGTCCGGCCCCAGGCAGTAGACCTCGGCCAGCGACTCCGCGAACGGAATGGCAGGAATCTCGGGCCCGCCAAGGCGCATCACCGGGGCGTCCAGCTGCTGGAAGCACTCCTCTGCAACGATCGCTGCAACCTCGGCACCCACTCCGAGGGCCAGGTTGGCCTCATGGGCCACCAGCACCTTGCCGGTCTTCCGGGCGCTCGAAACTATAAGGTCGCGATCCAGCGGACGCACGCTGCGCAGGTCTATGACCTCTACCTGAATGCCCTGGGACGCCAGCCGCTCCGCGGCCGTGGCCGCCTCGTGAACGGTAGCGCCGTAGGTGATGCAGCTGAGGTCCCGGCCTTCGCGAACGACTCTTCCCTTTCCGATCGGCACCACGTACTCCCCTTCCGGCACCTCTTCCCGTAGCGACCGATAGAGCGCCTTGTGCTCGAAGAAGCAGACCGGATCCGGGTCCCGGATGGCCGCCAGGAGGAGACCCTTGGCATCGCGAGGAGTGGAGGGCATCACCACCTTCAGCCCCGGCACGTGAGCGAAGAGCGCCTCCAGGCTCTGGGAGTGATAGAGAGCCCCATGAACATGAACCCCTCCCCCACAGGGAGCCCGGATCACCATCGGGCAGTTCCAGTCGTTGTTGGAGCGGTAGCGGATCTTGGCGGCTTCACTGATGATCTGGTCCATCGCCGGGGGGATGAAGTCCAGGAACTGGATCTCGGCCACCGGTCGGAGGCCTGCCAGCGCACAGCCGATGGCCACTCCGACAATGGCCGCCTCGGCCAGAGGGCTGTCGATAACTCGCTCCTCGCCGAACTCCTGAAAGAGCCCGGCGGTCGCCCCGAAAACACCACCTTTGGCGCCGACATCCTCGCCCATGAGCAGGACTCGGTCGTCCCGGCGCATCTCCTCTTCCATGGCACTTCGAATGGCCTCGACGTAGGTCACCTCAGCCACGCTTCAGCCCTCGCCATAGACGTGGAGCAGCGCGGTGGCGGAGTCGGGAACAGGGGCCTTGTCGGCCTCCGCTTGGGCCGCCTCGATGAGCCGCTGGCATTCCAGGCGGATCTCGTCGGCGTCACCGTCTGCCAACACAGCTGAAGCTTCCAGCTGGATTCTGAACCGCTCCACCGGGTCGTGGCGCCGCATTTCGGCCAGATCGTCTGCTGTGCGGTAGCGCCGCTGATCGTCATCGCTGCTGTGCGACTGCAGCCTGACGCACACCGCCTCTAAAAGGGTTGGGCCCTCGCCGCGCCGGGCCCGGGCGACCGCTTGGGTCGCTGCCTCATGCACCGCCATCACATCGCCGCCGTCCACCACCACCCCGGGCATCCCGTAGCCGATGGCTCGATCGGCCACGTGTGGAACCGCCATCTGGCGGGACTGAGGAACGCTGATCGCGAAGGAGTTGTTCTCGACCAGGAAGATCACCGGGAGGTGGTAGATCGCGGCCCAGTTCAGCCCCTCGTGCCAGTCCCCCTCGCTGGTGCCCCCCTCCCCTACGGAGACCACCACCACCTTGTCCTCGTGGCGATACCTGAAGGCCTGGGCTACCCCGACCGCATGAAGGATCTGGGTGGCGACCGGGCTCCCGGTGGTGACGATGTTGTGCGCTCTGGAGCCGTAGTGGCCAGGCATCTGCCGGGCCCCGCTGTTGGGGTCTGCGGCCCGCCCCAAGGCCGCCATCAGGTGGTCCCTGGGCTCCATCCCCATGACTAGGACCAAGGTAAGGTCGCGGTAGTAGGGCACCAGCCAGTCGTGGCCACGACGAAGCGCGTATCCCACCCCGACCTGGGCCGCCTCATGGCCCTGCCCTGAAATCGCGAACGGAGCGCGTCCCTGGCGGTTGAGCACCAGGATCCGCTCATCCAGAAGCCTTCCCAGGACCATGTCACGGTACATCGACCGGAGCCGATCCTGACTCATCTGGTCCGCCTCGGCAGGGGCCGACTCGGTCAGTGCCATGCTCTGTCCGCCTCCTTGAAGTTCAGAACCCCTGCGCCATCCTAACGCCGTGGACAGCCTTCCTGGCATGCCGCCCCTCCCCTCTGCTGCCGCCGCCCTACCCTACGTGGCCAAGGAGCGCCGGATCCCGACGAAGCTGCCAAATGACCCGAGAACCGCGCCGCCGGCGATCAGCCCGAGCACGACCAGGCCTGCAAAGCGCAGACCGATGCCGAGAGCCAGGTTACCCCCCGATCCAAACAAAAGCCCTATCCCCACCAGCACCGCCGAAGCCAGTAGCGCCGAGAGCACCCCGACAATGACCCCCTCAATCAGGAATGGCCAGCGCACGAACCAGTCGGTGGCGCCGACCAACTTCATGATCTCGATCTCCTGCCGCCTAACGAAGGCCGCCGTTCTAACAGAGATGGTGATTATCACCAGTGCCACCGCCCCGACCACAGCAACCATGATCGCGCCCCCTAGCTGGGCCGCGAAGATGTATCTCTCGAGTCTCGGGATGACGTCCTTGTTGTAATCGGTGGGATGGGGGCCTGGATACAGCAGCGGAGAGGTGCTGACCTGGTTGTTGATCGCCGAGACCGCTCCGATGTTGCGCAGATGCAAGTTGATGCTGGCCGGAAGCGGGTTGCCCCCTCCCGTCTGCTGCAGGATCTTGAGGGCGTTGCCCAGCCCCAAGCCAGAGGCCGCCTGCTTGGCCGCCTGATCCTTGTTCTCGAAGCTGGCTTTGAGCACCGAGGGCTCGGAGCTCAGGTTGTATTGCAGATTGAGAATGCTGGCGTATGAGACGTGGTCGGCCATGAACACCTTGAGCACACTCGCCTGGGTCTCCTCCTGGTGAAGGACTCCGTCTAGAGCCGAGACCACGGCCACCGCAGCTCCCGCGCCGAGGAGGGTGAGGGTGACGGTCAACAGGCTGGCGAACGCGATGCCCCGGTTGCGAACGATGTTCTGGAGGGCCACCCTGACTACGAAGCGCAGAGCTGGAATCGGGTTCAAAGGATGGCCTCCCCTTCCTTGAGGTACTGCCCCTCCTGCTCGTCGCGAATGAGCTGGCCCCCCTCCATCGCCAGCACCCGGCGCCTGGACAGGTCCACCACCTCCCGGTTGTGGGTGGCCATGACCACGGTCGCTCCTCGATGGTTGATCTGGAGAAGCAGCTGCACGATGCCCCAGCCGGCATCCGGGTCGAGGTTCCCGGTCGGCTCGTCGGCCAGAAAGATTCGGGGCCGATGAATGAGTGCTCTGGCTATCGCCACCCGCTGCTGCTCGCCTCCGGAGAGCTCGGTGGGGAAGTTGTTCAACTTGTCCTCCAGCCCCACGATGTACAGCGCCTCCCCGACCTTCTCTTTCAGGTGGCTGCGACCGGGGTCGGTCACCTGGATGGCGAAGGCGACGTTCTGCGCTACCGTGAGATTGGGGAGCAGCTTGAAGTCCTGGAAGACGATGCCCATCTTGCGACGGAGCCGCGGGAGGTGCCGATGGCGGAGACGAGCCAGGTCCTGGCCCTCCACGATCACATGACCTTTGCTGGCGGTCTCCTCCCTTATTAGGAGGCGGATGATCGTGGACTTCCCCGCACCGCTCGCTCCGACCACGAAGACGAAGTCCCGTGGCCTCACCGTGAACGAGACGTCCTGAACCGCCGGCGCCCCGTTGCCGTAGGTCTTACTCACGTTCTCAAAGACGATGATGGGCGGGTCGTGCCGCACCGGGGGACCGTTGCCGGTCGCCTGGGTCACTGTCCGGGGCGGTGCGGGGCTGGTGGAGATCGACATCTGGGGTGTTAAGGTCCTCGTGCCAGTCACACTGGCAGCCGATGGGCGGACCCCCAAAGCGGGAGAGTGGCTTAGCCCGTGGCCGTTCTTGGTTGGGGCGAGTATAGACCTCCCAGCAGCTGCCGTCAGCCGCAATATCCGTCCAGGCGAGGGGACAAGCCGCCAGAAGAATGCGCTGGCCGTAGCTATTCCAGGCGCTCCCGGCCGGTCGCCTCCTGGCGCAGGAAAGCTTCGATGAAGGGGTCCAGGTCACCCTCCTCCACAACCGCATCCACATTGCCGGTCTCATGCCCGGTCCGGTTGTCCTTCACCATCGTGTATGGCTGGAGAACGTAGGAGCGGATCTGGTTGCCCCACTCTGGAGATATCTGATCTCCCTTGAGATCCGCCAGATGCTCCGCGCGCTGCGCCCGCTGGAAGTCCAGCAGCCGGGAGCGAAGAACCCTCCAGGCGGTCTCTCGGTTCTGCTGCTGGGAGCGCTCGTTCTGGCAGGTGACCACGATCCCGGTGGGCAGATGGGTGATTCGCACCGCCGACGAGGTCTTGTTGACGTGCTGTCCCCCCGCCCCAGAGCTTCGGTACACATCCACCCGAACGTCCTTCTCGTCGATCTCCACCTCGACCTCGTCGGGGATCTCCGGATAGACCTCCACCAGGGCGAACGCAGTGTGCCGCCGATGAGCGGCGTCGAAGGGACTGATCCGCACCAACCGGTGAACTCCCTTCTCCGCACGCAGTTGCCCGTACGCGTGGGCCCCTTCGAAGCGGGCGGTGGCGCTCTTGAGGCCGGCCTCCTCCCCCTCGGACTGGTCGATCATCTCGATCTTGAGGTGCTTCCCATCGGCCCAACGCAGGTACATCCGCAGCAGCATCTCCGCCCAATCCTGGGCGTCGGTGCCACCAGCCCCGGCATGCACGCTGAGGAGCGCCGGGTACTCCGAGTACGGATCCTGAAAGAGGAGGTCCAACTCTCTACGCGCCAACTCGGCGGTGATGGTGGTGACCTCCGAGCTCAGCTGCTCGGCCATTCCGGAGTCGTCCTCGGCCATCTGAGCCAGCTCCAAGAGGTCGCTGGATCGCGACTCCAGACTTGCCAACTCCCGCATCTCGACCTGGAGCCGATTGAGCTCTTGGGCCGTCCGTTGAGCGCGATCTGGGTCATCCCAGAAACCGGGCTCACCCAGTTCCAGCTCTAGCTGGCCAGCCCTGGCCTCCTTGCCCGCAAAGTCAAAGATGCTCCTTGAGCTGGAGGGCGCGCTCGTATAGATGGGCCGCCTCGGTCGCCAGCTCACTCATGGATTACGAGTCTATCAATGCGGGAGGAGCACTCTGAGCCTGCGCTCGCGACAACGTCAAGTCGGTCTGGAGAGCTCGGCGCCCTTCCCGGAGGGGCCATGCCTGGGCGTTGATCCGATCGCGTCCGCCGCTCGTCCGGGCACACTGGCACGGCACGGCGCGGCCGGAATAGGGCTATCGTCAGCCCAACCTACCTGCATGGGCACAGGTCCTGGGCCATGCAGATTTGAGCCTTCCATACAGTCCGTTGAAATATTTGCCGGACTCCTCATGTCGCGCGAGATTGCCGCCGACACCCGAGGGGGACGACCGCGCTTCAGTCTTCGAGTCGCTTAGCCTTGGCCGACAGACAAGAATCACTGGGCAGAGCAATCAAGGGCACTTGTCCAGGACCGGTTCCTCGCTACCGGTAACAACTCTGTTTCGTTTTCCCAGTGCCCTCCCATCAAGGCAGCGCTCACGGATACCATCGTGGACTGTGAGTAGGTCAACTTCAGACGGCGGTCTCTCCACTTCTACAATGTCCGACCTGACCAGCCGCCCCGTGGTCGGCGGGACCCTCTCAGGCCTTCCGCGTGGCCTATCTTGGCGCCTAGCTTCGGGCCGTCCCTGTCCAATGTCTCTGCCTCGTTGGTCTTGGCCCTCCTCGTCCGGAGACACCCCAAGACTCCCCTCATATTCTGACCCTCGCACCAACCGCAGTTCGGGCTCTCTCTGAGGATCCCAGTTGCTCTCAGCACCCCCCAACACGCTCAACGATTTGGCCCGACATCACCGCGCGCTCGCCTCCGAGCTCCAAGCCGCTTTTGCCACCCTCATCCGCCGCGGTTGGTATGTTCTCGGTAGTGAGGGTGCTGAGTTCGAATCGTCGTTCGCCGCGTATTGCGGAACTCGCTATGCTCTCGGTGTAGCCAATGGCACCGACGCCATCGAAATCGCCCTCCGCGCCATCGGAGTCGAGGGAGGAGATCCCGTCGCCTTGACCGCGAATGCCGGAGGTTACGGCACTGCCGCCCTAGCTGCAATCGGCGCCAGGGCCGTATACATAGATGTAGACCCAGCGACACTCACTCTGGATGTGGCCGCCCTGGCAACATCCCTAAAGCATGGAAACATTCGCGCCGTCATCGCCACTCACCTATACGGACGCCTCGCTCCGATGGAGGAGATTCTATCCCTAACCCGGCAATATAGCACGCCGGTCGTTGAGGACTGCGCGCAGGCCCACGGAGCGAGCCACCTCAATCAACGGGCTGGCTCCTGGGGAGTCGCCGGTTGCTTCAGCTTCTACCCCACGAAAAACCTCGGGGCTCTAGGTGATGCCGGGGCAGTCACCACTAATGACTCCGGAATGGCTGAGCGCATCAAACAACTCCGACAGTACGGCTGGCAATCGAAATACCAGACGACCCGACGAGGTGGACGCAATAGCCGCCTTGACGAACTACAAGCAGCCGTACTACAGCTTCAGTTGCCATTCCTCGATCACTGGAACGCCGCCCGCATAGAAGTGGCTCAGCAGTACCGCGCCCTAATATCACACGCCGACGTCATTGTACCGGATGGATTCGGTCCAAACCACGTAGCCCATTTATTCGTGGTCCGTACACAGCATCGCGACAGTCTAATTAGGCACCTCGCCAACAGGAAAGTTGGTTACGGGATCCATTACCCAATCCCCGACTACCGCCAACCTGCAAATCTCACCGACTATCCAGAGGTCCGACTCCACTACACGGACCTTCTGGCCGAGCAGGTCCTGTCGCTCCCCTGCTTTCCAGAAATGACTGATGGCGAGGTAGCGGCAGTGGCCACGGCCGTTAACGACTGGGTGGTTTAACTTGTACTCCTTAATCATTCCGGTATATCGCAACGAAGACACTATCCCAGCCCTTCTCGAAGCGGTCACCTGGATTAGCCAGCACATACCGGTGGAGTTAGAGGCAGTATTTGTCGTTGACGGTTGTCCGGATGGCTCGGACGCCACCCTGGCTAACCTCCTGCCGACCCAGCCATTTCGCTCCCGCTTGCTACTTCTCTCACGCAACTTCGGGTCGTTCGCCGCGATACGAGCAGGCTTGACCGCGGCCACCGGTACATACTTCGCAGTAATGGCTGCGGATCTCCAAGAACCTCCAGAGCTGGCAGTACAGTTCTTTTCGATGCTGGCCACCGGCCAGACCGACATCGTGGTGGGCGTACGGGCCGCCCGGACCGATCCTTGGCTCACCCGCGTTGCGGCCCAGATGTTCTGGGGCATATACACACGGTTTGTACTACGCTCCATCCCAAAGGGCGGGGTCGACGTCTTCGCCTGCGACACTGCAGTCCGGCAATGGCTACTCAATTGCTCTGAGGCCAACAGCTCGCTAATTGGCCTTCTTTATTGGATCGGCTTCCGACGTCAAGAGGTGAGGTACACGCGCCGGGCGCGTCCAAGTGGCCGTTCTGCTTGGACTTTCTCAAGGCGTGTCAGATACCTGCTGGACAGCACCTTCTCGTTTACAGACTTCCCGGTTCGACTGTTGCTTGCCTTCGGAGCCGCAGCGGTGACTTTGACAGTCGTCTTCGGCAGCGTTGTCGTGGTCGGCAAGTTGACTGGTCACGTCGTGCTGCCTGGGTACGCAGCCACAATCTTGACCATTTTGTTTTTCGGCGGGATAAACGCCTCAGGACTAGGGGTGGTCGGATCATACGCATGGAGGGCGTTTGAGAACTCTAAGGACCGCCCCCTAAGTATCACCATGCGGCAACACGAGTACACGGGTGGCCCCGCCCACAGCACCACTTCAATCTAATATGCCCTTCTACACCCACCCTATGGCACTTTGCGAGTCGCTGCATGTTGGAGACGGATCTCGCATATGGGCCTTCGCCCACATTCTACCTGGAGCACAACTAGGCCGTGAGTGCAATATCTGTGATGGGGTGTTCATCGAAAATGACGTTGTCCTTGGCGACAACGTGACTGTGAAGTGCGGCGTCCAACTCTGGGACGGAATTCGGCTCGGAGACGATGTTTTTGTCGGACCTAATGCGACCTTTACAAACGACCTTTACCCGCGCAGCGGCCAGCACCCTGCGACCTTTGCGCCGACGGTCGTCGAAGAAGGAGCGTCGATCGGAGCGAATGCCACGGTTTTACCGGGATTGACAATCGGCCGCTGTGCGATGGTTGGCGCCGGCGCTGTGGTTACTCGGTCGGTCCCGCCTTTCGCAATCGTCGTCGGCTCACCAGCGAGGATCACCGGGTACGTCAATGCGCAGAGCGCGCCGACGCTCACCTCGGTCACTCAGACAGATACTGCTCAGGGCACTGCTGGGCATGCCAATGTGCGGGGCGTCCGCATTGTCCGCCTTACGACGGCTAGAGATCTTCGCGGAACACTCGCTGCCGGCGAGTTCGTTTCTGAGATTCCCTTCATCCCTAAGCGGTTCTTCCTAGCCTACGACGTGCCCAGCGCGATGACGCGCGGAGAGCACGCTCATCGGACATGTCATCAGTTTCTCGTTTGCGCAAAGGGCCAGTGCGCCGTAGTGGTTGACGATGGTTTCCGGCGCGAGGAGCTGCTTCTTTCAACGCCCTCGCTGGGCCTTTACATTCCGCCGATGATTTGGGGTATTCAATATAAGTACTCCGCTGACGCTGCCCTGCTCGTCTTTGCATCGGACCATTACGACTCAGGAGACTACATCCGTGATTACGCGGAGTTCACGACGTTAGTCGCCAGCCTGGCATAGTCGTGGAGCCGGGGTCGGATTCGCACCGTCCGTGACCCGCGAGGGGTTGTGGGGACCCCGTTGACTGGTCCAGTCGCTATGTGGTTCATTGGATGGTAGCCGGCGACCACTGAGTGGCGTACTGAGCCGGAGGGAGCCAGTTCAGGGCGCTGTGTGGTCGATAGTGGTTGTAAGTTCGGCGCCAGTCATCGTAGAGAACCTTGGCTTCCATGATGGAATGGAAGATCTCCCGGGCGAACAGTTCATCGCGGGCCCGACTGTTGAAGCTTTCCACGTAGGCGTTCTGCCAGGGCGACCCGGGGTCGATGTAGGCCGCACCGGTGCTGGAGAAGCGGCACCAGTCCCTGATAGCAGCGGC
>DAHVDN010000001.1 GCA_027313505.1 Candidatus Dormiibacterota bacterium
GGCGATCGGCTGCAACGGTATGGGGTCTCGCTCAACAGCACCGCTGGTAGTCGGGTTCCCTAGGCGTGTTCCGTCCTGTCTGCAAACGGAGGCTGGCACCGCTATCGGTAAACGGAGCGACAGCGGGGATAGGTGCGTTCAGGCACCTCTTGCCAACAGCGGTCGACCGAGCCCTGCCACCCCCCCAACCGAGACGACTCCGAACGCCACTGCGGCTGCCAGGAAGCTGCCCGCGGTACCGTAGGGGGGGTTCCCGTGCAGAACCAGCTGGAATCCGTCTGTGAGATAGCTGAAGGGCAGGACCTGTGCCACCCAGTAGCGGACTCCCTCTCCCGGGACTCCCGTGAACAGGCCGGAGAGAAAGAGCAGGGGGGCGAGGATAACCGACAGGAATAGCATCGCCTCTCCCGCGTTGTCGGTCAGGGTAGCCACCCCGAGTCCGATGGCCCCGGAGAACGCCAGGGTCGCCAGCGCCAGCAGCCAGGTGCTGACGATTATGAGAGGGTCCGGGCGCTGGGCCACCTCCAAGATGGCGAAGATGATGGTCGCCTGGGCGCAGTCCACCAGCCAGCCGGCCACGAAGATTTCGAGGGAGATCCTCCAGGCTGGGAGCGGCAGGACCGCCAGCCGGTCGAGCCACCCGATCCCTCGCGACCGGGTGACGCTGACCCCGGTTCCGACGGTGCCCACCATCGCGATCAGGATCGTCAGCAGCATCCCGGCGAAGAACTGTGGCGCTCCTGTGGCCGCCAGAGGGATCACCAGCAGGAGGGGGAATCCCATCTTGATCACCAGCGCTCGGCGGCGAGACAGCGTCGCTTTCAACTCGAGCTGCCACAGGGAGGGGGTCGGGAAGCTGGCTGATGCCGGGGCCACCGATGTTCCGAGCGTGCCAACTCCCTGCCGATCAGTCACTGAGGGTCCTGCCGGTCAACCTCAGAAAGCAGTCCGCCAGCCCCGGCTCCCTAACCGATAGGTCCACCAGGCTCTGGTCCAGCCCACCCAGAATCGAGAGCAACTCTGCCAGCAATCCGTCGCGCTGGCGGGCGAGCACCAGCAATCCTCCCTCGATCGGCGCAACCCCCTCCACCCCGAGGACCTTGCTCATCGCCTCAAGGTGAAGAGGGCCGCGGCAGCTGATCCGGATCTCCCTCGTCCCGCCCAGGGAGGACAGGAGGTCCGGTACGGTGGCGTCCTGCACCAGTCTGCCCTCCACCAAGAAGCACACCCGGGAGGCAACCGCCTCCACGAACTCGGTGTCGTTGGTGGAGATGCAGACCGCCCCCCCCGTCCGGGCGCGGTCTTTGAGGACTCCACCGAGCCATCGTTGACCTGCAACATCGAGCCCCAGCGTTGGTTCGTCAAGCAACATGAGATCGGGGTTGCCGACCAGCGCCTCCGCCAACAGGAGGCGCCGTCGCATTCCATACGAATAGGAGGCTACGGGCTCACCGGCAACCTCGGCGAGTTCGGCGGCCACCAGGACCCCCTCGGCCTCGGAAGCTGACACACCTCTGACCGAGGCGAAGAACCCGAGGTTATCTCTGGCGCTAAGCTCGTCGGCGTGGGCGGTGGCGTCGAACACGACAGCCAATCTGGACCTGGCCCTTTCCCGGTTGGAGTCCCCGA
Organism: Candidatus Dormiibacterota bacterium; assembly: GCA_027313505.1. GTDB lineage: Bacteria > Chloroflexota > Dormibacteria > Aeolococcales > Bog-877 > AG-12. The sequence continues at coordinate 1,630 of DAHVDN010000001.1, forward strand.
ACCAGCTGATGGAGCCCTGCCGGGGTCGGTTTCTGGTGGCGAGGCAGCGAAGAAGGGTGGTTTTGCCACTTCCGTTCGGTCCCACCAGGGCCAGGATCTCACCTTTCCCCAGCTCCAGGTCGACCGGTCCCACTCCCCGGCCGTTGCGGAAGCGCTGAGCGACCTGTACTGCCCGGAGCGCTGGTGCTGCGAGCGAGCTCACGGGTTCAGTCGATGAATTCGATCACGGTGGCGGCGGTCACCTCCACCAGCCCCGCCGGTTCGGTGAACGCCACCTGGAAGACCAGGATCTTCTGCCCAATCTCCACCTGATGTCCCACCAGTCGAGAGCGGACCATGTTGCTGATGAATCCGGGCGCCCGGTGGTTGACCTTCCGGAGCACCACCCGACCCGCCTGGTCGACCGGTCCGCGGGGCAGAATTGGAGGCATAAGGTGAGTGTAGTTGGGTCTCCGTAAGTTCGCGTCCCAACACGAGGAGCGCTCAGTGTTGCATATTGCCCTACATGCGCTTGCTCCACTGCGCCGATGTCCACCTCGACGCCTCCTTCGCGGGCCTTGGCCCGGTGCCCGCGCGTCGTCGCCGAGCCGCCATTCGACAGTCCTTTCGGAGCATCGTGCAGCTGGCGATCGACGAGAGGGTGGACGCCCTCACCATTGGCGGCGATCTCTATGAGGATCTGAGGTCCCAGCGTGAGACCACTCAGTTTCTGCAGCAGGAGTTGGAGCGCGTCGGCTGTCCCGTCCTCATCGCCCCGGGCAACCACGACTACTGGCACTCCGGTTCCCTGTACGCTCGAGAGCGCTGGCCGGCCAATGTGCACATCTACCAGAGCGCCGAGTTCACTCCCAAGGAGATGGCTGGATGGCGGGTGTTCGGGGCGGCCCATCTCCAACCCAAGGGAACTAAGAACCTGCTCGCCAAAATGAGGGTGCCGAAGGGGCCGCCGGCGATCGCCCTGTTTCATGGCTCCGAACGGGGCCAGCTTCCGCTGCAGGGTGAGGGGAAGCAGGACCACGCGCCCTTCAGCGAGGACGAGATTGGCAAGTGCGGCTTCCAGTTCGCGTTGATGGGTCACTTCCACACCCCCAGGACGACCAACCGGCTGCTGTACCCGGGCAATCCGGAGCCGCTCACCTTTGGCGAGGAAGGATTGAGGGGAGCGGCCCTGGTCGACTTCGCTACGACTCCTCCCAAGGTGGATATCAGAAAGGTCGCGACCTTCAAGGTTTCCGACCTGGAGGTCGACATCACAGGTTGTCTGCACTCCGACTCCATCTGCGAGCGGATCGTGGAGGCGCTCCCCAAAGACCAGAACGCAGCCACCAGAGTGCGGCTGACCGGAGAGCTCGGAACCGGCGTTCGCCTCAGCTCAACTGAGCTGCTGGAGCGCCTCCGGCAGGACGACCGGTGCCTGGACCTGGTCCTCGCCTTCCGGCCGCAGCTGGACCTGGATGGTCTGCGACAGTCGCCGGATGCCCGCGGCCAATTTGTGCGGGCGCTGATGGCTCGGCCCGACTTTGACAGCGAGCTCGTTCAGGCCGCCCTGCTCGCCGGCCTCAACGCCCTCTTGGGAGAGGAGCCGGCGTTGCTATGAGTGACCAAGTGCTGGACCGAGACACCGGATGAAGATCAACTCGGTAAAGCTGGAGAGGTTCGGCGCTCTTCGGGGCATCTACAACCTGGACCCGCTGATCACGGTTATCTACGGCCCCAATGAATCTGGGAAGAGCACTCTCCACACCGCCCTGCGCGTGGCGCTGGCCGGGGTGGACCTGCCGGGTCGTGGCCGACTTCCGAAGGAGTCAGAACAGGTACTTCGTCGCTTCAAGCCGTGGAGAGGACAGCACTTCAACGTGGAGGCTGAGGTGGAGCTGGCCTCCGGTCGCTATCGCTTCATACGGGACCTGGCTCAGCCCGACAACTGCCAGGTCTTGGACCTCATCCGCGGCGGCGACGTCACCGGACAGTTCAGAAGGGGCCGCACGGTGGACGTGTCGGTGATGTTGGGAATGAGCCGGGAGGCGTTCCTGGCGATCTCCACGGTGGCACAGGATCAGATTCTCGAGATCAGCGGAAACTCTCTCCAGTCGGATCTGCAGCGGGCGGTCTCCACCTCTGGCGCGCACACCAGTGTCCGCTCAGCGCTGGAGCTGCTGCGCAGCTGGAGGCAGGAGCATCTTCGCGGTGAGCGCACCAACCGAAGGCCTATGGACAAGGTGACCCAGCAGCTCGACGAAGCCCAAAAGCGGCTTTTGTGGGCGCTGGAGACCAGGCAACGACTCGGCGATGAGCTGGCACAGTTGGAGACGTTACGAGAGAGGCTGGAGCTGACGGAGAAGAGCGCCCTCAGCGCCGAACTCTCATGGAAGGCCGCCGAGCTGGTGGAGCTGGATCAGGACCTTATCGCGATCGAGGAGATCGACAACTCCCTGGGGTCCATCGGCCAGGTCGCATTGCCCAAGGACCCACAGGAGATTCACGAGGCCGCCCTGGGCGCGACTCAGATGGCGCAACAGCTGGTTGAGGCGGAGGCCAACGTCGCCAAGCTCACGCCGGCTGACGCCTCCCAGGCGAAGCTGGCCGGTGAGCTCTCCGTGAGCGAGCTCACCTTTTTGGCCGAGGCCATCGACAGGCCGGTCCCGGCACTGCCCGCCCAGGCTGGAGGCGCCTCCCGGTTGGAGTTGCTGGACCGGACCTCGGTAGCCCTCTACCGTTGGTCGTCCGACATGGTCGCGGTGGTCGGTGGGGTGGTAGGCGTAGCGCTGATAGCCAAGGCCATAACCGCACCTTCCACCCAGCAGCTCCCGGTCGCGCTGTTCACCGCTGGGCTGCTTGTCCTGGTGGCTGGAGCCGGGGGTTTCCTCATCCTGCAGCGCCGCCTCAGACGGTTGCTCGCGGTCGCAGGCTTCTCCTCCGTGGCCGACATGCGCAAGGCACGGCGCAGCCGAGACCCGGAGGTGCTCAAGGCAGTGGCCGCGCAGGAGGAGGTCCTGGCGCAGAGGGCCAAAGCCCGACAGCGACTGGGGGAGATGGGTCTGTCCCAGTTGGGAGGAGACCAACTGCGTCAGCTGGCGATCGAGTTGCCTCCTCTTCAGGAGGCGCTGCAGAAGATGGCGTCCTGGCAGTCCACCGCGGACAGGGTCCGGGAGGAGCTGTCGGGGAGAGGTGCGAAGGTGGGGCTGTCTGGGACGGACCCGCAACTGATAGCGGTCCGTCTGACCACGTTGGCCAGGGAGGCGGAGGTGGCGGTGGAGGCGGATCGGCGCCGCACCGAGCTGCGCCTGCGTCGCGATGAACGTCTCAACGGCAGGGAACTCCGCAGCCTCATTTCTAGAGCAGAGGAGCTTCGCACCGAGGTCGGGAGCCGAACCCGAGCAGGTGCTCCCACCCGGCCGACCAGACCGGCTGCGGAGCTGAGGGTCGAGTATGACCAGGCGCGTTCCGCCCGGGACCAGCTGCGGGATGAGCTGCTTCCCAAGGAGGGCAGCCTCCAGCAGCAGCTGAAGGAGTCCGGCGACCTTGTGGAGTTGGAGGAGCAGGTCGCTGACTTGACAGCTGAGCTTGGGCGGATGCAGCGTGCCGAGGCGGCGATAAACCTGGCCATAGCGGAGCTGGAGTCCGCCGAAGGAGAGATCCAGAACAGCCTGGCGCCGGTTCTGGCCGAGGGGCTGGCCCGCCGGCTACCTCACCTCACCCACCGCCGCTACTCCCAAGCGTGGGTCGACCCAGAGGACCTGTCCATGCACGTGGCGGCTCCCAACTCCACTCGCCAAGTCCCGGTTGAGAACCTCTCGCAGGGTACCCAGGAGCAGATCTATGTCTGCCTGCGTATGGTTCTGGCCCAAGCGCTGTCGCCCAAGGGCGAGCAGCTGCCCTTGGTATTCGACGATCCGAGCGTCAACTCCGACGACCGTCGTTGCTTTGCCCTCCTGGACACCCTTTTGGAGCTCTCACAAACCTCACAGGTGGTTGTCTTCTCCCACGAGCGCAGGGTCGCCGAGTGGGCCCAGAAGAAGGCCGTGCCAGTGCTCGCCATGACAGCGGTCCCGGCCTCTGCCGATGACGATGGCTCTGCGGCACCGGTGAGCCAGGGGTCCTGACGGCGTTGCGCATCGTCTCGCTGCTGCCCAGCGCCACCGAGATCTGCTTCGCGTTGGGGCTCGGGCCCAGCCTGGCCGGAGTCACCCATGAGTGCGACTTTCCTCCCCAGGCCGGTTTCAAGCTGATCCTGACCGAAAGTGAGCTGGACCACAGAGGGTCGTCTCCCAGCGAAATCGACCATCATGTCCAGCAGGCGGTGCATCAGGGGAGCAGCCTGTACCGGCTGGACCAGGAGGGGTTGCGTCGGGCCCGGCCCGACCTGATCCTGACCCAGGAGCTTTGCGAGGTCTGCGCGGTGGCCTACCCCCAGGTCCTGGAGGCCGCTCGCCTGCTTCCGGGGAAGCCCACCGTCATTTCCCTCGAACCCAAGAGCCTTGCCGACGTGATGCGGTCAATCGTCGATGTGGGCCAGGCGACCGGTACGCGAGAAAGGGCCAGTGAGCTGGTCAGGAGCCTGTGGGCGAGGGTCGACGCCATAAGGGGGGCCGTGGCGGGCAGGCCCCGGCCGAGGGTGGCCTGCCTTGAGTGGACAGACCCCCTGATGGTGGCCGGTCATTGGGTGCCTGATCAGTTGGACATAGCCGGCGGCACAGACGTGCTCGGGACCTCCGGGCAGCCCTCCCGGCGGATCTCGATGGAGGAGCTGAGGGCGGCGGCGCCAGAGGTGGTGATCTGCATGCCCTGTGGCTTTCGCCTCGGGGAGGCAGCAGCCCAGGCCGAGCAGCTGAGCGCCACTCCAGGCTGGAACTCTCTACCCGCGGTGGAGGCCGGCCGGGTATTCGCAGTCGATGGCTCCTGGTACTTCAACAGGCCCGGGCCCAGGGTCATCGACGGGATTGAGATTCTCGCCCGCGTGCTCCACGGCGACGCCTGGCGGGGCCCGGTCCCACAGGGTTACATCAAGGTCGGCTGACCGACGGTCTTGCCCCCTCCTCGAGGTTTGTGTGCCCTAACTCCCCGCCCCAAGCGGCAACCCCAGACGGCAACCGGGTCCTGGTCATGCCGATGAGGGTCAGGCGACCGCCCGGCCGAATGCCCTCGCGGCTCCGGCCACCGCCAAAACCGCCAAAACCGCCACGATTACGATTCCCTCCAGGACCGTCGCGTTGACCAGATGTCCCAGGAAGATGGAGCGGGCCGCGGTGACCGCGTGCGAGAGAGGGTTGAGGGTGGAGATGGTCTGCAACCAGGATGGGGCAAGCGACATTGGCAGGAGGACTCCAGATAGCAGAAGCAGGGGGAGAGCTGCGGTGAAGATGATCGGGGCGAACGAGTTCTCGTCCTTGAGTAGCAGCGCCAGCCAGTAGGAGATCGAGGCGAACAGGAGTCCGATCAGGCCGACCAGTGCCAAGACGAGGAGGATTCCCAGCGGTTGGATGCTGAGTCCGAACGGAAGAGCGATCAGCACCAGGATGAGGGACTGCACCAGCAGGGTCAGGGTGTCGCGGAGAGCGCGACCGAGAAGCAGAGCCAGACGGCTGACAGGGGTGACTCGCAGCCGCTCCACAACTCCGCCGCGGAGCTCCGAGATCAGGCTGAAGCCAACTCCTGAGGCGCCGAACAGGCCGAGTTGGACCAGGAGACCGGGGACGAAAACGTTGTAGGCACCCCCCGGGGGGAAGCCGGGGAGGTGGACTATCGACTTGAGCAAGGGGGCGAACAGCAGCAGATACAGGGCAGGCTGGAGGACTCCGACCGCGACCCACGCCGGGTTGTGGATGAAGAGTGAGAAGTAGCGCTGGAACACCAGCCAGGTGTCTCGAAGCAGCCTCATCGGCGGTCCTTTCTTGATAGCGGGCGGCTCACGCCGCCTGCTCCGACTCGCGCAGGGAGCGCCCGGTCTGGCGAAGGAAGACGTCGTCCAGGCTGGGCCTACTCATGGCCAGGGTGGATACGACCATTCCAGAGCCATCGAGCAGTCGAAGCAGCGCCGGAGCCGCGGTCTCGCCGCGGTCGACATAGAGGCGCACCAGGCCGCCATCAAGGGTCGCCTCTCGTACGAAGGGCTGGTTCGACACCAGCTCCAACACCGCCTGCCCCAAACCCTCCACGCCGAGGGTGACCACGTCTCCGGCGACCTCCCGCTTCAGCGCGTCCGGGGTTCCCTCGACCACGATCCGCCCGTGGTCGATGATCGCCAGCCGATCGCAGAGGGCGTCCGCCTCCTCCAGGTAGTGCGTGGTGAGAAAGATCGTGGTGCCGAGATCACGCAGCTTGCGCACCTCCTCCCACATCCTCGCCCTGCTCTGAGGGTCCAGTCCCGACGTGGGCTCGTCGAGGAAGAGCAGTTCTGGGGAGTGGACCAGGCCGAGGCCCATGTCCAATCGCCGCCGCTGCCCCCCGGAGTAGGTTTTGATCTTGCGATCGGCGCAGAGCTGCAGTTCCAGCGCCTCCACAAGCTCTTGAGATCGCTTAGACGCGGCAGCGTGGGACATTCCATAGAGGCGCCCCTCGAAGACCAGCTCCGCCCGGCCAGTGACCTCAGGGTCCGCTCCGCCCAGCTGGCCCACATACCCAATCCGGTCCCGCACACCGGCCGGGTTGCGCAAGAGGTCCTGTCCGACGACAGTGGCCTCGCCGGAAGTGGGTGGCAAGAGCGTGGCCAACATCCGCAGGGTGGTCGTCTTCCCGGCCCCGTTCGGCCCCAGGAAGCCGAAGATTTCCCCGCCGTTGACCTCCAGGGTCACCCCGGCGACGGCCTCCACCGGTCCCCTGCGACTCTTGAATGTCCTCCTGAGCTCTCTGGTGGTGATCACCGCCCCGGGACTTGTCGCCTTGCTGCTCACGGGTGCCTCCTCCTGCCGGATCGCTCCGGGGCGTCTTCGGTCTTCGGATCTGGTTCAACGGAAGAGGTTCGGGCCGTTCCGGGTCTGACGGTCTCCGGAATGTCGATCCGGTCGTGTTGTAGCAGCGCCAGAGGGGTCGATGTCCTGGCCTCGATCCCGTCAGACTCTGCAGCCATCAGTCCGAGCCATTCCGGGCTGACGTCCAACTCCCCGCTGCGGATGCTCTCGATGGCCGACCCCACCCACGAGGCCTCTGCCTCCATCTGAGCCAGCCGGTACTCGCCTTCAAGCAGAAACAGCCGTGGCAGACGGGTGCGCTCCATCAGGACCCGGCTCGACGCCTTGGCCTGTGCGATCGCACCCTCAAGGGCTGCCAGTCGCATGCCGAGAGCCAGGACCGCCTCCTCTTCTGAGAGGTGTCCGAGGCGCGAGACTCCTGACATGAACAGCCGTGATCCCAGCCCCGGGTTTACAAGGATGTCGAAAAGGGTGTGGTGGAACTCCTCGCGCCCGTCCTCAGTGACTTGGTAGACGGTGCGCTCCGGCCTCCTCCCGTCCCGAATGGTCTCCACAGCGGCGATGAGTCCACCGGCCACCAACTTCTCGACGGCGTGGTAGAGGGAGCGGCTGGTGTGACCGGGAGGCTCGTCCTGGTGCCGGTCTCGGAGTAGTCGGGCGATCTCATACGGGTGGTGGTCCGCCTCGCAGAGGATGCCGAGGACCGCTAGCGCCGCAAGGTCCAGCCTGTCTGACGCTATGGAGAAGAAAGCCATAATGCATTATGCACTATAGCAGTAGGTGCCCCTAGCTCGCGACCATCACCGGTGTGTGCCCAGAGCCACCAACGACGGGGCCGAAGGGGAGCTGTTAGCCGACCACGGTGCTGACGGTGCCCGCCAGCTGCCGCAGGTCATCCAAGGTGTGTCGCTCGATGGCCCGGTGAGTGTGGTTCTCGATGTCGCGGATCTTGAGGATCTCGATAGGGGTGATGAGGGTCAGCGCCACCCCGTCGCGACCCGCGCGTGCGGTCCTGCCCACCCGGTGGATGTAGTCCTCCGGACTTGCCGGTACGTCGTAGTTGATCACGTGGCTGATGTCATCAATGTCGATTCCCCGGGCGGCCACGTCGGTCGCAATCAGGAAGCGGACTTTGGAGCTCCTGAAACGGCTGAGAGCCTTGTCGCGGTCCTGCTGGGAGAGGTCACCATGAAGCACGGTGACGTCGTAGCCTCGGCCGAGCAGGATCGTATGCAGCATGTCCGCGTTGCGTTTGGTGGCGGTGAAGATCAGACCGCAGGTGACCCGAGGGCTGTCCAAAAGCAGCGCCAGCGCCTCGACCTTGTCCGCCCAGGAGCACTCGATGCACCATTGGCTGACGGTGGAGACCAACTCGGTCTGGCCGCTGACGGAGATGGTCTCGGGGTCACGCATGTGACGCTCGACCAAGCGGTGGATCCACCCCGGAACTGTTGCGGAGAAGAGCAGGGTCTGTCTCTCCTTGGGTGTCTGCTGCAGGATCCGCTCCACGTCTGGGGCGAAACCCATGTCCAGCATCCGGTCGGCCTCGTCCAGCACCGCAAACCGAATTGAGCGAAGCGAGAGGTTGCCTCTCTGAAGTAGGTCCAGGATCCGGCCGGGGGTTCCAACCACCACCGCTGGGTGACGTTGGAGGCCATCCAGCTGCCGGCGGACCGGATCCCCGCCGACCACCGCCAGGATCTCGACGGTGAGCCCTTGGGCCAGCCGCCCAAACTCTAAGGTCACCTGAGCTGCAAGCTCCCGGGTGGGGCAAAGCACAAGCGCCTGGACGTCAGCCCGACTGGGGTCAAGCTGTTCCAAGACCGGGATGGCGAAGGCGGCGGTCTTGCCCGAGCCGGTCTGGGCCTGCCCGATGACGTCCCTTCCCGTGAGAGCGGCGGGAATGGTCGTTGACTGGATCGGGGTGGGGCTGGAGTAGCCCACGGTGGCCAGGGTGGCCAGCATCGAAGCCGACAGGCCCAGGTCAGAAAAACTGACCAACGGAACGGGTTCCGGCGGGGCGGCTTCCGTGAAAGCCGTTGTGAAGTTGCGCGCCGCTGGCCGGAAAGGGCGCCTGTGACGAACTGGCAAGGATCTCAATATACGGGAATTTGCTCGAGCATGGTCTGGTGGATCGGGCAGGAGCTCTTTGAGCTCACCATTTTTCGGCTCGACCCTGAGCTTTTGGAAGTCCGTTTCCCCGGATGGCTGGAAGCGCTCCGGGTGTCGACCCTAATCGAGCACAGACCGTTGCGGCCCGGAGATCGGCGACAATCAGTCGATCGTGCACATCAGCATTTTTGTCGGCGGTCGACTCGGGGAACCGCCCGCAATTGTCCAGCGGTGAAGCCCCGGCTGCTGGTCTCCGACCTTGACGGTACGCTCCTGGACCGCCGGTTGGAGCTCGACCCCAGAGACATAGAGGCTGCGAGAAGGGCGCAGGCGGTCGGTACCCCAATGGCAATTGCCACAGGCCGCATGTATCGATCTGGGCTGCCATACGCCCAGCAGCTGGAGACCAGGCTGCCGCTCATCTGCTACCAGGGTGCGCTGATCCAGGAACTTCCCCAGGGAGCCGTTGCGGGTGCAGTCATGCTCCGCCGCGAGGTCACCTCCGAAGTCTCCCTGCCCGTGCTGGAGCTTGCCCGCGAGCGGGGCTACGCGGTGAACGTGTATCAGGACGACGAGCTGCTGGTCGACGCGGTGACCGCCGACGTTGACTACTACACCAGTGTGGCCCAGGTCACCCCGGTGGTCGCCAAGGATCCTCCTTTGGAGGAGCGCTTGCTTCGCGGCACAACCAAGCTGACCGTGGTGGTGGCGGACCCGGCCAGATTCCCCAAACTGATGTCGGAGATGTCGGAGCTGGTTGGGCATCTGGCCGAGGTGACCAGCTCCCTGGTCGGCTTTTGCGAGATCACGGCAAAGGACGTCAACAAGGGGGCGGCTGTCCTCTGGCTGTGTCAGCATCTGGCCATCGACCCCGAGGAGGTGGTTGCGGTGGGGGATGCTCCAAATGACCTCCCGATGCTCCAAGTGGTGGGCCACCCGGTGGCGGTGGAGGGTGCCAGCAGGGCCGTTCTGGAGGTGGCAGAGTGGGTCACCTCCGGCCCCGGGCAAGGAGGACTGGCATCTGTCGTAAGCCACTATCAGCTGGACCGCGCCGATGTCGGCTGAGCCAGGGGTATGAGCCTTTCGGTCGGCATCGTTGGCCTTCCGAACGCCGGGAAGTCGACCCTCTTCAACGCTCTCACCAAGGCCCACGCGGCGGTCGGCGCCTTTCCGTTCACCACGATCGAGCCCAACACTGGAGTGGTTCCAGTCCCCGATCCGCGCCTCCATCAGCTGGCGGAGCTCTTCCACCCTCCAAAGGTCATTCCAGCGACCGTCACCTTCACCGACATCGCGGGGCTGGTGCGGGGGGCGAGCCAGGGGGAGGGGCTGGGCAACCAGTTTCTCGGGCACGTCCGTGCGGCCGACGCGATCGCCTTCGTTCTTAGGGCCTTTTCGGCCTCTGAGGTGGGCCACGTCGAAGGTCAGGTCGACCCCACCCGAGACCTTGAGATCCTGGAGCTCGAGCTGGCCCTAGCGGACCTCGGGGCACTCGACCGGCGGCTTGATCGCGCTGGCCGGACAGCTCGTGCTGGGGCCGGGGCCAAGGAGGCCCAGATGGAAGCGGGAGCGCTCGCCCGGGTCCGAGCGGCCCTGGACCAGGGAATCCCCGCCAGAGCGGTGCAGCTTGCCAAGGATGAGGAGCCGTTCGTGCGCGACTGCCAACTCCTGACCGCTAAGCCCGTCATTTACGTCGCCAACGTGGATGAGGATGAGCTGGGGCGAGACCCCGAGGCCGGGCCGGCTGCCCCGATCCTGGCTCGCGCTCAGCAGGAGGGGGCGGACTTTGTCGCCGTCTCCGCCAAATTGGAGGCGGAGCTCAGTGAGTTGGAACCATCTGAGGCTGCCGAGTTTCTCTTAGGGATGGGGCTGGACGAAGCCGGACTCCCTCGTTTGAGTCGGGCCGGCTACCACGCTCTTCGGTTGCTGACCTTCTTCACCGCGGGAGACAAGGAGGTCCGGGCCTGGACCGTCCGCCAGGGGGCGACCGCGGTTGACGCCGCAGGGGCCATCCACACCGACTTCGCCAGGGGTTTCATCCGGGCCGAGGTGTGCAACTGGGCGGAGTTGGTCGCCGCAGGCGGCTATCCAGGAGTCAGGGAGCGAGGGCAGCGACGCCTCGAGGGGAAGGAGTACCTGACCAAGGACGGTGACGTGATGCACTTCCTCTTCAACGTGTGAGTGGTGATCGGCAGTAGGCGGCGCCTCCGGCGGTGGAGCGGCCGGAATTGCAACTCACGCCCGGAAGGGGCCACATGGACATGAGCGAGCCGTGGGGAAGGACCGAACCGACCATGAGCTGGACGGGAAAACAATTGGGTTCCCATCCCGCAGCGCCTGACCTCATGAGGGGACTGGTCGCCGCCCTATCTGCCGCTACAACCGGGCGGAGGCGCCGGGATGCGCCCTCTTGGCCAGACGTGGTCCACAGGACATTTCGCGTCCGGTCTAATGCCTGGTGTCGGCGGCTGTGGCTGCAGTAGCCGCCAAGGCCGATGGCCTGGGTCGCTTGGGCGAGCGGCCCTGGCCTAAGGGCGGATGGAGGCCACCTCAGACCGATCTTGAGTAGCGCTCTGCTGAGACCCTGGTCTGGTCATCCCTCCTGGCTTTGAGGAATCGACCGCCCCACTCCGACCCCCGTTTCGGGCCCCTCTGCCCGACACCGCCCCTGGAGGGCCCAAACTTTTCGAGGGCCGCGAAGAACGGTCTCAGGTGGCCTGAGATGGGGCCACGATGAGGTGGCCCTGGTCGACGTCCACGATCAACACCACAGTTCCAGCCGCGATCGGATCTCCGTAGGCGGACAGAGCCGGCCAGTCCTCTCCGCGCACGTGGACAGCCCCCATGTGGATGCGCCCTGGGATTGGGGTGCTCACCGTACCCTCTTCGCCGGCCAACGCCTCGATCCCGTTTCGCACTGCCGACTCAGGCCGAGCTCGCGATGTCGTCGAGTTGACGAGATGACCTCCGTCGGGTGTGCCTGGACCTCACCGCGGCACCGTGCTAGGAGGGCTTGCCTTCGCCGTCGCCGCGCTTCGGTCGCGCAGGCCCACCTCCGACGATCGCGGTCTTCCCGTTGCCCGCGGCCGACCCATCGACCGGGCCCAAAGGGGCGCCCATGGTGCTGACGAGAGCCTGAGCCGCGCCCATCAGGCCGGCAAAATCAGCGGGCACAATCAGCTTGGAGTTGGGGCTGTCGGCGAGCTTTGCCAGGTTTTTGAGCTGCCAGAAGGCGAGAACGTCAGGGCTCGCCTTGCCCTCGTGGATGGCCTTGAACACCGAGTCGATGGCCGCGGACTCGCCCAGCGCCTCCAACTTCTGACTCTCCTTGTTGCCTTCGGCTTCAAGGATCTGTGCCTGCTTCTTGGCCTCGGCTGCAAGCACGGTAGCCTGCTTCTGCGCCGTGGCGCGGGTGATATTGGCCTGCGCCTCGCCCTCGGCCTGGTTGATCGCGGCCTGCTTGTCCCCCTCCGACTTCAGGATGACCGACCGCTTGTGCTGGTCCGCCTCCTTCTGCTCCTCCATCGCCCGCAGGATGTTCTGAGGCGGCAGGATGTCCAGCACCTCGATCCGGTTGACCCGAACGCCCCACTTCTCCGTGGCCTCTGCGATGTGCTCACTGAGCAAGGTGTTGATCCGCTGGCGCTCGGAGAGAGCCTCGTCCAGGCTCATGGTGCCGAAAACAGCTCGCAGCGCAGTCCTACCGATCTGGTCGATGGCAACCAGGTAGTCCTGGACCTCGAACAGTGCCCGGTTGACATCGACCACCTGGTGGAAGATGGTCGCGCTCACCCCGACGGCCACATTGTCCTTGGTGATGACATCTTGCTTATCGCCCCGCCGGGGGACCTCGCGCATGTCAACTCTGGTCATGCTGTCCACGATCGGGATTAGGAAGACCAGTCCAGGGTTGTGGGTCGCATGAAAGCGCCCCAACCGCTTGATCACGCCCTTCTGCCCCTGCTGCACCACCCGCACTGTGGCTCTGAGCAGTAGGGCCACAAGCACCACTACAACGATCAGGGCTATTAGGGCACCCATACCCCGCACGTTAGCAGAACCTTCACGGGATCGAACGTTCGAGCGTGCCCTAGCGAGGGCGGGAGCTATGCGTCTGGGTCCCGGCCCCGACTCGGGGAGATCGACTTGGAGTTCGGAATGGAACTGCAGAACATCTGCTGACGACCTCTTCCACCGCCTTCGACCCGGTGCCAGAGTTGCCCGGGGTACCGGAAAGCTAGCCCGGCGGCGCGGTGATTTCCTGGTGGACGCACGTTCCCGTCTGACGAAGATCTTCTCCGCCGCGGTGGCCCACCTGGAAGCGCTCTGGGGAGCAGAACTGAAGAAATTGTCACAGCACCCTTGCGCTATCCCACATTGTGTGGTTGAATTGCCTGCGGGCACAAGATGTGGCCCCACACGCATCGCCCACGCAGGCAGTGGGCGCTGGCAATACCTCGTTCCCCTCCTTCTTGCAACTGACCCCCTCCCGCCGGCGCTCGCTGCCTGCACCGTCAATCCGCTCCCACACTGTGGACTTTGGGTAAACTTGCGCCGCCCACCACTTTCCCCTTTGGGGTTGTTCAGCGGAGCCAAAATTGGCCAGACGTACGAAGCGTCGAGCGACGCCGCCCCGTAAGCGCCCCGCCGCGCAGCCGGCGGGAGGACCCCCCGCCTCGGAGGCGCCAGCGGTTCCTGCCGCCGCCCAGTCGGCTGACGAACCGGCGTCTGTGGTGGAGTCGGCTCCGTCCTCGCCGCCAGCTCCCGCGCCATCGACGCTGCCCCGGCGGCAGCGGCCGGCCGCAACTCCGGCGCCCAAGCAGCTGGTTCCTCCCTCGTCCCCTGAGCCGATAGCGCAGACGGCCTCGGAGTCGCTGCTCCCACGCCGCACGAAGGTTGCGGGCCGGGCCGAGCTCAGGCGCCGCCAGGAGGCGAACCTAGAGCCACTGGATGACAGCCCTGCCGTGCCTCTCGACCGGACTCCATACCTGCCCATGGACGTGCGCCGCGTCGCCCTGGTCTCCACTGCGATGCTGGCGCTGGTGATCGCCGGGTTGATCTTCATCCACTGATCCCGAGCTGGGACCCGGTTTCCAGGGCACCCTATACTCGCGGACATGCGGGTGATCCTCTACACCGGCAAGGGTGGTGTCGGAAAAACCACCATCGCAGCCGCCACCGCGGTGCGTTGCGCCAAGCGCGGCCTGAAGACCCTGGTCATCTCCACCGATGCCGCCCACAGCCTCGGGGACTCTCTCGACTGTGAAATCGGGCCGGAGCCAATCCAGATCTCCGAGAACCTCTTCGCCCAGGAGGTCAATGCGCTGCACGAGATGGAGGGGCACTGGGAAAAGATCCATGAGTACCTGGCGGCCCTCTTCAACTCCCAAGGGGTCGATGACATCATTGCTGAGGAGCTGGCCACCCCTCCGGGGATGGAGGAGATCGCCAGCCTGATGTGGATCCGACGCCACTCGGAGCGTGGAGAGTTCGACGTGCTCGTGGTCGACTGTGCTCCCACCGGGGAGACGCTGCAGCTGCTGGCGTTTCCCGACGTGGCCAGGTGGTACCTCAACAAGATCTTCCCCATCGAGAGGAGGGTGATGAAGCTCGCCCGTCCGATGGTGCAGCCGTTCATTGGGATCCCTCTGCCCCCAGACGAGATCTACGGATCCGTCCGCAAGTTGCTGGTGGACCTGGACTCGATGAAGGAGGTGCTCAGCGATCCCAAGTCCTGCACGGTGCGAATTGTGCTCAACCTGGAGAAGATGGTGATCAAGGAGGCGCAGCGAGCCTTTACCTATCTCAACCTGTACGACTATCAGGTGGACGCCGTACTCGTGAACCGGGTTCTGCCGGAGGAGGTTGGAGAGGGGTATTTCTCGGACTGGCGCCGAGTTCAGGCGAAGTATTCGACACAGGTGGAGGAGACCTTCGCTCCCGTCCCGATTCTGCACTCCCGCCTCTTCGACCATGAGATCGTGGGGATGGAGAATCTGGATGAGCTCGGCATCTCTCTCTTCGGAGAATCAGCTCCCGAGGCCATCCTCTATCAGGCCAAGGCCCAGGCGCTGCGCAAGATTGGCGACGAGTACGTGCTCTCGATGCAGATCCCCTTCGTCAGTCGAGAGCAGGTCGAACTGACTCAGAAGGACGACGAACTGTATATAAGCGTCGGCCCCTACAAGCGGGAGATCTCCCTGCCGAGGGTGCTGAGGGGGAAGGTGACTAGCTCGGCCCGCCTCGAGGACGGTCAGCTCCTGATCCATTTTGCGAGGGCGAGCTGATGCCGGGCGGGCCGACCGGCCAGGTGGGTGAGACCGCGGCCCGGCTTTTTGGAGACGCGGTCGTTCGCCTGGCCGACCAGTTGGAGGGAATTCTCCCGACCGAGGTGAGAATTCACCTCATCAGGGCGCAGAGGGAGTTGCTGCTGGCTGCGGTGGCGGCGTTGGAGCATCACCAAGCGTCCGAGCCACAGGCTGCCCCAGATGCTCCCAGGCGCAGGGCCAGGCGGGTCCGCAAGATCCCCCTGGACTGACCGGAGGTGCTCGGCAGCGGGGTGGAGTTCTACCTGGTCCTGGTGATCTTCGCGATACCCGGCATCGCTCTCGGATTCACGGTCCACGAGTACTGTCACGCGGCGGTCGCGACCGGCTATGGCGACCCGACACCTCGTCGTCAGGGGAGGCTCAGCCTCAACCCCGCCAACCAGGTTGATCCGCTGGGATTGGTGATGCTGCTGGTTATCGGCTTCGGCTTCGCCCGGCCGGTGATGTTCAACCCCGCATACGTGCGCACCGGCCGTCAGCGAGCCTGGCTGTCGGCTGCCGGACCCATAAGCAACCTGCTCGTCGCCGCGGGGCTGGGGGTCATCCTGCGAGTCCTGCTGGCTACCAACCCCTGGCTCTCGAGCTGTGCCCTACCCAGCTTCAACCTCCCGGTGCTGGGCTTCGTGTACTGGTTCCTGGTGGAGGCCTTCTACGTCAATGTCATCCTGTTCGTTTTCAATCTGATTCCCATTCCCCCGCTGGACGGGTTTGGGGTGGCCGAGGGGCTGCTGGGGGGCCGATTCCCCGCGCCCTTTCGCTGGGCGCAGCTGCACCGCAGCGGAATTTACATCGGCCTCATTCTGCTGATCTTGGTCATACCCAACCTGACCGGCGGTGGGTTCAGCCCTCTCTCCTATCCCCTGTTCGCCGCTTTCGACGGTCTCTGGTCTCACGTCGTCACGGGACCGGTCCCCACTATCTTCTTCCCCAACCTGGAAGTCCTCCTGTATCAGGGTGGTTCGGGTTTCGCTGCAGCTCTGGGGAATCCGTGTCTGTTCACCCGATGACCAGGGTCGTCGGGGCTCAGGCCGTGATCGTTGACGAGCTGCGGCGAGTTCTGCTCCAGCTTCGTCCGTGGCCCCCCGGATGGGAGCCACCCGGAGGACATGTGGCCCCAGGTGAGGACCCCGCGGCCACCGTTTTGCGGGAGACCAGGGAGGAGTGCGGCCTCCAGATCGCGATAGATCGACTTGTCGGGACCTATCACTTCCGGGGCATCCGGGTAGGTTGTGACCAGGTCTTCCTGGCACACGTGGTGGGCGGAAGTCCCGAGAGGACCAGGGAGGCGCTGGCTCTGGTGTGGTCTTCCTGCGACCAGCTTCCACGCGCCCTCTTCCCCTGGTACCGCCAGCGGATTCTGGACGCCCTGGGGCCGCTGGGCGAAGCCCCGATTGAACGCTGGCAGAGTGTCGACCTGGGCCATGTTCTGCGCCACGGAGCCTCTCTGACCGCCGAGCTGGGAGGAGCCGTCGGGACCCGCCTGGGACAGCTGCGGAGCTCCTGATCCCTTGGGCGTAGCCGCGCTGCTTCTGTCCGGGCTGCTTCTGATGCTGGCGGCGGCGGCGCTCTTCACCAACGCCGTGGAGTGGCAGGCCGGGAAGCTCGGTCTGAGCCATCAGACGACCGGCAGCGTCCTCGCTGCCATAGGTACCGCCCTGCCCGAGAGCATCGTCCCTGTGGTTGCCCTTATCGGTGGGGGGGCGGGGGCAGCCGCCACTGCGACCGGGGCCATCCTGGGAGCACCATTCATGCTTGCCACCCTGGGGTTGGGCCTCACAGCGGTGGTCTGCCTGGCGACCGGGCGGGTCCATCTGCATATCGCAGGCCCGGCCAGCCGCTCGGTGCTCTACACCTTCCTGGCAAGCTACGCACTTCTGATCCTGGGTGCGTTCGTGCCCACGCCGCTGCGCTGGGCCGACTCGGTTGTCCTGGCCGCCCTCTATGCGCTCTTCGTGAGCCGCAGCCTGCGCGCATCAAGCCCGGGCAACCAGGCTCGGGAACGCTTGCTGGTGGGGCGTCTGCTGCGTCGTCCGACTCCGTCGACTTGGCTGGGTTCAACGCAGCTTCTGGTGGCGCTGGTCGGCCTGTCGGCCGCCAGCGAGCTCTTTCTGCTGGCGCTACACGGCATAGCTGGAGCCATCGGGCTGTCAGCTCTGGTCCTGGCCCTGCTTCTGGTGCCGGTGGCCACCGAGCTCCCGGAGATGGCCGCGGGCTCGCTCTGGGTGGCGCGAGGTCGGGACGTTCTGGCGTTCGGCAATGTGGCTGGAGCCATGGTCTTCCAGGCAACCGTGCCCGCCATCATCGGTCTGTGCTTTACCCCTTGGGACCCGTCCGGCATCGGGTTCCTCGCCGCCGCGGCGACGATCACCGGGGCGCTTGTGGCGGTCGCCGCCACCGGCGAGCGGGGACTTGACGCGCGGGTGGTCGCGCCGGTCGGCTTCGGACTCTACGCGCTATACCTTGCAGCGGTAGTCGTGGGACGACCCTGAGGCCTGTTGCTCTCGGCGCATGGGGATTGTTGGTGAACTGGAAGACGCGGCCTGGAGACGGCCCGCTGACCTGCCCTCGGAGCCTGGTGGTGGGACTGGGGACGGCGGTAGTGGCGGTGATTCTGTCGTCCTGCGGACAGGCGGTTCCCGCAGTTGGTCCGCTCACAAGGGACTCTGCGGCGGCGATGGCGCAGTCCTCATTTCGGATAAGCGGTAGCGCGCGGGCCGGCTTGACCACCACCACCTTTTCGGTCGTCACCCTTCCCAACGGTGATTTCAGTGGCACGGTTGTGACCACCGTCCCGGGGTCTCCCAGCCTCAGCCTTCAGGTCGTGGGATACGGGTCCAAGGTGTATGTGCTCTCACCCCTCGGGCTGGCTCAACTGGGCATCACCTCATTGCCGGGGAATCTCAATCCGGCTACCACATGGATCGTTCAGACCCCGACGACCGCCAGCCGTTACCGGCAGAGCCTGGCCCCCTTCACCGGTCCGGGATTGGCGAAGACGCTCCACTCCTATCTCAAGCCCCCGGTGTCGGTGGGGGACTCCAGTTTGCATGGCATTCCCGCCTGGCTGGTGGAGGAGGGCTCCGCCAGTTCATCATTACGTCTGTACATAGCCAAGGGGAGCTACCACTTGTTGCAGCTGACCGTTACCGGCCGAGCCCCGATATCCCTCAAATACGCGCTCTTCGGCCGGGTGGCCAGCGTTGCGCCACCACCGGCCGCCCAGGTCTACTCGCCGCCCGCGGCTGCACCAGGGTCCTGAGATGGCGCTCATCGGCGCACACGTCTCCATCAAGGGTGGGATCCTCACCGCCTTCGACAGGGCCAAGGAGTTGGGCGTGGAAGCGGTGCAGGTTCACCCAACCCCACCACAGACCTGGCGTAGGCTGAAGCCGTCCCCTGACACGGTAGATGAGTTCCGCCAGCGCATGACTGAGACAGGCCTCGACGCCTTCTTCTTTCATGCCGTCTACCTCATCAACCTGGCCACCGCCAGAGATGACCTGCTCGCCTCTTCTGAGGCATCGCTGGCGGACAGCCTGGACCTTGCGAACACCTTCGGAGTTCGCGGGGTGATCTTCCATCCGGGTTCCCACAAAGGCCTGGGGTTCGAGGCAATGCTGCCGCAAATGGCGGCCGCCATGTCATCGGCGTTGGCGGCCGCGCCAGGGAGGAGTCTCCTTCTGATCGAGAACAGCGCCGGGGCCGGCAACAATATCGGCAGCACCTTCCGGCAGCTCCGTCAGATGCTGGAGGCGGTCGACAACGAACGTGTAGGGATCTGCCTGGACACCGCCCATGCCTTCACCGCGGGGTATGACCTGGCGACCCCAGAGGGGCTTCGGGCGATGACCAAGGAGCTGGACTTTGAGATTGGGGCCGACCGGCTGTACGCAATTCATGCCAACGACTCCAAGGCACCCCTCGGCTCGAATCGCGACCGGCACGAGAACATCGGAGATGGGTTTATCGGGAATGACGCATTTGGACGGATGCTCAGAGACCCACTCCTCAGCAGGGTCCCATTTCTACTGGAGGTGCCCGGGCTGGAGCACGATGGTCCGGACCGAGCCAATGTCGACAGACTGCGGCGTCTGGCCGGACTCGAACCGGTTGCCGGCTGAGGCGTCCCAAATGTCCAAATTGGCGCCAGTCACCATCGTCGGAGTCGACCTAGGTGGAACTTGGGTCCGGGCCGCCAGCTTTGCAGCTGATGGGAGCATCGCACGTCGGGCTCGGGTCAGAACGGCATCCTCCCTCGGCCCGGAGGGGGTGGCGGAGCAGATCTGCGCGATGGTCTTGGAGGTGGCCCCCGGCCCGGCCACGGGACGGCTGGTCGCCATCGGTGTCCCAGGTCCGGTTGACCCGGTCAGGGGGGTGGTAGAAGGAGCTCCCAACCTTCCTGGGTGGCGCCGCGTACCGCTGCGACAGATGGTGGAAGCCGGGATCGGAGGTCCCTGCATGGTGGACCACGACGCCAGCCTCGCCGCGCTGGGGGAACACCGCCAGGGAGCCGGGCGCGGGTTCTCGAACTTCGCGTACATCACGGTGAGCACCGGCATCGGAGCCGGCCTGATCTTCGACGGCCGTCTGTATCGGGGGGCAGAGGGAACTGCGGGAGAGTTCGGTCACATGGTGATAGCCCCCGATGGCCCGGTCTGCAGCTGTGGCAACCGCGGCTGTCTGGAGGCGCTGGCCTCCGGGACCGCCATCGCCCGGGCTGCTGGGATGGAGAGCGCAGCCGCAGTTTCCGTCGCCGCCATCGGCGGAGACAAGGCGGCGGCCAGCGTCCTCGCAGCCGCTGCCAGTCATCTGGGGTTGGCGGTTGGCTCCCTCATCAACTTGCTCAACTTGGACGCCATCGCTCTCGGCGGCGGGGTGTTCGGCGCCGGAGCGGGCTTCTGGGCCGCCATGGAGAGCGGGGTCGCTCGGAGCAGCTTTGCCTCGGCCCGAGCGCACTGCCTGGTGGTCCCCGCCGCGCTGGGTGAGGACCAGGGGCTGTTCGGCGCCTATGAGCTGGCGGCCGAGGCCCGGCTGGCGGCCGTGATCGGAAGGTCAGCCTGAGTCAGGGACGTGGGTCAGCCGCTCTCATGGCGCCCGTCAGCTTGTCCGCCTCGACCATCAGGAGATTCCCTAGCGCATCCTCCAGCTTGGCGCTGAAACGAATCTGAGGAAGGCCGAGGCAGAGTGCGCCTCGGACCCTCCCCTCGGCATCGACGAAGGGCGCCGCCAGCTCCACACACCCCGGCTCGCTCTCCCCGATCGCGGAGGAGAAGCCCCGACGCCGGACCGTGTCCAGCCTCTCCGCCAAATCGGATCCAGAGGCTGCCCCCTTGGCGTTGGCGAAGGCGGCCACCACGGAGTCCGAGTCCAGCTTGGACAACACCGCCAGACCGGCCGCGCCGGTAGTGAGCGGTTGCCACTCGTGGAGTCGGGCGCGGACTTGAAGCCGCCTTGGAGAGCGGACCTCCAGCAGGTACATCACCGCCAGTTGCACCTCGCCGTAAACCGCCAGTTGGCAGGCCTCCTCAGCGGCGCGGGCGGCCTCGAGCACGAACGGGCGGGCTGTATCGACCAGAGGGGCGCGCCGTGATCCCTTGAGGGCGAGCCGGTAGAACCCGAGGCTCAGCCGGTAGCGCCCAGTCTCCGGATCGGAGTCGACCAAGCCCTCGTCCTCCAGCGCTCCGAGGGATCTATGGACCGTGCTTGGGGCCATGCCAACCGCGGCCGCCAGTTCTCGGACACCAAAGTCGCCGGCGTCGTGGTCGGCCATCCAGCCCAGCAGCCGGACGGTCCGCCCCAGGGGGTTGCGCTGCCGGATCACCAGGCTGGGCAAGACAACCTTCGGCGGTGCGCGGCTGCCAACCTCGATGAGAGCATCGGGCGATGATAGCAGCCCGTTCCGCTCTGCTGAACGAGTTGGCTCAGTTCCTGAAGTGGGGACCCCGTCCGCGGGGATGATGGCGGGGCCCCATCTGCTCCGCTGGAGCCGATCCGACGGTGACGTCCAACTCCATCTCCTCCAGCCCCCGCACGACGCCGACCTTCAAGACGGTTCCCGGGGAGCTCTCCTGAAGGGCTCGGCGGAGTTCGTTCCCCGAGGACAGCCGGATCCCGCCGAGCTGGACCAGCAGATCCCCCCTCCTAACCCCTGCCTGCTCGGCCGGTCCACCCGGGACCACTTCGCGGACCAGGGCGCCACTCAATTCCGAAAGGCCCACCGCCTCGCGCAGCCGACCCGCCATCTCGGGAGGCAACAGGGCAACTCCCAGCCAACCTGCCGCGGGCGACGTGCCGTTGATCATGAGCTCGAGCCGCTGCCTGAACGTGGGGGAGGCGACCAGGGCGCCATAGAAGCCCTCGCCGAGCCGGTCGGTGTTGATCCCCAAGATCTCGCCGGCCAGGTTGATCACCGGGCCGCCCGAGGCGCCACGGGGTAGCGGGGCGGTGTGCTCGAACCACTCCGGCGACCCCAGCCCTCCCTCGCCAGCGTCGGAGCCCCGCTCCGAGGAGATGGTTCCCACGGTGAGGTGGGCGGATGACCTGGGCGACCGTGCCGCGGCCAACACAATCTCGCCCAGAGATGGCGAATCTTCCGCCCACCTTACGGGTTGGACACCAGTTGTCTCCACCGACAACACCGCCAGGTCCCGCACGGTGTCCCGGACCGCGGACTGGGCACGAGCCACCTGCCCACTTGGCAAACGAACCGATCGTCCCTCCGGTCGCACATTGTGGGAGTTGGTCAGGACCTTCCCATCTCCCACCACAACTCCCGTCCCGAACGGCGGTCGGGAGCCGATCCCCACTACCGCAGGAAGCACATCCTTCTCCACCACCTCGACCGCGGCCCTCAGCTCTTCCAAAAACACCACTCACACCCCTTGAGGTAACTAGTCAATTGCAAGTAACAACTATAACTCGTGGATAACTGAGGGTGCACGCACGCTGCCGGACCCGAGAGGCGAAGATGGGAAGGTGAGGAAGATGCCCATGGGAGGCGGGGGCCACTCCCCGACAGCTCTGGAGGAAGCTTTGGAGCTGGTTGGGGACCGCTGGTCGCTGCTTGTGGTGCGGGCGCTCCTGGACGGCCCCTTGAGGTTCACAGACCTGAAGCACGCCGTCAGCGGGATTGCGTCCAACGTTCTGACTGAGCGGCTCCGCCGGCTGGAGGCCGATGCCTTGGTGCTGAGCCGCAGCTACTCTTCCCGACCCCCGCGAGTGGAGTACCGCCTCTCAGCGCGTGGTGTCCGGCTGGCCGCGGTCATCGGGGAGCTGGAGAGATGGGCTGGAGGAGCCGGTGAGAGCCGACTGCTGGTTCATCCGGCCTGCGGGACGGCGTTGGAGAGCAGGTGGTACTGCAGCAGATGCCATGAGGTGGTGGAGCACCCCGAGGGGGAGCTTGCCGATGACGAGCTGGTCCATGTCTGAGAGTCCAGCATCGGCATTGTCGGCGCTGCCGGCGCCCTCCCCAGACGCTCTCATCTCCCTTTTGGGGGAGATGGAGCGGGAGCTGGGAACCAGGGTATGCGTCGTCGGCGGCTACGTGAGGGACCTGTTGATGGGCCGGACCGCCGCCGCCGACGTCGACGTGGTGCTGGAGAGGGTACCGGCGGAAACGGGCGCCAACTGGCTGCGCGACCGTTGGGGCAGGCGTGGGAAGGTGGTCAGCTTCGAACGGTACGGAACCTCCCAGATCTCGCTGCCGCTGCCCGGGGGCCAGCGCTTCACCGTGGAGTTCGTGCGGGCCCGCAGCGAGTCATATTCGCGCTCCAGCCGGAAACCCCAAGTGCGCCCGGGGACTATGGAGGAGGACTCGGTGCGCCGCGATTTCACCATCAACACCCTCCTGTTGAGCGCGCAGCGAGCTGTACTCGACCCAACTGGAAGAGGGATCGCGGATATTCGGTCCGGGCTGCTGCGGACTCCGTTAGACCCCCTGCTCACCTTTGACGAAGACCCCTTACGGATGTTCCGAGCCGCCAGGTTCGCCTCCCAACTCGACTTCGATCTGGCACCCGGGATGGAGGAGGCGATGCGCACGGCGGCGCCCCGGATCAGGATCGTCTCCAGCGAGCGCATCCGAGACGAGCTCTTGAAGCTCCTCCTAGGGGATGTGCCCTCGCGCGGGTTGCACCTACTGCTCAGGACCGGGCTGCTGGCCCGGGTGGTCCCGGAGCTGGCCCGACTTAGTGGGGTCGCTCAGGGCGGGTTCCACCTAGGGGACGTCTTCGAGCACACGGCCATGGCGGTGGAGCGTTCCTTGCCGGATCGGCTGGTCCGGCTCGGGGTCCTCTTCCACGACGTCGGCAAGCCGGATACCTTCCAGCCCACCCCTGATGGGCCGACCTTCCACCGCCATCCGCAACGGGGGGCCGAGATCACCGTACAGGTGATGCGCCGACTTAGGTTTCCCGGCGCCGAGGTGGAACAGGTCGCTCGCTTGGTGGAGCTTCACATGCGGCCCATCCAGTACAGATCGGAATGGGCGGACTCGGCGGTTCGACGTCTCTGGCATGACGCCGGGGAGCTGGCACCCGCCCTTCTCGAGGTGGCGAGGGCTGACACCAAAGCCTCCTCGTACCCGGGTACTCAAGAGTTGGATGAGCTCAAGGGCCGGATGGATGCGATCTCAGTCCAGAACCCCGGCGGCCTGCGTCCGCCGCTGGATGGGAATCGGTTGAAGAAGCGCTTCGGCTTGGTGGATGGTCCGTGGATAGGTCGAGCCCAGCAGCTGCTGACCGATGCCCTGGTGGATGGGCGGTTGGGGCAGTCTGAGCGCGGGGACCCTTCCGACGAGGCCCTTCTCCTCCTGGAGGCCGATCGCTCGGCCTGGGAACCGCGGCCCGGAGAACCCGGTCCTCCTAAGGAGGGCTCGGCGGAACCCGGGTAGACTGAGACTCCGCACTATAGGGGACCAAAACGAAACTCATGGCCGTAATCTCGCGCCTAACGCGCCTCCGCAGCCTGGTCTTGGACCTGCCCCAGCACCTCCGCCTGGCCTACTGCCTGGCGCGTGACCCGCGCACCCCGGCGGCGCCCAAGGCGGCACTGGCGGGCGCGCTGGCCCTAATCCTCAACCCGGTCGTGGACATCCCAATGTGGGTCCCGGTGGTGGGGCAGATGGACACCATCGCCCTGACCCTGCTGGCGGTCAGGACCTTCAACTCCCAGGTGCCGGAGGAGCTGCGCGCAGACATAGAGTCCCAGATCCGCCAGCGGGTCAGCGTCTTCGATAGAGACCTCTCCTTGGGGGTCACGGCAGCCAGCCGGCTTTCACGGATGGCTCGTCACCTGTCAAACTTCAGGAGCGGCAATCCCGCGGTGACGACCACCGAGGGGCCCGCTCCCTGGTACCGTTCCCCGGAGTTAGAGGACGGGGGGCTCTCTGATGCCGAGGTGCCGTCGCCTCCGCATCCATCTTTTGAGGAGTCATCGAGTTGAAGGTCATTCTCACGAACGATGTGGCGGGAACCGGCAAGGCAGGGGATGTCAAGGATGTCGCCGATGGCTTCGCCAGGAACTACCTTCTACCTCAGCGGTTGGCCCAGCCCGCTCAACCCAGGGCCGAGGCCCAGATTCGGGCTCAGAAGGAGCGTCAGCGCCATCGTCAGGAGGCGGAGGTCGTGGCCGCCAGAGCGCTGGCGGCCAGATTGAGCTCGACCGAGGTCGAGATCCCAGCCAGAGCCGGGGAGACCGGGAAGCTTTACGGCGCTGTGGTGAACATTGACGTCGCGGAGGCGCTGGAGGCCAAGCTGGGGACGCCTGTCGATCGGCGCAAGATCGAGTTCGAGCCGGCGCACCAGATTGGCGAGTACGAGGCGGTGGTCAAGGTCCACTCCGAGGTCGAGGCCCGGGTGAGGGTCCGGGTCGTCGCGGCGTGAGCGTCCGGCCGGAGCTCCGGCCGGCAGCTCAACTCAGGGTTCCCCCGAACAACCTGGATGCGGAGCGCTCGGTCCTGGGGGCCCTGCTCCTCGACAAGGACCAGATCGGCCAGGTGGTGGGGGCCCTCGAACCAGACGACTTCTATCTGGACGCCCACGGCGACATCTTCCGAGGCATGCTGGGCCTTTTCTCCCAGGGGACCCCGCTGGATACCCTCACTCTGGCCGACGAGCTGGAGCGGCAGCGGACCCTGGATCGGGTGGGCGGCTTGGAGGTTCTCACCTCCTTGGCGTCGGCGGTGCCCACCGCTGCCAACGTTGGCTACTACGCCCGAATAGTCCACGATCACGCCATCAAGCGCCGGCTGATCCAGGCCGGCGGTCAGCTGGCCGAGCTCGGCTTCGACGAGACTCTGGAGGCTCAGGGGGCGATCGAGGAGGCTGAGCGCACAGTCTTCGCGGTGGCTGACAGGGGTCGGCCAAAGGGAGAGTTCGAGGCCATCAGCAAACAGCTGGTGACCACCTGGGAGGCGCTCAGTCACGCCTATCACCAGGGGGCCGCTCAGTCGGTGACAGGAGTGGCCAGCGGCTTCGGCGAACTCGATGCGGTGACCTCAGGCTTCCAACGATCTGAGCTGGTGGTGGTGGCGGCTCGTCCTGGGGTTGGCAAGACCTCTTTCGTCCTCAACGTGGCGCGGAATGCGGCGGTGCGCCGCCAACACGGGGTGGCGCTGTTCAGCCTGGAGATGAGCCGCGACACCCTGGTGCAGAGACTGCTGTGCAGCGAGGCGTCCGTGGACTCCTACCGGCTGCGGACAGGCCAGCTGGGCAATGATGCGTGGCCCCGAATCGCGGCGGCGATGGACACTCTCAGCCGGGCTTCGATATTCATCGACGACACCCCTGGGCTGTCGGTGATGGAGATGCGGGCCAAAGCCCGTCGACTGCGGGCTTCGGCGCAGGTGGATCTGTTCATAGTGGACTACCTGCAGCTGATGCGTTCCCAGGGCCGGTCGGACTCAAGAGCCCAGGAGGTCTCAGAGATCTCGGGCGGCCTGAAGAGCCTGGCTCGGGAGCTGGACGTACCGGTGATCGCGGTTTCGCAGCTGAACCGCGAGTCAGAGCGCAGGACCGACCGACGACCCCAGCTGAGTGACCTGCGGGACTCCGGGAGCATCGAGCAGGACTCTGACATAGTCATGTTCCTGTACCGGCCCGGGATGCATGAGGAGGGCAAGGACCCAGGGCTGACGGAGCTGGATATCGCCAAGAACCGCAACGGCCCGGTGAGGCGTCTGCAGCTCTTCTTCAATGCCGGGCAGACCGCGTTCAAGGACGTCGACCGTAGCCATTCGGAGTCCGAGTAGATGGGGGGGAAGCCTCGATGGGTGTGATCGTGTGTGTCGGTGGCCAGTGGGGCGACGAGGGCAAAGGGAAGGTCGTGGATCTTCTAGCCGAGCAGGCCCGGATCGTGCTGCGAAGCCAGGGCGGCAACAACGCCGGACACACAGTGGTCGTAGACGGCGTTACCTTCAAGTTCAACCTCATCCCCTCGGGGATCCTCCATCCCGAGACGATCTGCGTGATCGGGAACGGGGTGGTGCTGGACCCGAAGGTGCTCCTTTCGGAGGTTGCTGCCCTGGAGGCTGCGGGCGCGGACCTGCGCAACCTGGTGATCAGCGAGCGCGCACACATGATCATGCCGTATCACCCCACGCTCGACCGGCTGGAGGAGTCGGCCCGCGGTGACGACCGACTGGGGACCACCTTCCGCGGTGTGGGGCCGGCCTACAGCGACAAGGTCCGCCGCATCGGCTTTAGAGTCGGTGATCTCCAGAAACTCCGCTTTCTGGAGAAGAAGCTGGACTTCGTGCTGCCTCTCAAGAATGACATCCTGGTCAAGCTCTATGGAGCTGTTCCGTTCACCAAAGAGGAGATCCTGTCCGAGTACACCGAATATGCTGACCGCCTAGACCGCTTCATCCGAGACCCCTTTCCGATCGTGCAGGACGCGGTGGCCCAAGGTTCCCGGGTGATCCTGGAAGGAGCGCAGGGCACCATGCTCGACCTGGACCTCGGCACCTATCCCTATGTGACCAGCTCCTACCCGTCCTCCGGCGGGGCGCTGGCCGGTGCCGGCATTGGGCCCCGCCACGTCACCACCACCTTGGGAGTGTTCAAGGCATACACGACCAGGGTCGGGTACGGTCCGCTCCCCACGGAGCTCGAGGGGTCGCTGGGGGAGTATCTGCGCGAGCGGGGCTCAGAGTACGGGACCACCACGGGTCGATCCCGAAGGGTAGGGTGGTTCGACGCTCCGGTGGCGCGCTATGCGGTGGGTGTCAACGGCATCGACAGCATCGCCCTCACCAAGCTGGATGTCCTTGACGAGTTGGAGGAGTTGCGCATCTGCATCGGCTATCGCAGCAAGGGAGAGATTCAGGACCATCCGATGGCCAACATCTCCCACCTCAAGCACCTTGAGCCGGTGTACGAGGAGTTGCCGGGGTGGCAGGGCAGCACTCGCGACGCCCGTCATTTTGAGGACCTTCCGGAGGAGGCCCGGGCCTACGTCGAGCGGATCGAGGAGCTCGCCGGTGCCCGGGTCGACCTGATCTCGGTGGGGCCGGGGAGGGACCAGACCATTCTTCGGCGGCAGGAGTGGTGAATGCAATCACCGGTCGACGGCTGCTGGCAGCCCCGTTGCTGCTCATTGCGGCGGCGCTGGGTGCGGTAGCGCTGGCGGTCCCCGCCGGAGCCCAGTCGCCCGGTTGGGTGGCGCTTGGGGGACCGCTCTTTCCCGCCTCCGACCACGCGATCATCTGGCAGCTGGCCGCGGATCCCGCCCAGCCGCAGGACATGCTCGCGGCCACCACCCGCGGGGTCTTCCGAAGTGTGGACGGGGGTCAGCTCTGGACGTCGACGTCGATAACCAGGTGGAGCTGGACTGTGAACTTCTCAGGGTCGGGATCCGCCAGCTACATCGGAACTCGAGGCGCGGGGGTGTATCGATCAACCGACGCCGGGGCCACCTGGTCCCAGGACAACAGCGGGCTGGGGAACCTGGACGTTCGCGCCGTGGCGATGGCACCGGACGCTGTGGTCCTTGGGACCAATTCGGGGGTCTACGTCAGTGGTACGGGGATCGGGTGGGAGGCGGCAGGGCTGAAGGGGACCAGCATCAGCTCGCTGGCGGTGGTGGCAACCAGCCCCCTTGGAGTTCTTGCCGGCTCGGACAGCACCACGGCCACGGCCAATCTGTTCTCCAACCTCGCAGTCGGCAGCGCCACGTCCTGGCAGTCGGTGACCGGTGGTGACCCTCAGGGATCTCCGGTCTTTGCGATCGGGGCCGGGCCCCTGGCCAAGGGGAGCAGCAATCCGCCCATCCTGGTGGGCAATTTGAAAGGTCTCTATCTCAGCACCAACGGGGGCAGCACCTTTCAGCAGGTCATCCTCAGCCAGGGAGCGGTGTGGAGCGTGAACGCCATCGCCTTCGATCCGGTCAACCCCAGCGTGGTGTACGTCGGTGGCGACAACGGAGGCAGCACCGGTGGGGGACTGCAGAGGAGCGTGAACGGAGGTAGCTCCTGGCAGGTCTGGCAATCAGGACTTCCGGCGGCGGATGTGACCGGGCTCTGGGTCGAACCGACCAATCCCGTGACCGCTGTAGCCTCGCTGTGGGCGGGCTCCACGCGCGAGCCGGGCGCCGCCAAGCTGATCGACACCACAGCACCCGGCCCGGTTCCGCTGCAGGCGGTCGGGGCCACCAGCCCGATCCAGATCAGCCCGCCACCCGCAGCTTCCCCGTCTCCCTCGTCGGCCCCCTCGGGCGGCCGGGGCCACGGGGTCTCGATAGCAGTACCGGCCTGGGTCCCCCCGGCGGTCGCGGCAGTCCTGGTGATCGCCCTGGTTGGTATCTTCCTGGGGCTCAGACGTCGGCGCAGCAGACTAGACGCGGAGGCTCCACCTTGATGGATTCGACTCCGACCGGCACTCCCGAAGAGCGCCTGGCGGCGCTTGGCCTCGACCTGCCGTCTCCGCCCAGTCCCGTCGCCCAGTACCGGCCCTTCGTGATAGCAGGGGGTCTGGTGATCACCTCTGGTGTCCTGCCCCTCAGAGACGGCCGTGTCATCGCCGGTCGACTCGGGGAGACCATGACGGTGGACGCCGGGGTGGAGGCCGCCCGCCTGGCCGCGCTGTTGGCGCTGTCATCTGTAGTGCGCGCGGTCGGCACTCTCAACCAGGTCAAGGGGCTGGTGATGATGACCATGTACGTGCGCTGCGCCACTGACTTCGCCCGCCAGCCGGAGATCGCTGACGGTGCGTCGCAGCTGCTTGTCCAGATCCTTGGGGAGGCTGGGGAGCACGCCAGGGTGGCGGTCGGGGTGGCTGAGCTTCCCCTCGAGGCGTGCCTTGAACTTCAGCTGATCGCCCGGAGCTGAGGGACACTCCGGGAAGTCACCCCGGTGCCTGGGCCTACGGGATGACGGTGGTGCCCGCCGGGACCGAGGCACCATCTCGCGTTACGGATCGCACATCCATTCGATATACTCCACTGCCCTTGTCCTCCAGCCATCCAGCAGCAAGCGCCCTGGCGGTTGAGGTGCACGGCCTGCGCCGCACCTACCGCACGACCACAGGTACCCTGCGCCGTCGCAGGTTGGAGGTCGAGGCTGTTCGTGGCATCGACCTCCAGATCGCCCGCGGCCAGCTGTTCGGACTCCTGGGACCAAATGGAGCCGGGAAGACCACCACGATTCGAGTGCTCTGCACCCTCTTGCTGCCCACCGCCGGGACGGTGCGGGTGCTGGGGCTGGACGTTGTCTCCGAGGCCAAATCCGTGAGACGCCAGATCGGATATGTCTTTGGGGGCGACCGAGGGCTGTATGACCGGCTCAGCGCCTACGACAACTTGCGCTATTTCGCCGAGCTGTACGCGCTTGAGCCAAGCCTGCTCCGGCGTCGCATCGGTCAGGTGTTGGAGGTGGTCGGTCTGACCGGTCGCGAGAAGGAGCGGGTGGAGGGATTCTCCCGGGGGATGCGGCAGCGGCTGCACCTGGCAAGAGGGCTGCTGCACGACCCGCCGGTGCTCTTCTTCGACGAGCCGACCATCGGGGTCGATCCGGTCGGAGCGCGGGAGGTCCGTCAGCTGATTTCCGAGCTCGCCCGGGCCGGGAAGACTATTCTGCTGACCACTCACTACATGTTCGAGGCCGACAGCCTTTGCGACCGGATAGCGGTGATCTCCAAGGGCGCCATAGTGGCTGAGGGCAGTCCCTCCCAGTTGAAGGCCGCAGCCTCCGACCGGACGGTGGTGGAGGTCAAGGCCTACGGGATCAGCGATGCGGTCGTCGAGAGCATCAGATCCCTCGCGGGAGTGCAGTCAGTGGCGATGGAGGTCAGTGACCAGGCTCAGCTGCTGGTGGTGCAGGTGAGTGACGCCGATCAGTTGACGGGTCGTCTCATGCAGCTGCTGGAGGGGGTGCGCGTGGACCGGATCGCGACTCGCGAGCCGACCCTGGAGGACGCCTATGTGGCGTTGGTGACAGCCGCATGAGCATCGCCCAGGAGCTGGCGGGTCCGGTGTTTCGACGGGGGCCGTCGGCTCTCTTCTGGCCGCGAACCCTGATAACCGGCTGGTTCTTTCAACTCAAGATGCAAGCCCAGTCTGGATTCATGGTTCTCACCGCTCTGGTTCAGCCCCTCATCTTCGCGAGCATCGCCATGACAGATCAGCAGGCGGGCAACCGCACCCTACCTCTGCTCTATTTCGCGCTCGGCGCCGGAATCATGGGAATCTGGTCGACGGTGGTGTTCGGCTGCGGTGGCGTCATCTCCTGGCAGCGGCACCAGGGGATGCTGGAGCCTTTGGTGATGGCGCCCTCGCCATTCGTCCTGGTGCTGCTGGGGGTCACTTTGGGGACCGCCACGGTTGGCCTGTACTCCATGGGGGCGACCCTGCTCTGGGGCTGGCTGGTGTTCGGCGCTCACATGCACTTCGCTGCGCCCCTGCTGTTCGTGGCGGCGGTGGTGGTGACGGTTGTCAGCCTAGGACTGTTGGGGTTGGTCCTAGGGTCCAGCTTTGTTCTGTACCGCAACTCCAACGCCATCTCCAACATGCTCGAGTACCCGGTCTGGCTGATAACCGGCTTGCTGGTGCCACTGTCTTTGCTGCCCGGATGGACCCACCCCCTGGCGTACCTGTTGGCGCCAACCTGGGGGGTTCAGGCGCTGCGTGCCGCTGCCATCGGAGGGGACTCAGCGAAGCCCCTCATGTGGTGTGCCGTGGTGTCGGTCGCCTACCTTCTGCTCGGGGTCTGGTTGGTTAGGGTGGTGGAGAGACGCGCCCGGCAACACGCAACCCTCAATTTCCAATGAGCGGATTGGCCCTGGCCGGGTCAAACCGGAGCCACTTCTGGCGCGTCTTCTTCATCGGCGGACTGATCTCCTATCGGGCGCTGTTCTATTGGATCTCTCCCTGGCAGTACATCCCGACCATGCTGGGCGCGCCCCTTTTCCAGATCCTGTTCTTCGTGTATCTGGGGCGCGCTGCAGGAGTGGGTTCCACCAACTTCTTTGTCGTCGGCAACTCCATACAGATCTGCAGCATGGCGGGCATTTACGGGATGACGATGGCGATTGCGAACGAACGCAGCTTTCAGACCTTGAGTCCGATCCTGGCCACTCCCAGCAACCGCCTGGCCCTGTTCCTCGGACGGGGACTTCCGGTACTGATCACGGCCCTGCAAACCTGTCTTTTCGGCTTTCTGGTTTCAGCTCTGCTGCTGGACTTCCGGCCATCCCTGCCGGACCTGCCCGGGCTGGCCCTGGCGGTGCTGGTCACCTCCGCCTCATGCACCGGCTTCGGCATGGCCCTGGGGTCCATCGGGCTGCGCGTGCGCGATGTCTTCCTGGTTTCGAACATCGCCTATTTCCTCATGCTTCTTCTCTGCGGGGTGGAGGTCCCCATCGGCCGGCTGCCGCTGGCGCTGCAGGCCGTCGCCCAGCTTCTGCCGCTGACCCATGGCATCGCCGCCGGTAGGGCGCTGGCCGCCGGCGCGGGGTTCCTCTCGACCGTGCCCGACATTCTCTTGGAGCTGCTCGTCGGGGGTGCGTGGGCGGCGGCCGCGTACCTCCTGTTTGCCTACTTTGAACGATCCGGGCGTCGTAGTGGAGCATTCGACCGGTTGTGAGCCGCTCCGACCCGGGGGAGGCGTTGGACCTGCGCGGGATCGGCTGTCCGCTCACGTTCGTGAGGACCCGAGTGGCGCTGGACCGACTTCCCAGGGGAACCACTTTGGAGGTCCTGCTCGATCTTGGAGAGCCCTCAGAGTCGGTGCCCAGGAGCTGTCGAGAGGACGGCGATGTGGTGCTGGATGTCGTTCCCTGGCTGGAGCCCGGGGTGGTCAGGATGCGGGTGGTGAGACCGGGTTGAAACGGCTGTTGGCGCCGGTGTCCCCTGCCTCCCAGTCGGAGACCCGGGGCCGTGGGAGCCAGACCGTGAAGCGGCATCCCTCCCCCGGGCCGGAGGCCACCTCCACCTGCCCCGCCAACCGTTCCACCAGCGACTGAACGATGGCCAGCCCCACCCCGCTGCCGCCGTCCTGGCGGGAGCGGGATTCTCCGGAACGGTAGAAGCGCTCGAAGACGTGAGGAAGGTCCTCGGCAGAGATGCCGGGACCTGTGTCAGAGCAGGAGAAGCCGACCCGGTCCGGGGTTTCGAGCATCGTCCATCGAACCTCTCTGCCCTGCCCGTGACGTTCCGCGTTGTTCTGCAGGTTCTGGCAGATCGTGAAGAGTGAGTCGGGATCGGCCAGGACGATCTGGCCCGGAATCAGCTCCCTTGCGACCTCCACAGTCCTCTCGTCCAGGAACTCACCAAGGAATGAGCTCAGCTCGAGTGATCGAATGTTCAGCGCCCGCCCTGCGTCAGCCCGGGCCAGGGTCAGCAGGTCTGCCACCAGTCGACGCATCCGCTCGGCCTCATGTGACATAGTGGCGAGAGCCTTTTCCACCGCTTCGGGGTCACTGATGGCCCCCCTCTGCAGCACCTCCAGGTACCCCTTGATCGAGGTGAGTGGGGTACGAAGCTCATGTGAGGCATCGGCTATGAACTGTCGCATCTGCCGCTCCGCCTCCTCACGGGCCCGAACCGTCCGCTCAACACTGCCCGCCATCTGGTCGAACACCCCCGCCAGCACCCCCACCTCATCTGCGCGGGTTAAGATCCCCGAGCGTCGGCTGAGGTCACCGGCTCCGAGAGCCGAGGCTGCTGCCGTCAGCCGCTGAAGTGGATGCAGTGAGCGGGAGGCGATCCAGAGGCCAGACCCCAACGCCAAGAGCAGCACCATCAGACTTCCGAGTTCCAGGACCAGCGAGGCCGTGGTCAGCTCCTGTTCCAGCGGGGCCGCTGACTCCGCCAGTTCCACGGCGCCCAGGTCCTGGCCGGTGGCGGTGGCCAGGGGGAAGACCATCACCAGGTCGAGTCCCGACGGGCCGGTGACCAACTGGGGGCCACTCCTGGTGTCAAAGTTGGCCGCCGCCAGAAGCACCGAGGGAGACGCCAGCGGAACTCGGCTGCCACTGACCACCTGAGGGCGGGGTGGCGTTCCGGGCGCGGCGGAGGCAATCACGTTGAGGTTGGGCCCCACCACCAGCGCTGAAACACGTCCCAGGGCGAGTTGGGTCACGAGGTCCTTGGCCAGGGTGCCCGGCGGGAGCAGCGCACGGTGGTGGGCGGCGCGGCTGCGCTCCAGGCGAAGCAGGACCGAGCGGGCGTCGTCGAAGTTGGCGGTGAGGGTCTGGGCCCTGCTGGAGATCACGGCCCCGCGCAGGAGGGAGTATTCGATGGTCCCGGCGATGGCTAGGAGCACCGCCATGAGGACCACGAAGCTCAGGGTGAGCCGCCAGCGCAGGCTCCTGTGCCAGCGAACCCGCAGCTCAGTCGGCGACAAGTCGATAGCCGACCCCCCGCACCGTCTGAATCAGGCGTCGGTCCGAATCGTCAAGCTTGCGCCGCAGATACCTGATGTAGACCTCCAGGTTGTTGTCGTCGCCGTAGAAGGAGACCCCCCAGACCGAGTTCAGGATCCTATCTCGCTCCAGGACCTCCCCGCGGTGCTCAGCCAGATATGAGAGCAAATCGAACTCCCGTGGTGAGAGTTCGATGGCGGCCCCCTTGTAGCGGGTCAGGCGATGGGCTCGGTCCATTTCCAGCTCGCCCGCCTGGAGCAGAGCCGCCTGCTCTGGCTGCCTCCGACGCAGGACCGATCTCACTCGCGCCAGCAGCTCGCCGAACTCGAAGGGCTTGACCAGATAATCGTCGGCACCCAGCTCCAGCCCCAGGATGCGGTCCTTGGTCTCATCCCGAGCGCTGAGGATGATCAGACTCCGGCGGTTGTCTCCCGCCAACTCCTTGGTCAGGCTCAGCCCATCCAGCCTCGGCATCATGATGTCCAGAATGACGATGTCGGGGAGGAACTGGTCGACGACCGTGAGTGCCGCCCTACCATCTGGGGCGGTGCGGACCTCGTATCCTTCGCGGCGAAGCCCCAATTCGATGAACTCTGTGATCGCCGACTCATCGTCGACCACCAGAACCCGGGTGGGGCGGTTCTCGTTCTGGTCCTCGGGCACGGTTGGCGGGATTATAGAACTGCTCACCTCCCGATCTGAACACACCGCGGGGAGCGAAAGCTGAGACATCCCTTAGACTCCACCTTGGACCCGGACCGGCGCCCCCTCGGGTCACCGACCCGGGGGGTGAGTACCGTTGAGGGTCAGCTTGTCTCATTTCTGGAGCGGCCAGGCACCGAGCCCGCGATCTTGCTGCTACACGGTTGGGGCTCCAGCGCCGCGAGCTTTTTGGGACTTCTCCGCCGCAGCGCCTCGGGCAGGCGCCTTGTGGCTCTCGACCTTCCCGGATTTGGCGAGTCCCCGATTGGTCGGGGCCGGTGGACGACCACTACCTATGCCGAGCTGGTCCGAAGCTGGAGCGCTGCGCAACTCGGCGAGGGCTACAGCCTGTTGGGGCACTCTTATGGGGGTGCCGTCTCCATGAGAATGGCCGTCGGACGCCGGGGGCCGGATCGGCTGCTGCTATGTGCTCCGTCGGGCATTCGGCCACTCATTGACCAGCAGATCAAACCAAAGGTGACGCTGTTCCGCTCCCTCCGTGCCGGGGCCAGGGTCCTTCCGAGGCCGCTCTCGGTCCCAGCGGTGGAATGGCTGAGCCGTCGTTTCGGCTCAGCCGATTACCGGGCCGCCGGACCGCTGCTGCGTCCGATCCTGGTGGCCGCGGTGACCGAGGACCTCAGCGATGTCGCAGCCAGGATAGAGATTCCCACCCTCCTGGTCTGGGGCGCTGGCGACGCCGAACTTCCGCTCGATCCCCACGGTCGGCGGCTGAAGGAGCTGATCGCCCCGGCCGAACTGGTCACCTTGGAGCAAAGTGGCCACTTTCCGTTCGTAGATGAGGCGGACCGTTTCGCACGGGTCTTCGACGCCTTCATGGACGCGCAACTATGACGCCGTGACCGCTACTTTATTTGTGGCCGCGGGCCTGGCCGTCATCGGTAGTGCCGCCTCCTATCGTCAGCTGATCGGTTGGCTCTATCTCTTTCAGCTTGACGAGTACCTTCCGGCCCGGCTCTGGCCCACAGCGCTCAGAAGGCTCCGGGCCCACCTCCGGTCGGAGTCGGCGCTGCTGGCCGGAGCGCTGGCGTTTGCCGTCCTGTCGCTGACCTTGAGCTCAGGGCTGCGGCTGGTTCCATTGCTCGCGGCCAGCACGCTGCCGATCTTTCTCTGGCGGCCGTTCGCCATCAGAGACAGTTTGAAGTGGACCTCCAGAGCCCGGAGGCTGGGGGTGGTAGCTGGGGCGGTGGTGCTGGTCATCCTGTTTCTGGGGTTTCTCGCGGGGCCGCTGGGGGCGGTGCTGATGGGGCTGGTGGACCTTCTGTCTCTGGTGGGCCTCACCCTGGCGGCAACCATTCTCAGCCCCTACGAGGGCCGCCAGCGCCGCCGCTTCATGAAGCGCGCCGAGGGCCGGCTGAGCATCGCCAGCCCGACGGTCGTAGGGATAACCGGGAGCTACGGCAAAACCACGACCAAGGTTCTCCTGGGGCAGCTCCTGGACGAGGTTGACAATCCCTGCTTCGCGACTCCTGAGAGCTTCAACACCACCCTTGGAGTGTGTCGAGCCATCAACGAGGGGCTCAGGCCCCAGCACACCACCGCGGTGTTGGAGATGGGCG
Source organism: Candidatus Dormiibacterota bacterium (assembly GCA_027313505.1). Classification (GTDB taxonomy): domain Bacteria; phylum Chloroflexota; class Dormibacteria; order Aeolococcales; family Bog-877; genus AG-12. The sequence goes on from DAHVDN010000001.1 coordinate 38,112, forward strand.
CCTATCGTCCCGGAGAGATCGAGGAGATCTGCTCGTTCACCCATCCCAGGGTCGGCATAGTGACCGCCATCGGGTTGATGCATCTGGAGCGTTTCGGAAGTCGCCAGCGGATCGCAGTGGCGAAGTCTGAGTTGCTCTCTTCCCTGCCGGCTGAGGGGCTGGCGGTGTTGCCGTCAACCATCGCCGAACGCGCCACCCTAGTTCGCCACTTGAAGGCCCGGCTGGTGTTGGTCGGGACCCCCACTGATCGCTGGTGGATCGAGGAGGAGAAGGTGACCCCGGCCGGGACCAGCTTTCGCCTTAGGGGTAGTCAGGGGGAGGTGCTGGATGCCCTGGTCCCGCTGTATGGCCGACACCTGCTGTCGGATCTGCTATGCGCTCTGGCGGTGGCCTTGGAGCTGGGCCGGCCGCTACCGCAGCTGGCCCGGAAGCTGGCCGGTCTGAGCGGCGCTCCACATCGGCTTCAGGTCAGCAGAAATGCCGGGATCACCATCATTGATGACGCCTACAATTCAAATCCTGAGGGAGCGGAGGAGGCGCTTCGCCTCCTCGGGAGCTTGCCCGGGGAACGGCGGGTCCTGGTAACTCCCGGCTACATCGAGCTCGGACCCGAGCAGGAGCAGAGTATGCGCGATCTTGGCAGGATGGCGGCTGAGGTGTGCACCCACGTGATCCTGGTGGGCCCCCGCCATTCGGCTGCGGTTAGGTCGGGGCTGGAGGATGCTGGCTATCCTCTGGACCAGGTCACGGTGGTCGCGGACCTGGCCGCAGCGCAGGAGAGGCTGCCGCGGGTAGCGGGCTTCGGAAGCGTGGTCCTGTTCGAGAATGACCTGCCCGATCAGTATCTGGAGAGGGCGTGACCCTGGAGGGGCTCCGGGTGGCAGTGGTATTCGGCTCCACCTCACCGGAGCATGAGATCAGCATCATCACTGCCTGCCAGGCGATGCCGGTGCTCAGGGAGCTTGGAGCCACGGTTTGGCCGGTCTACGTCACCAAGCAGGGCCAGTGGTTCACGGACCCGTCGTTCGGCGAACTCACGACCTTCAGAAAGAAGCTTCCGGAGGCCGGCTCCCCTGTGAGTCTGGAGCTGGCAACGGGCACCTTTCAGGCTGGCTCCGGGTCGCGGTTCACCCGTCCCCGGGAGGTTCCCATCGATGTCCTGTTTCCCCTCACTCATGGGGGAATGGGGGAGGACGGAGTGCTGGCGGCGCTGGCCGGCCTCGCCCGCATTCCGGTGGTCGGTTGCGGTCCCCTGGCTGGGGCGCTGTCGATGGACAAGTTCCGCTCCAAGCAGCTGCTGGCGTCCGCCGGCCTTCCGGTGGTTCCCGCCCAGCTCGTGAGCGCTGCTGGGGGGGCCCTCGAGCGGGCTTTGGCCGTCGGCTTTCCCCTGGTGGTGAAGCCGAACCGGAGCGGCTCCAGCATCGGGGTCTCCCTGGTTGGCTCGGCCGACGCGCTGGCCCCGGCAGTGGAGCTCGCATTCGCCTTCGACTCGGAGGTCGTGCTGGAACCTGCGGTGGAGCTGGCTCAAGACCTGAACTGCGCGGTGCGGTCCACCGGGCCCCCGAGAGCCTCAGAGGTGGAGCGCCCGCTGAAGGGGCCGGGTGTCCTCTCCTACTCCGACAAGTACGCCCCGGGAGGGCAGCTGGCACCTAAGGGATCGACCGGTGCCGGAAAGGGGGACCTTCGTCGCCAGCTGCCCGCCGACATCCCCGCCCACCTGCGCCAGGAGATTCAGCAGCTTTCGATTAGGGCCTTCGACCTTCTCGGGTGCCGCGGGACAGCTCGGATCGACTTTCTCCTGTCCGGAGATGGCGTCCTCAACCTCAACGAGGTGAACACCATTCCCGGATCCCTGGCCTTTTATCTGTGGGAGGCAACTGGCGTGCCATTCCAGGCTCTCTTGGAACAGCTGCTCCAGGAGGCTCTGGCATTCGGCCCTCCCAGGCAGGGTGGCTTCCCGGACAACCTTCTGGCGGCCGAGGGGCTCCTCGGTAAGTAGTCGTAAGGGGAGCGCACAACGGACGCTGGCCCGCCGGAACAGGTCCGGGTTCGCTAACCCCTTCCCCAGACCCGCTTCATCAGGATCCCGGCCAATTTGTCCGAGTCGTGGTGGGTGGTGAGTTTGTTGCTCGCCAGATCCGCCAGAACGTACCTCGGTCGCCCACCACGCCCCGACACCCGCTTGCGGTCGAAGGTGACCCGCCTCACTCCGGCCTCCACAGCAGCCGGGGAGAGGGGGATCCCTAGGTTGCTGTTCGCCACCACATAGTCGAACAGGTCGGGACCCACGTAGCTCTCCAGCGTCTCCACGTGATCGTGGATCGAGTATCCCGCGGTCTCGCCCGCCTGGGTGGCCACGTTGCAGACGTAGACCTTGAGAGCCGGCGAGCTGCGCAGGCTCTCAACCATCCCGTCCACCAGCAGGTTGGGCAGCAAGCTGGTGTACAGGCTGCCCGGTCCAACCACGATCATCTCCGCATTCATGATCGCCAGCTGTGCCTCGGGATTGAGCTGAGGGTGTTCGGGGACCAGAAAGACCCGACCGATCGGTGCCTTCCCCGTCGGGACCTGGGACTCCCCAACCAACACCTCCTCGCCGGAGACCGCGCACAGAGTCACGCTCTCCAGGGTCGATGGGACGATCTGACCCCTCACCGCCAGCACCCTTCCGGACTCCCGCAGGGCATGCTCGAAGTCCCCAGTCACCGCGGTCATCGCCATGATGAACAGGTTCCCGAAGGAATGGCCGCTCAGTGACCCCTCCTCGAAGCGGTACTGAAATAGGTCAGTCATCAGAGGCTCCACGTCGGCCAAGGCAGTGAGGCATTGCCGAAAGTCGCCAGGGGGTACCACCTGATACTCCTGACGGAGCCGGCCGGAACTGCCACCGTCGTCGGCCACGGTCACCAGGGCGGTGACGTTGCCGCTGTGGCGCTTGATGCCTCTTAGGAGGGTGGACAGCCCAGTCCCCCCTCCGATGGCGACGATGCGCGGTCCCTTCCGGAGCCGGCGGAAGTCATACAGGCGCTCCACAAGAGCCTTGTTGCCGCCGGGGAAGGGGCTGAGGAGCGACTCGGTCAGCTTGTAGAGGCCGAGCGACAGCAGGACCAGACCGACCGCGCCGAAGATGACCGCCCGCAGCCACCTCGGCCAGAACTGCAAGGTGAGGTCATAGGTGAAGGCGGGGAGGTGGGCGTGCAGATAGTAGTCGCGCAGGGCGTAGCTGATCCCCAGGCTGATCGCCACGATGGCGAAGATGGTGACCCCCACCCAGCGCTTGACGTGGAGGCCGGGAATCAGCCAACGCGTCACGCTCGAACTGAGACGCGGCGTTCGCATGATGTGGCCGGATCGTACCACCACCGGCCGGCTGGGCTTGCGGGGAACTGCTTCCGCAGGTGAGACTGCGGGCCGCCCCTATACTGCAGGAAGCCGCCGCACCCACCGACGACAGCTGGTTTAGGAGGGGGCAATGGACGCCCACGAAGCGACTCGAGGTTCCGCCCAGATGTTGCTGGAACCGGATGACTCAGCGGCCAATTCCATCGGATCGCGACCCTTCGACCGGGAGCGGGCCTGGGTCTACTTCAACGGCCAGTTACGGCGCTACAGCGACTGCCGCCTGGGGCCGATGACGCACGCGCTGCACTACGGGACCGGATGCTTCGAGGGGATCCGTGCCTATTGGAACCAGACCCGAAACCAGCTCTACATGTTTCGGGCGGAGGAGCACTACGATCGGCTCAGGCAGTCCACCCGCATCCTGAAGATGGCCCTTCCCCTGGACACGGCCCAGCTCTGTGCCCTGACCGGAGAGCTGCTGCGCCGAAACGAGTTTCGCTCGGATGTCTACATCCGTCCTCTGGCCTATAAGTCCTCCGAGGAGATCGGGGTGCGCCTGCACAACCTGGAGGACGCCTTTCTCATCTATGCCCAGCCGTTCGGGAGCTACATCGATGCCGCCAATGGAACCCGCTGCATGGTCTCCTCATGGAGGCGGGTCGATGACAACTCCGCTCCCGCACGAGCCAAGATCACCGGAACCTACATCAACTCCGCGCTGGCTAAGTCGGAGGCCTATGACAACGGCTACGACGAGGCGATCGTGCTGGGTCAGGATGGCCACGTCTGCGAGGGTTCTGCGGAGAACCTGTTTCTGATTCGCAAGGGCACCCTCATCACCCCACCGGTCTACGACAACATCTTGGAGGGGATCACTAGGGCGACTATCCTCCAGCTCTGGACCGAGGATCTTGGGCTCACCGCCGTGGAGCGCCCGATCGATCGCACGGAGCTCTATCTGGCCGACGAGGTGATCCTGTGCGGCACAGGGGCCCAGCTCTCTCCGGTTGTGGAGATCGACACCAGGCCGGTCGGAGAAGGGGTTGTCGGTCCGTTCGCCAAGCAGCTTGAGGGGCTCTACTCGCAGCTGGTGCGGGGGGAGATCGAGAAGTACAGGGAGTGGTGCCTCCCGGTCTACTGACGCTTCTGGGGGCCTGTCGGCCGAGAGGAGCGGGCGGTTGCGTCAGCCGACCCCGTGTAAGATTTCCGCTTACTGGCTGTTGAGAGCGGCTGACTGAATAAAGTGCACCAAGAAGGCTCCCACCGTCGGCGACGCCCCCATCCTGGTGCCGCGCTTTCGCGGCGGTGGAACAACCTCAGCATCCGCAGGCGGATTCTCCTGTCGATGTTGGCGGTTTCGGTGATTCCCCTGGCCCTCTTCAGCGCCGCGGGGATCACCGCCCTCAGCGGTCTCAACCACGGCGCCTTGAGCACGGCTGACCGCCAGTTGGTGGCTAGCCAGAGCCTTCACCTGGCCGACCTGGTACAGAGCAAGGCCACCATCGTAAATGATGAGCTGGCGTCCATAGAAGACCAGATCGGACTCCTCGGCCTTGAGACCGGAGGCGCACTCGCCAACTCGGGAGTTACCCCCATCCCTCAGACCGCCACCACCAACGCGATCATATTGGGCCCGGGGGCGGCCGCAAGCACCCCTCCTGAACAGGTGCTCGCTCTGCAAAGCCTTGAGAACTCCGCAAGCACCATCGCCCAGCTCCATCCGGAGGTTGCCGAGGTTTGGCTGCAGCTTCCGGGCAGCGGCCTTCTGGAGGTCTCCCCAAGCAGCGCCGTCACCACCCAGGACAGGTCCCGTTTCGAGCAGCTCCTGCCTTCCCAGGGCGAGTACCAGTTGGGAGTTCAGGAGGAGAACGCCTCAGACCAGACGGGATCTTGGCGGCAGCTGGTGTCACCATCTCCCCAGTCGGCGTACTGGACACCCGTCTATGCCAATCCCATGGCCGGTGGCCAGACTGTGACCGTGGCCACTGAAGGGGTGACGGCCGCCGGGGTGGCCTACAGGGTCGGTGCCAACATCACGGTCGGGAGCCTGGTGGCACATTTCCTGGTCGGGCCGCCCGGCAGCGCCCAGGGGAGCTACGCCTTCCTACTCAGCGGAAGTGGAACGGTGATCAGTGTTGGAAAGGGAGGGACCTCAGCGCTGGGAATCAGGGCCAAGGGCCGGAGTGCCCAGCCGGTGAGCCTCACCACCAAGAACAACCCCTGGCTGGGGGTGGGGAGCGACATGACATTGGGCCAGCAGGGGCAGCAGCAGATAAGCCTGGATGGCGAGCAGGTGGAGGTGTATTACAGCCCTCTGCCTGCAAGCCGCTGGAGCCTCGGGGTGGCGATTCCAGTGGCTGGTCTGGACGGCAGCGTGGTCGGCCTCTCCCATCAGATAGGGCAGGGGCTGACTGGGGTGACAGCCTTGGTCGTCCCCGTTCTGGTGGTGCTGGCGGTTTTGGTGGTGGCCTTCACGAACGTCCTGAGCCGCCGGCTGGTGGAGCCGCTGTCGAGATTGACCAGGGCGTCGGAGCGCATCGCTGCCGGGGACCTTGAGACCGAGGTTGGGCTCTCCTCCGTCTCGAAGGACGAGATCGGGACATTGGAACGTACCCTCGAAGAGATGAGGTCTCGCCTCGGGGAACAGCACAGCCAGATTGAAGGAGCCCAGCAGGAGCTGGAGCGCAGGGTTGAGGAGCGAACGACTGAGCTGACCGAGCGCAACCAGGAGCTGGCGACACTCAACTCCGTGACCGGCGAGATGAGCCGATCTCTGGTGGTGGCGGAGGTGGCCGCCACCGCCGCCCATAAGCTCGGCCACCTCTGGGACCTGACCGATGCCGCCGTCTACCTGGTCGACGGTTTGGAGTCGACCGGCTTTCGGCTGGTCGGTCGCTCCGACGAGTCCTCATCCCCGGACCCTGCCGGGACGGTGGTGGAGGTGCTCGGCCGGCTGGGCGAGGACCCCCCGGTTCAGCCAAAGCAGTTCGAGGGACTGCTGGTCGTGCCCCTCATAACCGCAGGGTCTTTGGTCGGCTACCTGACGGTTATGCGCACGCGGCCCTTCCTCGGGAGTCAGCTGGAGTTACTGCAGGTGATGGGCGGACAGCTGGCCCTGGCCCTTCGCAATGCCCAACTTTTTGCGGACACCCAGGAGCTGGCGACGATCAATGAGCGCAACCGCATCGCCCGGGAGATTCATGACACTCTCGCCCAGGGACTGACGGGCATCATCGTGCAACTGCAGGCCGCCGAGGCGTGGTTGGGTCGGGAGCCGTCGAGGGCCCGGGACGCGGTGGAGCATGCCGGCGATCTGGCCAGGTCCAGCCTCCAGGAGGCGCGGCGGTCGGTTTGGGACCTTCGTCCAGAGGGGCTGGAGCGGGCGGGGCTGGAGCGGGCGGTGCGAGATGAGCTGGCCCGCGTGGCGCAGCGCACCGGCGCCAAGACCTCTGTGCAGATAAGAGGACTCAGGGGACTGACCCTGGCGCCCGGGGTGGAGGTCGCCGTGTTTCGGGTGGTTCAGGAGGCGGTGGCAAACTCGTTGCATCACGGTCGGCCGAAGTCGGTCCGAGTGGAGATGAGTCGCAGCCAGGGTCATCTCAGGGTATCCGTGACCGACGACGGTAGCGGGTTCCATCCGGAGGGGCACAGGCGTGCCGGCAGCTTCGGCATCACATCGATGACCGAAAGGGCGCTGGCCTGCGGGGGCACTCTGGAGCTCGACAGCAGCCCCGGTGCCGGTACCAAGGTGGTCCTGAGGGTCCCCTGCCTGGCCGCGAGCTCTGCAGCGGCCGTGCCGTGATTCGAGTCTTGGTTGCCGACGACCACCCGGTGGTCAGGCAGGGGATCTGTGCCATCCTCGAGAGCGAGCAGGACCTTGAGGTGGTGGCCGACGTGGGAGATGGTGGGAGCGCCGTCAGCATGACGGTGGAGCTGAAGCCTGACGTTGTCCTCATGGATGTCCAGATGCCGGTCCTTGATGGAATTCAGGCGCTGAAGGAGATACTCCACCTCCGACCGACCACCCGGGTGGTGATGCTGACCACCTTCGGCCACGAGAACTATGTGGTTCCCAGCTTCAAGGCAGGGGCGTTGGGATACCTGCTGAAGGACGTCGGGCGGCTGGAGCTGGTGGCAGCCATCCGGCGAGTGGCTGCGGGGGAGTCGCTGCTCGACCGTCCTGGAAGCACTCGAGGGGCGGTGCTTTTGAGCGAGCGCGAGCTCGACGTCCTGTCCTGTATGGCTGGCGAGATGACCAACAAGGAGATCGCTCAGTCCCTCTACCTAAGCGAGAACACCGTCAAGACCCATGTCAGCCATATCCTCGCCAAGCTTGGGGCGATCGATCGGGCGGGGGCGGTTCTGCGAGCTTGGAAGCAGGGGCTCATCCCATCGGTCCCCGACGATCCTCAGCTCCGCAATCACTCTGATGGGGGATGACGGGGCCCCCACCTTGCCTCTAAGATCTGCACACTGCGTGGATCAGACCACCACCAGGGCGTTGCCGTGGGGCAGCGCATTTCGTCATCAGGGCACAGGAGGGTATGAAGACAAGTGAGAAGCATTCCGAAACTCTCGTTCTGGCGCATGGCGGGGGTGGCCACCGCGGCAGCCCTCTTCGTGGCAGCCTGCGGGGGGACCAGCGCTCCCAAGACCGTCTCAGGGGGTGTGGTGACATTCGCGGAGGGGCCCAACGCACCTCCGAGCTACATCCTGCCGTTGGCAAGCGGTAGCTATTTCAGCGTCACCAACCTCTCCGACTTTTCTCAGATCATGTATCCACCGCTCTACTGGTTCGGGAACGCCGGAGAGCCCGTTCTGAACAAGTCGTTGAGCATCGCCAACCCGCCCGTGTTCTCCAACAACAACACGGTGGTCAACATCACTCTCAAGCACTGGCTGTGGTCCAACGGGACTCCGATCACCTCACGGGACGTGATCTTCTGGCTGAACCTGCTCAGCGCCGCGACCGACCCGAACTCGCCGACCGTCGGCACCAGCACCGCCCCGGGTCCCGGATGGGGAGCTGCGGTCTCAGGTGCCTTCCCCGCGAACGTCATCAGCTACACCGCAGTCGGCCAGTACGGCCTCAAGATGACCCTGAACTCTTCCTACAACCCGACCTGGTTCCTCTACAACGAGCTGAGCCAGATCACCCCGCTTCCACAGGCGTCATGGGACAAGCTGACGGCAGCCGGTACCGTTGGCAACTACGACGCCCAAGCGGAGGCCCGGAGTGCGGTCCCAGGCACCACCCCGGTGCAGTACCAGCCCACCAACCCAGGGACCGGGACGACCGGAGCGTTGGGAGTAGCCCAGTTCCTGAACCTGCAGGCGCAGGACCTCACCACCTACCAGACCAATCCTTTGTGGCAGGTGGCTTCCGGACCGTTCGTCCTGAACCAGTACACCACCAGTGGTTTCGTCAAGATGGTGCCAAACAAGAACTACTCGGGATCGCCGAAGCCCACCATCTCGGCCTTTGAGGAGTTGCCGTTCACCAGCGACACCGCTGAGTACAACGACCTCCACAATGGCAGCCTCACCATCGGCTACATCCCCCCTCAGGACCTGCCCCAGAAGGCGCAGCTGGAAAAGCAACAGAACTACAGTTTTGCCCCTTGGAACGACTTTGGGTTCGTTTACTTCCCCTACAACTTGACCAATCCCACAGCCGGCCCCATCTTCAAGCAGCTCTACTTCCGGCAGGCCTTCCAGTCGTTGGTCAACCAGCCCCAGTACATCACACACTTCTTGGGGGGCTACGGCACGATCGACAACGGGCCGGTTCCAACCTATCCTGCCAAGAACCCCGACGAGAGTTCTTTGGAATCCACCGGCCAGGTCTACCCCTACAGCCCGAGCAAGGCGGTGAGCCTGCTCAAGGACAACGGCTGGACGGTCAACCCCGGTGGGACCAGCGTTTGCAAGAAGGCAGGTTCCGCGGCCGGTGACTGTGGCACAGGTGTTGCCGCTGGCGCGGCCGCCAACTTCACCCTTCTCTATGAGAGCGGCTCGACGCCTCTCACCAACGAGATGGAGGCACTGCAGTCCACCCTGAAGTCAGTGGCGGGCATCGACCTCACCCTTTCCACCGCTCCCTTCGGGCAGGTGATCAGCACCGCGTTCGGCGGTTGCACGCCGACCAGTCCCTGCACCAACTGGCAGCTGGCGAACTGGGGCGGAGGCTGGGTCTATTCCCCGGACTACCTGCCTACAGGTGGTGAGCTCTTCTCGACCGGCGCATCGAGCAACCCGGGCTACTACAACAGCTCGACTGCGGACAGCCTGATCACAGCGACTCACACCGCGGCCACCGCAGCGGCGGAGACCGCAGCACTCTTCAAGTACGAGAACTACATCGCTCAGCAACTTCCGGTGGTCTACATGCCCAACCAGCCGTACCAGCTGACGATCTACAAGAGCAACCTGAACGGCCTTGTGCCACAGGGTGTCTACGACGAAGTCTATCCCCAGTTCTACTCATTCAAGGGTTGACGGAATGCTGGTAAGCCGCTAAATTTCCCTCAACGGATGTGGGGAGGTAGCGGTGGGGACCCGGTCATTGTGGCCGGGCCCCCGACCAGCTTCTCGCTCTAAGCAGCGACTACTCGAGGAGCAGAGGACACCAGTCCATGATCGGGTACCTCATAAGACGACTGTTTCAGGCGATCATCGTGGTGATCGGGGTGACCATCATCACCTTCATCCTGCTCCACCTCCTGCCAGGAAACCCGATTCGGGCCATTCTCGGCACCCACGCCAGCTTACAGGCGGTCAAGCAACTGACCGACCAGTACGGCTTCAACAAACCACTTCCTGTCCAGTACTTCATCTGGCTGGGGAACCTTATTCATCTCAATTTCGGCTTTTCCTATAAGCAGAATCAGCCGGTACTGGCCCTTCTGGGACAGAGGATTCCCAAGACCTTGTTCCTTGTCGGGGTCTCTTTGATCCTCGCCATCTTGCTGGCGATTCCCGCAGGCATGTGGCAGTCCGTCAGGCGCAACAAACCCGACGACTACGTCGGGACGGGTCTGATCTTCATCTTCTATTCGATGCCAACCTTCTGGCTGGGCCTTCTGCTCATCGTGGTCTTCAGCGAGTATTTGAACTGGTTTCCCTCCGAGGCTCCTCAGGATCAACTGAGCCTTGTGTCACAACTCAACGGGATGGTGCTGCCGATCGTGACCCTCACCCTGGTCACCCTCGCCCTCTTCACCAGGTACATGCGCAGTTCGATGCTCGAACAGAGCATTCAGGACTATGTGAGGACGGCACGTGCCAAGGGGGTCTCCAGGCGCGCAGTTCTGTTCAAGCACATACTGCGCAACGCCCTGATACCGGTGATAACCCTGATTGGACTGTCCATCCCCGGGGTCCTGAGCGGTGCAGTGGTCACCGAGACAGTCTTCAACTATCCGGGCATGGGCCTCCTCTTCTATCAGGCAGCGGAGGCCGATGACTTCCCGGTGCTTCTCGGGGTGACAGTTGTCGTCGCTGTCGCGACGGTCGTTGGGAACCTGATTGCAGACATTCTCTATGCGGTGGTGGATCCGAGGATTAGGTATGTCTCCTAGGCTCGCAGCCGGCCAGATCGGATCAGACAGCGCTCATTGGAGTTGATGACGTGAGCACGACCGGGCAGATATCACCAGCCGACGTCGACCCTACGGGGTTCGGGCTCCGGGGTGCCGACGTCATGCCCGAAGGGGGCGAGGGCTATCACTCCGGCTCAGCGTGGCGGATGGTGCTCCGGGTCTTCTTAGAGAACCGGCTTGCCATAGTCGGGCTGGGCATGATCCTGTTCATGGTTCTGTTCTCCTTTGTGGGACCGCTGATCTATCACACGCAGCAGGTGTTCAACAACCCCAACCTGGCCAACCACCCACCTAGCGGGGCGCATCCGCTTGGCACCGATCCGGTTGGCTACGACGTCCTTGGACGGCTGATGCTCGGTGGACAGAGCTCTTTGGAGATTGGGTTCGCCGCCGCACTTATCGCGGTCGGGATCGGGGTCATCTGGGGGGCCGCCGCCGGGCTGGCCGGAGGCATCGTCGACGCTGTGATGATGCGTATCGTCGATGCCCTTCTGGCCATTCCGTTTCTCTTTGCTCTGATCGTGCTGGGAGCCATCTTTACTACTTCAATCCCGGAGTTGATCATCGTGATCGGGTTCGTCGCCTGGCTGGTTCCGGCTCGTTTGGTGCGTGGCGAGACCCTCAGCTTGCGCGTGCGCGAGTATGTGCAGGCGGTGCGGGTGATGGGTGGCGGCACCAGACGGATTTTATTTCGGCACATCATTCCCAACACCATCGGAACGATCGTGGTCAATGCGACCTTCCAGGTTGCGGATGCCATCCTCTACGTGGCGACCTTGAGCTACCTGGGACTGGGTGTCCCTCCGCCGGCCACCAACTGGGGTGGACAGCTATCCAACGGGTTGAACTATGTGTTCGCCGGCTACTGGTGGTTGATCTACCCCGCCGGAATCGCCATCGTGCTGACGGTGGTCGCATTCAACTTCGTCGGTGACGCGCTGCGTGACGCTCTCGAGGTGCGACTGCAGAGTCGCTGACAGCTCTTGTGGGGGTGGGTTGCCGCGAGTAGCGATCGAGCGGGCCCGCGCCCCTCACGATCGAATGGTCACTCGGTCGGGACCCTTTGTCCGCCCCGGAGCCCGTATGTTGGCGGAGCCGACGCTACGGGGCAGTCTCAGCCCGGTTCTGACTGCTGTCGAAGGAGGGGGGAACAGCGGCTTCTTTGGCGTCATCTGGGCCACCGTCAGACGACGGTTGGGCGATTGTGCTAGGTGGACTGTCGACGGTCATGCGGACGGGCCTAACCAGGATCTCTACACTCCGCCGGGGTTGGGAATATCCAGATCCATGAATGGCTGCTTGGCCCCCGACCCTAGCTGAAGACGGGCTGGCTAACAGCGTCCATCGCAGGGACCTCCCAGCTAGGCGCTTGCGGCCAGCGGCGTTTGCAAGGGAAAGTGGCAGGCAGCCATGTGGCGCGGTCCAAAGGTGCGCAGGGGCGGCTCTTCGCTTGCGCAGATCTCCTGGGCGCGCTCGCAGCGGGTGCGGAACCGGCAACCGGACGGTGGATTGAGGGCGGATGGGAGCTCACCGAACACCGGCCGTATCTCCTTGGCGCGTTCCCTCTTGGGGTCCGGCTCCGGGATGGCGTTGATGAGTCCCATGGTGTATGGGTGTGCAGCCCTCTCGTAAAGGTCCTGGCTGGGGGCGATCTCGACCAACTTGCCAAGGTACATGACTCCGATTCGATCCGACAGGTACTTGACCACCGAAAGGTCGTGGGAGATCACCACGTAGGTGAGCCCATGGGTCTCCTGAAGGTTGTTCATCAGATTCAGGATCTGCGACCTGATGGACACGTCGAGCGCAGAGACCGGCTCGTCAGCGACGATGAGCTTTGGGTTGAGGGTGAGCGCCCTGGCCAGTCCGATGCGTTGGCGCTGGCCTCCGGAGAACTCGTGAGGATAGAGATCCGCTGACTTGGGGCTGAGTCCGACCTCCTGCAGCAGCTGGCTGACCCGCGAGTCTCTCTCGGCGCTGTTGCCGATCTTCTGCACCGTCAGGGGCTCACGAATGATGGTACCCACACGCATCCGCGGGTCCAGGGAGGCGTAGGGGTCCTGGAACATCAGCTGCAGATCGCGGCGGCGTCGACGGAACTCTCGTCCTTTGAGTTTCGCGATGTCGCTTCCCTCAAAGAAAATCTCCCCTGAGGTCGGCTTCTCCAAGCCCACGATCATGCGTCCGATGGTTGTCTTGCCGCATCCGGACTCACCGACGAGGCCGAAGGTCTCACCCTTGGCTACCTGAAGGGAGACATCCGATACCGCCTTGACCGATCCGATCCGGCGTTGGAGTACTGCGCCGGCTGTGACCGGGAACTCCTTCACCAGATGGCGCAGCTCCAGAAATGCGGTGGCAGGAGCGCCCGGCCCGTCGGCGACGGTTGTCGCTGCTGTGGTTGTCATCTCATGGGATCCTGATGGCTGAGAGGTGGATGGAGCACCCTGGCACGGTCAGGGTAAGGACACGGCTCGGGGCTCTGGTCTGACCCGCCCGACGGGGTTGAAGCAGGCATATTGGTGGTCTGGATTCTCTCCTGAGAGAGGGGGCTCCTCCTCCCGGCATCGAGCGGTTGCGAACTGGCACCGCGGTTGAAAGCGGCACCAGGTGGGGGGATGAGAGAGGTCCGGTGGCAAGCCGGGAATGCTGTACAGGGGAGCATCGGTCGGCTGGTTCAGTCGTGGAATGGAGGCCAGCAGGGCCTGGGTGTATGGATGCCTCATCGACTCGAACAACTCGCCGGTTGAGGCCGCTTCGACGATCTTGCCTGCGTACATGACGTTCACCCGATCCGCCCGACCAGCAATGACGCCCATGTCGTGAGTGATGAGGAGAACAGCCATCCGAAGCCGTTGCTTCAGGCTGTAGAGGAGCTCAAGGATCTGGAGCTGGATGGTCACGTCCAGGGCAGTGGTCGGCTCATCGGCGATGAGCAGCTTGGGATCACACGAGAGCGCCATGGCGATCATCACCCTTTGTCGCAGCCCCCCGGAAAGCTGATGAGGATAGTCGGTGAGCCGCTCTCGGGGGTTGGGCATACCGACCAAGCCCAACACCTCCGCAGCTCTCTCCAGGGCCTCCTTCCGCGAGACCTGACGATGAATCCTCACCATCTCCGCGATCTGATTCCCGATTGACATGGTCGGGTTGAGCGAGGTCATGGGGTCCTGGAAGATGACTGCGACGTCGTTTCCTCGGACATGTCGGAGATCCTTCTCCGGCATCCCCACCAGCTCCTTGCCAGAGATCTGGATGCTGCTGCCCGGGGCTATGTAACCGCCAGGCGGGAGGAGGTGCATGATCGACATGCCGGTCATGGTCTTGCCACATCCCGACTCCCCCACGAGCCCCAGGGTTTCCCCCTCCTCAATGTAGAGGCTAACCCCATCGACTGCCCGCACCTCGCCCTTGCGCTGCCGGATGTAGGTCCTGAGGTCCCGGATCTCTAACAGTGCTGCCAACTCTTAGTCCCTAAGGAATCCGCGGGTGAACTTTCGCTAAGTTCCCCGGAGTATAGCGGTCCAATCCAGACCTCGGCACAGTTTCGGAGCGTGCGTGGCTGAACCGATCCGGAGGGCGCCTGTTCGATGGCTGGCCGCCATCTCGAATTGTGGCCAGGCACCGGGCCGCCACGGGCACTGGGGGTCGACCCGTTTGTCGTCACCTGCCACCCCACTCGGGGCAGGCAGTGCTCTGGGCCGCCCTGAGACTCGGAGCTCGGGACGACCGACGCCATCAGCGGCTAGGAGAGTCCCCAAGCGCTTGGCGGTAGGCGGTGGTTGGTTGGAATCGGGTCTGCTCCTCGAGCTTCGGTCCCCAGATCGCTTGGTACAACCCGGCCGGCTCGCATGCAAACGACTCGGTCAGCCCAGCCCGCCACGACGGCGGGATCGTGGGTGAGCACTAACAAGGAAAGGCCCATCCGTTGCTTCACCGCCTGCAGAACGCCCATGACCTGCTCGGCCAAGGCCGGGTCCAGAGCGCTGGTGGGCTCGTCGGCTACCAGTAACCTCGGCTCACAGGCGGTCGCCAGGGAGATGAGTACGCGCTGGCGGGTGCCCCCCGAAAGCTGATGCGGGTACGCGCCGGAGATGCGCCTGGGGTCGCTGACTCCGACAGCTTCGAGCGCTGCACATGCTCTTCCGATCGCCTCCCGGCGCGAGAGCCGGTGATGAGCCGCTATTCCCTCTGCGATCTGGTCGCCCACAGTCATGGTGGGATTGAGTGCTGCGGTGGCGTCCTGGAAAATCACCCCAATCTCCGCCCCCCGGATGGCCCTCATCCGGCTCTCGGGCAGGCCCAAGAGTTCCTGTCCTTCCAAGCGGATGCTCCCGTGGGCCACGAATGCCCCTTTCGGCAGCAGCTGCATGATTGACAGAGCGATCATCGTCTTTCCGCAACCGGACTCGCCGATCAGACCCAGGGTTTCCCCACGCTCCAGCTCGAGGTCCAGTCGATCCAGGGCCACGACCTCGCCGCGGCGAACGCGAATATGGGTGCTCAGGCCCTCGATCTCTAGAAGCGCCGACATAGGACACCTGCCATCCGACCGCCCCTGAACCCAAACTAGTTGGCCAGAGTATAGCCCGCCACTACCACTGAGTACGCAGGTCCCACCGCTCCCTGTCTGTGCTGCCAATGTATCGTGAACTGCAAACATGAAGGAGACCTTGAGGCGGCTAAAGCTGCCGCGCATGCGTCGGCTGCTCCCCGCGTTGGTCAGCGTGGGGATCCTGGTCCTGGTCGTGGTGGCCGTAAACCCTCATGACCTGGGGACCGCCCTTTCACATTTTCACCTTGTCTATCTACCGGTTGTTCTCGGTCTGGCGATGGCCTACTACGTTCTCAAGGGATGGCAATGGCACCTCTTCATGAAGCCGCTCAAGCTGGATCACGGGGCGCTCGAGACCATTTTGATCTACCTGGCGGGCCAGCCGACCTCAATTCTGCCGCTGGGCGAGCTGTCCAGAGCGTTCATCATGCGGCAGCACGCGAAGGTGAATCTGGGTGAGGTATCCGCAACCGTCGTGGTTCAAGAGGTTCTCTACCCAGTCGGATTGATTGCGGCCGCGGTGCCGGGATCCGGCAGGTTTCCCGGGGCTCAGGCGGCCGTGGTCACCGCTCTCATCGGCATTCTCGCCATCTCTCTGCTGCTGCTGTGGCCGGCCGCTTTCGCCAGGGTCATGAGCCTCGCCGTAAAGGTGCCGCTGGTTCGTCGCTTCGAGCCGGACCTCGTGGCGCTGCACCATGATGTGATCTTCATCGCGCGCCGACCGGCGACCCTCATACCGGCGGCTCTTGGGCCGGTTGCGGCGGTGGTGGCGATCTCGGTCTTCTACTTCACAGTCAGGAGTGTGGGGGTGGAGCTTGGGACCTATCAGGTGGCCTTCGTGTACGCGGTGGCCCACCTCGCCGGCGGAATCAGCCTGCTGCCCGGTGGGATCGGCGCATATGAGGGGTCGATGACCTTCCTTCTTATCGCGTTCGGAGTACCGGCGCCGGTTGCCGCTGCCATCGCCCTCCTGAACCGGGCCTTTGATCGGCTGCTGGTGACCGTTGTCGGCACCGCGGTGTACTTCGCCATCCGCAGGCCGCTCGACCTGCGAGGCATCACCCTGGCGCCCGACCGATAGCGGTAGGCTTGGAGGCCAGAACCGCAAGCCACGGAGGCAGGGTATGAAGGCGATAGCGACCACGCCAGGGAAGCAGGGCAGCGTCCATCTGGCTGACATCTCGGAGCCCTCCGGAGCAGGGGACGTCCAGAGCAAGGAGGGCAACGAGTCGCCCGGCGTTTTGGTTGAAGTGGTTGAGGTCGGAGTGTGCGGCACCGACTTGGAGATCGCCAACCAGGGCTACGGCGAGTCGCCCGCCGGCCGAAGTGTCCTGGTCATGGGGCACGAGAATCTTGGTCGGGTGCTCAAGGTGCCACCTGGGAGTGGGCTCGAGGTCGGTCAGCTGGTCGTAGCGACCGTTCGCCGACCGTGTCCGGAGCGATGCCTTCCGTGTGCCAACGGCCAGAGCGACGACTGCCTGACAGGCCACTACACGGAGCGGGGGATCAAGGGCCGGGATGGGTATATGGCAGAGCAGTACCTGGAGTCGGAGGACTACCTGATTCCCTTGGCCCCGAGGCTCTCCCGGGTTGGCGTCCTGATGGAACCCAGCTCAATAGTGGAAAAGGGGCTGATGCAGGCATACGGCATCCAGCGGCATCGCTTCCCTTGGGAGCCAAAGCGGGCTTTGGTCTGTGGCGCTGGGGCGATCGGGCTCCTGGCGGCGGTTTTTCTCCGTCTCCGCGATCTTGATGTCTACCTGGTGGCCAAGGCGGCTGCGGATTCTCGGTCTGCCCGGGTAGCCAGGGAAATCGGGGCGACCCTTCTGGACGCCGACAAGCATCCGGTGGGCGGCCTTGGCAAGGAGCTGGGCAACTTGGATCTGGTCTTCGAGGCAACTGGGGTCTCTGCGGTTGCGATGGCCGCGATCGCGTCGACGGGCCATGACGGAGTCTGCTGCCTAAGCTCGGTGACCGCCGGCTCCAGGACTGTGACCGTGGACGCCGATGCGCTCAATTTGGACATGGTTCTGGGCAACAAGCTGGTCTTCGGAACCGTCAACGCCAACCGAACCCATTTCGAAGCGGCCGCCCGAATGCTCGGCGCTGCTATCCGACGTTGGCCCGGAGTTGTGGAGGAGCTGGTCAGCCGGCGCGTCCCCGCTGAGAGCTTTCAGGACGCCTTTGACCGCCGGCCCGACGACATCAAAACTGTCATCACATTTTCCGGAGGGTGAGCTGATGTTTCCCCAGTCTCGAGGGCGTTTCAGCCGTCAGGCACACTGCGACCTTCCAGAGGGGACGATTGAGGAGGAGTTCGCCCGCCAGGGCTTCTTCGGCCCCGCCTCCCACCTGTACCACCTACATGCACCCACCGAGTGGCTACGAATCGAAGGGCCGCTCCGCCCGAGAGCCTACGACCTTCGTCAGGTGGCGGCTGCGGACGCCGACGATCGTCGCGCGCGGATGACCCCGGTGCTGGGAAACCAGGACGTGCGCATTCATGTTTCCCGGCGCAGGGAAGCGATGCCCTACTGCTATCGGAATGCCGACTCCGACCTCATCTATTTCGTTCACCGGGGCCAGGGCGAGATGCTCACCGACTTTGGGAGGATCGCCTACGAGCAGGGCGATTATCTGGTGCTGCCTCGCGGAACCACTCACCGGCTCTTTCCTTCTCAGGGTGAGAGCTTCCTCCTCGTTATCGCGTCGGCCGAGATGCCGGAGCTTCCGCCGGCCGACCGGATGGGGCAGCACTCCCCGTTCGACCGCGGGGTACTTCGGCTGCCTGAACTCCCGATGGTGCCGACCCCTCCGAATTCGTCTGGGGAGTGGGAGATGGTGATCGAGCGCGAAGGCGAGTGGACCAGGGTGTTCTATCCCTTCGACCCGCTGGACACTGTGGGATGGAAGGGAGACCTCAGCGCCTACGCGCTGAACGTTCGGGATATCAGGCCTGTGACCTCAGGGCGGTTCCACCTGCCCCCGTCGGTTCACACCACCCTGCGGACCTCCGGCTTCGTTCTCTGCACCTTCGCCCCACGCAGGGTGGAGGGGATTGACGACCCCGGGGCTGTCCGGCTTCCCTTCTACCATCGGAACATCGACTACGACGAGGTTCTTTTCTATCACGCCGGGACCTTCATGAGTCGGGCTGGAATCGACGCGGGAATGATGACCTGGCACGCCCAGGGGATCCACCACGGACCCCAGCCGAAGGCGATCGAAAGGGACCTGCAGGGGACCAAGACCCACCACGATGAGGTGGCGGTGATGATCGACGCGCGACGGCCCCTGCATCCGGAGACAGCGGTTCTCCCCGCTGAAATAGTCGAGTACGCCGAGTCCTGGATGCCGCTCATGGAAGACGACTGAGGGTCGCTGTGCGTTTGGCCACCGTCGGATTGCGGGGCCCGGTGGGGGAGGTCACCAGGGTCGTGGCCGCCCATTCGGACGAGGCAAGGGGGGCGCCAAGTCTGATTGACGTCACCGCTGCCGGCGAGTTGTGGTGGTCCAAGGCGGGGTCCGGGGATGCCGCGCGGTGGGCCAGTGCCACCTTTCCTCCCGACCTCACGGCTCTGCTTCGAGGAGGGTCGCGGGGCATGGAGATGCTGGCGGAGGCGGTAGGGCTGGCCGCGGCAGCTGAGCCGGGGGCGACGAGTCCTTCAGGCGTTCCGCTGCGCTGGCCGGAGCACCTTGTGGAGCGCCGGCCGCTCCTCTCTCCTCCGATGCTGAGGGACTTTTACGCCTTTGAACAGCACGTCGCAGCCGGCGCAGCCCGCCGGGGCGAGCCGATTCCTCCCGAGTGGTACCGTCGGCCGGTCTACTACAAGGGCAACCCCTCAACGATCTTGCCCCCCGGGGAGATCGTTCCCTGGCCCGCCTACAGTGACGCTCTCGATTATGAGTTGGAGTTCGCATGTGTCCTGCTGTCCGGTGGTAGAGATCTCGACGAGGGTTCCGCCTTCGAGGCCATCGCCGGATACACCATCTTCTGTGACTTCTCTGCCCGGGACATTCAACGCGCGGAGATGCAGGTCCGCTTGGGGCCGGCCAAGTCCAAGGACTTCGCGAGTGGCCTTGGGCCGTGGCTGGTGACCGCGGACGAGGTACCCGACCCGGATGAGCTGATCGCCGTCGCCTACCTCAACGGGCTGGAGGTCGCCAGGGGTCGGCTCGGGGATGCCCGCTGGACGTTCCCGGAGATGATCTCCTACGCCTCCGGCGCCGAGCCCTTGGCGGCCGGTGAGGTGGTGGCGAGTGGGACGGTGGGCGGGGGCAGTGGACAGGAGGTGGGCCGGCTCTTGGAGCCTGGCGACCGCATCGACTGTGAGCTGGTGGGCTTTGGGACCCTGAGCCACTCGGTGGGTGCTCGCCACGATGGTGGCGGGGGGCTGATCACGAGGGCGGATCCGGGCTGAGCGCTGCCAGGGGATACAATCAGGGTTCGGGTCGGTCACCCGAACGGTGCGGAACATAGAAGTGGAGGTTGGCAGTTGGCGCGACGTTCCATGGGTCGCCGCCCCCGGAGGGGCCCCGCGCGCCCCCGCGTCTCCCGTGTTGCTCCCCCAGAGGAGCAGAAGGAGGAGACGATCGAGCTTGAGGGGACTGTGGTTGAGCCGTTGCCCAACGCGGTCTTTCGAGTTGAGCTTCAAACCGGTCAGACGGTCTTGGCCTACATCTCAGGCAAAATGCGCAAGCATTACATCAGGACCCTCATCGGGGACAAGGTTAAGGTCGAGCTGAGTCCCTACGACCTGACCCGTGGGCGGATCACCTTCCGCTACAAATAGCAGAGGCTCCCAGGGGGGCGATTCCCGCAACCCCCTTCCGGGTTAGCTTGGGTCGGTAGTCTCGGTTCCTGGACCAGGTTCGCCCGTGCCGCGTGCGGATGCCACCCGGCCCATCAACCCGGCAGTCCGAGTCGCTTTGCCTTGGAGCGCAGCGCGGCTGCGGCGCGCCTGGATCTCGGCCAACTTTCGCCGCTCGCGGTCGGCCGACACCCCTTGGCGATCCTCCGGGCGGCGGGTGTCCCAGTGGCGGACGTAGAACGCCGCCTTCAGGGAGGTGTAGGGGATGGCGAGGATGCGATGGTCCTCGCGACCGGCCTCAACGACGTCCCATACCGCTCCGAAACGCTGCAGAGCTGCGGGTGCAACCACATGCGCCCGGAATACCTGACCGTCCAGGAAGTGGAGCGCGACGCGGGGCATCTCCTTGATGTCCTGACCCTCCTCCAGCAGGGGGACCGAGTTGGCGTCGATCTGGCGCACCGCGCTCACTGGAACCAGCGCCTGGCGAGTGTTTCCGTCAAGGGTGTGAAGCTCCACTTCCAAGAAGGGGTCATCCATGTGCAGCACCGGAACCTCCCCGTACAGGGTCTCCCCGTCCAGGAAGGAGATGATCACCTCCGGCATGCAGCACCCCTGGGCAATCCGATCTCCATCTGCCAGCTTCTCCCACCCGTCATCGGACCGTTTGGCCAGCGTAACTTCATCGCTACCTCCTGGCTCCCCTGACCGCACGCGGGCAGGCTACGGTGGGGACATCATAGGGCGGGTGCCGACAAACGTTCTTGAGGCTGGCCCTCCACCAAGGGCCCGAGACACCAGGTTAGGCCGTGCACCCGGTAGCGCCACCGGAGGCATCTCGTAACCGCAGTTGGCATCACCGCCTGAGTCCAGACGCCGGCCGCGCCGGCCGTCGTTCACCTTCCAATTTGCCGTGATCCTCATCGTGGTGGGGATCGCGACCGCAGTCGCTGCTGCTGCGGTCGCCTGGTATGAGACCCAGAACGCGGGAGCGCAGCAGCAGCTGGAGGCTGCCAGTGGTTCTGCCCGGCTCGGCTTCAGTCTGGTGCGATTGGAGTCGGCGACGGTCAGCTCGGGCCTGGCCTGCCAGCTCGGGGCGCTTCCTCAGACCACCGCGTCGTTTGAGCAGGGAGTGTCCGCGCTGGGCCATCAGGCGGCTCTCGACGCCACCTCGACCCGAGCCCACGTGGTCGCGTATCTGGGACCGTCGGCGGAGGTGCTCGCCGGCTCCACCGGTGGTGCGCCACTGGCCTCACTGAGAGCCACGGCGACGGCGGCAATTGGGGGTGGTTTCCTCTGCGGGTCTGGTGGAGCCTTTCTTGCCTGGGGTTCAGGGATATACGGGGTCGCAATCTCCAAGGTGGCGGCTGGTGGCAAGGTCCTTGGCTATGTGCTGGTTCTGACGCCGGTGAGTGCCGACACTCTGCGTTTCGCTGGTCAACTGCTCTCGTCCGGCGGCACCCCCACCCAGCTCCTGCTGGTGTCGGCCGGGCGATACGTTTTCGGCGGCACCGCTGGTGGCAGTACCCAACGAGCCGGCAGCGTGGCGTCCAGCACGGTTCTGACGGCAATCGCCGGGCCCAAGGCGGTGGGAGCCATCTCCGCTGGCGGCCGGCGGTTCACGGCCGCGGGTCAGCTCCTGCGGGGGAGCCAGGGCCGCCAGGTGGCGACTCTGGTGGTGGTCCAATCGACGACCGCGGTGGCTCCCACCGCCAGCCAGCTGGCGGTGCCGGTCGCCTTGGCGGTGGCGTCGGTCCTGCTGGTGGGGATGATGCTGGTCTTCGTTCTCGCAGAACGCTACCTGAATCGCCCGTTGCGGCGTCTCAACGAAGCGGTGCAGCGCCTTGGCCAGGATGTTTACGCAACCCCGGTACAGATCGACGGCGCTGAGGAGGTCACCAGACTCGCGGCAAACTTTGAAATCATGCGACGCCAGCTACGTCACCAGCTGATGCTGGCGCTGGGGCGGAGCGTCATCGCGTCCACACTGACGGGAAATGTGGCGCTTGAACAGGCCCTGAGCCAGGTCCTGAAGAGCCTGTGCCCTTTGCTGCACACCGAGATCGCCATGGTCCTGCTCCGAGCCCAGGACCCTGCAGGCCCGAACTTCCTCATCACCTTCGGCGTGGCGGAGCCGGATCTGGAGTGGTCGGAGCTCGAGCAGAGCGAAGGAATATTAGGGAGACTCCTGCGCGAACCCAGGTTTGTGGCCCGATCTCTCCTCAACAGCTCCGAGCGCGGACCACTGGAACAGCGCATCGGATTGCGCGACTGTCTGGCGGAGCCGTTGGAGGTCGAGGGCAGGAACATCGGGGTACTGATCGTCGCCAACAAGCGAGCTCCGTATGTGGAGGAGGACACTGCGATCTGTCGCGCCGTGGCTGGCCAGATGGTGACCGCGGTGAACAAGAGCGTGCAGTTGGTGGTGACTCGGCGTGAGGCAACCACCGACGCCATGACCGGCCTTTACAACTATCGCTTCTTGGTCGGCTACCTGGATCAACAGGTCAATGTTGCGGAGCGCGCCAGTGCGAGCTTGTCGGTGTTGATGCTGGACCTCGACCACTTCAAGTCGGTGAATGACAGCTTCGGCCATCCAACCGGGGATAAGGTGCTGCGGGCGGTGGCGGCGATGGTGCTCGACACAATCCGCAAGTCGGACCTGGCCGCTCGCTATGGAGGCGAGGAGTTCGTGGTGGTGATGGCCAACACCGGTCGCGAGGAGGCCCACCTGGTGGCGGAGAAGATCCGCCAGGCGGTCGCCACCATGGAGGTCCCGTGCGAGGACGGGAACGTAGTTCAGATCACGGTCAGCATCGGCGGTGTCAGCTTTCCCGAGGGAACCCGTGGAGCGCGCAATCTTCTGGATCTGGCGGATCGCGCGCTCTACCACGCCAAGCGCGCCGGTCGCGACCGGGTGGAGTTCCTGGACGCCGCCGTCACCCACGAGAGCACTCCTGGCGGCTGAGGTCGGCGCACGCGAACCGATAGCATGGTTGCGGTAGTGGAAAAGATCATCGACCTGCGTAGCGACACCGTGACCCGTCCCTCCGCCGGTATGCGCCAGGCGATGGCGGCGGCCGAAGTTGGAGATGATGTCTTCGGCGAGGATCCAACCGTCCGTGCGTTGGAGGAGGCCATCGCCAACTTGTTGGGCAAGGAGAGCGCGCTCCTCTGTCCCAGTGGGACCATGTCCAACCTGATCGCCATCGCCGCTCTAACCGAACGGGGCGACGAGGTCTTGGTCGACGCTGAGGCACACATCCTGCATTACGAACTGGCCGGGAGTGCGGTCGTGGCAGGGGTTCAACTGCGTAACTTCGACGCCCCCAACGCCGGATGCCCGTCGCCATCTCAGCTTGACTCCCTGCGGCGCTTGGCAGACCCGACTCACGAACCAGCCTGCACCCTGCTCTGTCTGGAGCAGACCCACAACCGTCGCGGTGGGAGTGTCGCGCCATTAGTCGATCTGAAGGCCGCCCTGCACCATGCTCACTCCATGGGGCTCATGGTGCACCTTGATGGGGCTCGGCTGGCCAACGCGGCTGCCTATCTGGAGCTCGGGCTCAGTGAGCTTGCGGGTTGCGCGGACACTGTCAACTTTTCCCTGTCCAAGGGCTTGGGCTGTCCCGCCGGGTCGGTCTGGGTCGGCCCCAGCAGCGTGCGCCAGCGGGCCCACATTTGGCGCAAACGATTGGGGGGTGGGATGCGCCAGGTGGGTGTCCTTGCAGCCGCCGGTCTCTGGGCGTTGGAGCACCAATTGCCCCACCTTAATGAGGACCATGAAAAGGCGCGGCGGTTGGCTGATGGCCTGGCCGAGATCCCTGGGTTCTCTGTTGACCCCGCCACCATTCAGACCAACATTGTTCTCATGGAGACGGAGTCACCTGCCGACTTCGTCCTCGCCGCCGCCGAGTCGGTGGGGGTGAAGATGGTGGCGTTCGGGCGGCACACGGTGCGTGCCGTGACCCATCTGGACGTCACCGCAGAGGAGATGGACGAAGCAGTCGCCAGACTGCGCGGCGTAGTACCTGGGAAATAGAAGAGGGAGCGGACACACGGCCCGCTCCCTCATTAGCGCCTAACCTTGTCGCTCAGGAGTCAGAGGACGCTCCAGCCAGAGTGATTCGACCGCGACGCCGGGCAGCGGGGCGCGCCACTGGCTGCGGTGTCTCCCGTCGGACGCGGGGGGCCGCGGTGCGCTTGGCTGCGGGCCGTGAGGCTGTGGTTCGCGAGCTTCTCGGAGCGGCAGTTGCGGTCCGCCGACTGCGCGTCGCCGTCCCGGCGCTGGCGGCGCCTGACCGCCGCGCCGGTGCAGCGGATCCCGTCCTCCTGCGTGAGCTCGCGGCCGGGCTGCTCGAAGTTCGGCGCCTCGCGATTGGAGCCGCTGCGGCCACGGTGCGCGTGGCTGAGGTGGTGCGTCGTCGTGTCGCTGGGGAAGCAGCCGTGGTGCTCCGCCTCACCGTGGGTCGTGTTGAGGTGGTACGGCGGGTGCTGGCCGCCGCTGGGCTGGTGCGTCGACGCGCTGGGGCTGCACCGCTGGATGGCCTTCGTGCAGCGCTGCGGGGCGCGGCGGTCCGTCGTACGGGCGCCCGCCGGACGCTGGTTGTAACGGTGGACGCGCTGCGGGTCATCGCGTGATCCAGTTTGCGCTCCAACTCCGCAAGCCGCTTCTCCAGGGCCTTCAACTGGGTGGCAAGACTCCTGTTCAGAGCGGCTGGCGTCACGCGACTGATCGGAGTCCTGGTGGTGCGACGCGCCGCAGTGCGACGGGGCGTCGCGGCCTTGGCAGATGTCCGGCGCGCTGTCGGCCGAGCGGTGGTGCGACTGGGCGTGCGCGCAGTTGTGCGCCTGGCGCCAGTCCTTCTGGTCGTGCGGGGCATGTGTCGCCTCCTAGTGATGTGGCGGCGATCGATGTCGCCGCGTTATGGCTGCGTCTGGTGTTCTGCCGAACCCAAACCAACTCAGCGGTGCTGGGGTGCAGGGTTCGCGTTGAGTGCTTCGCAGTTCAATCCATCGGATTGTTGCACACATGCGCGCCCGTGTGTGATGGGGAGGTGAATGCTAAGCGCGCTGAAAGTCATTTGAGTGTGATATTTGAACGCGGTAGAGTGAGTCGCCATTTCCCCCGCTGCCGTTGAGCAAGGCATATACTGGCGCGGTGATTGCGCCTTCCGAAACCATCGAGGATCTGTACGCGACCGGCCAGCACAGAGTTGACCAGGCGGCGCGATTCCTCCGCCTCAGCGATGACCTCCACGCTGTTCTGCGAGAGGTCAAGCGGGTCTTTCAGGTGCATTTTCCAGTGGTGCGCGATGACGGGTCGGTGGAGGTCTACACCGGATTCCGCGTCCATCACAGTCTGGCCCGCGGTCCTGCGAAGGGCGGCATCCGATACGAGCCTGGGGCGACGGTGCAGGGGACCAAGGCGCAGGCGATGTTGATGAGCTGGAAGACCGCGGTGATGTCACTTCCCTTCGGGGGAGCGGCGGGTGCTGTGCGAGTTGACCCCACACGGCTCAGCTCGCGAGAGCTGGAGCGACTGACGCGACGGTTCACCACCGAGATTCGACTTTTGCTGGGGCCAGAGCGTGATATTCCCGCACCCGACATTGGAACCGGGCCCCAGGTGATGGCCTGGATGATGGACACCATCTCCATGCACGAGGGTTACTCAGTCACCGCCGCCGTTACCGGCAAGCCGATTGAGGCGGGCGGTTCGGTTGGCCGGATCGAGGCGCCAGGTCGTGGGTTGGCGACGGTCCTGATGCACACCATGCGCAACACCGGTCTCAGCCTGGAAGGGGCGACCGTTGCAGTTGAGGGCTTCGGCACTGTCGGGGCCACCTGCGCCCGCCTCCTGGCTGCGGCCGGATGTCGAGTCGTCGCCGTCTCCGACCACACCGGGGGCTGGCACAACGATGGCGGCCTCGACCTGGTCGCGATGGACCAGGTGAAGGCCGAAGGCGGGCAGCTGAGCCAAGCGGGGGTGAGCGGGGACGCGATCAGCCGCGAGGAGCTGTTGGCGCTGCCGGTAACGGTGCTGATCCCAGCATCGGTTGAAAGTGTGGTCAACGCTGGAAACGCCTCTCATGTCCGTGCCCGAATTGTGGCGGAGGGCGCAAATGGTCCGGTGACACCTGTTGCGGAGGCGGTGCTGGCGGAGGACGGCATCGTGGTGGTGCCGGACATCCTCGCCAACGGCGGCGGGGTTACCGTCTCCTACTTCGAGTGGGTGCAGGACTTGCAATCATTCTTCTGGGAGGAGTCGGAAATTAGCTCCCAGTTGGAGCGGGCCATGCTAAGGGCCGCCGACCAGGTCTGGGCCTACTCGGCCCACCACCACATCTCGTTGCGCGAAGCCGCCTACGCGATTGCGATCGGGCGGGTGGCGCGGGCCTCAAGTGCCCGCGGGGTCTACCCCTAGCCTTAAGCCGCCCGTGCCGCGTCGCAGGGGCAGCACCGGGTCGCGCCCTGGTTGGTACTCGAACCGGTAGCCGGCGCCGATTACGACGTGGATGTAGTGCGGGCCGTCGGCGCGAGGTTGCAGCTTGCGCCGAAGGCGGTAGAGATGTGCATCCAGGGAATGGACCTGGTAGGGGTCCCGGCGGCGCCACACGTCCGCGATCAGCTGGGGCCTGGAAACGACGCGGCCAGCATTGCGGGCAAGGGCGCTCAGGATTCCAAACTCGGTGGGTGTCAGCGACAAGGTGCGGTCGTCCCGGCGAACCTCGTGGCGGCCCAAGTCAATGATGAGCCCTGGGAAGGACATGCGATTCTGGGTTGCCGCGGAACGCATCAGGCGGGCTCTACGAAGCCTGGCGTTGATTCGCGCCACCAACTCCCGCACCTCAAATGGCTTGCGCAGATAGTCGTCGGCGCCCACCTCGAGACCCACGACGACATCCTCGGGGTCGTGTAGGCAGGAGACCATCATCACCGTGGACTTCACCCCGGCACCGCGAAGCCTGCGGCAGACCTCCACGCCGCTCATGTCAGGCAGGACAAGATCCAAGAGAATCAGGTCCGGTTCTTCCTCTATCGCCAGCCGAAGGCCCAGAGCTCCACTTGCCGCGGTGGCGACTCCATAGCCGCTCTCAGCGGCAATCAGTTGGACCAGCTGCAGCATCGCGGGGTCGTCGTCGACGATCAGAAGCGTCGCGGTATCGGTCGGAAGGGTTGGGGGCGGGAGCTCCCAGTCATCGGTCATGCCCAGTTGGGGTGCGGTTGCCTGCATCACGCCGGGATTGTGTCCCCACAGCCACTGAATTGGGCGTCCTGTATTGACAACGGCTGCGTAACAAGCTCCGCGACGGGTGTGACGGCGCTCAACTTCCGCGAGGTCGGTTACCATGAATGCCAGTTCAGGAGGAGCCGCGATGAGGTCGAGATTCGCGGGGTGGGGTAGGCGGCGTCGGATTGGGAATATCCTGGCGATCACCGGGGCAGTCCTGGTGCTGGCCGGGATCGGAGTGCTGCTGCCGCCGGTCCTAGGGGTGCTGCACCGAGGCGGAAACGACAAGCAGCTCCTTCAGAAGTGGCTGGGGCCCAAGAGCGCTATCACCAAGGTCATCCCCCAGCAGAACGAAACGCCCGTGAACTCCACCACCCCCGCGACCGTGCCCGCGTGCGGGACGGGACCGGCCAACTCGGAGTACGCGCTGGTGGCCTTTCCCAGCTTGCCTGGGGTTGAGGGAGTCGCGGGCAACGGCAATTGGGGGATGCTCACCCAGAGGTCGGTAGTGCACTACTCGGACTCCCCCGGTCCTGGGGGGGTCGGGAACATGCTATTGGCCCTCCATCGAGAGCCCAATTTCGAGCCGTTGGGCACCCTCAAGGCGGGGAACCAGATTCTGATCACAGCTCGCAACTGCCAGCAGTTCACTTACACGATCACCCAGGTATGGGTGGAGAACCCGTCACAGGTGACCCAGCTGCAGCCGATCAGCCAGGGGCACTTCCTGACTCTGGTGACCTGCACCCCCCTGTGGGTGGACACTCAGCGAATCGTCATCCGGGCTACGCTCACGGCCAGCTGAACGGCACCGGTCCGCGGTTCCACCACATGAAGTGGATGCCAACGTCGTAGACCACTAAATAGCGCCTTCCGCGGGCTGAGGCGCCAGCGTCATCTGCTATGCTTTGCCAAGGGATAGCGCAGTCTATGGGCGGTCCCGCGCACCTGGAGACCGGGACTGGGAGGTGGCCTTGCTTGGATATTGAACTGGGACGTGGGAAGCGGGCAAGGCGGGCCTACGGCTTCGACGAGGTGGCCTTGGTCCCCGGGAAGGTCACCATCAACCCCGACGAGATCGACATCACCATGCGAATTAGAGACGTCGAGATCCCGGTTCCCATCCTCGCCTCTGCCATGGATGGAGTAGTCGACCCGCACTTCGCAGTCGCCATGGGGCGCCTCGGAGCCATGGCGGTCCTGAATCTGGACGGTGTCAACTGCAGATATGAGGACCCGGCCGCAGTATATGAGGAGATAGCGGAGGCTCCAAGGGACAAGGTCAATCAGCTGCTACAGCGGCTGTACCTGGAACCGGTCAAAGACGAGCTGATCGCCCGTCGGATCGAGGAGATCACGCGCGAGAACGTGCTCTGCGGGGTGTCGACCACTCCAGCCGATGCTGAGCACCGCCTCCCAATCGCGACCGAGGCCGGAGCGGACATCTATTTCGTGCAGGGCACCGTGCTCACCGCACGGCACATCTCCCGCTCCTATCGCCAGTTGGATTTTGCCCATCTGATGGCCCAATCCCGCCTCCCCGTGGTGGTCGGCAACTGTGTGGAGTACTACACCGCGTTGGAGCTGATGGCCACAGGGGTCGACGGAATCCTGGTGGGGGTTGGCCCCGGGGCCGCCTGCACCACCCGCGGGGTGCTGGGCATTGGAGTGCCACAGGTGACTGCGACAGCCGATGTCGCCGCCGCTCGCAATGACCATCGCCGGACCGGTGGCAAGTCGGTGACCGTGATCACCGACGGAGGCATGCGCGTCGGTGGCGACGTCACCAAGGCCTTCGCCTCCGGCGCTGACGGGGTCATGATCGGGTCCGTGTTCGCCTCTGCGGAAGAGGCTCCGGGGAAGGGGCACCACTGGGGGATGGCGACACCGGACCCCAACCTGCCCCGGGGGACGCGGATCAAGGTTGGAACCAAGGCCACCCTGCGCGAGCTACTGTTGGGCCCGGCCCGGGTGGACGACGGGAGTCAGAACCTGGTCGGAGCAATCAAGGCGGCGATGGGGGTCTGTGGGGCTCGCACCATCGAAGAGTTCCAGCAAACCGAGCTGGTCATCGCCCCGGCGATCCTGACTGAGGGCAAGCTCTTCCAGCAAGCCCAACAGGTCGGGATGGCTCGTTGAGGGCTGGGGACCAGGGCAGATGATCACCGCCGCTCCGGGGACAGTCGAGGTAGAGGGCGGTGGTGAGACGATGGAGGTCGGCGCTGAGCGCGTCCTGATACTCGACTTCGGCTCCCAGTACAGCCAGCTGATCGCGCGCCGGATCCGAGAGCTGAAGGTCTACTGCGAGTTGGTTCCCGGGACGATCTCGGTAGAGGAGGTGCGCCGCCAGCATCCTCGTGGGCTGGTGCTGAGCGGCGGCCCGGCCAGCGTATACGACGCCGACGCCATCAGGCCGGATCCGGAGATCTACAGTCTGGGCGTCCCCATCCTGGGAATCTGCTACGGCATGCAGCTACTCGCTCACGACCTGGGAGGGAGAGTGCGCCCGGCCGCCAAGCGAGAGTATGGTCTGGCCGCCGTCGTTGTGGACCGCGAAGAGGGAATCTTCTCGGGACTCCCACAGGAGATGCCGGTGTGGATGAGCCACGGCGACGTGATAGAGGAGCTGCCTCCCGGCTACCGGGTCATGGCCCATACCCTCAACAGCCCGGTGGCCGCGATGTCCGGGCCAGGCGGCAGCGTGGGAATTCAATTTCACCTCGAGGTTGCGCATACTCCGCAGGGTTCGGAGATGCTACGCAACTTCCTCTATCGAACCTGCGGATGCGAGGGGAACTGGGAAGCCAGCAGTTTCGTCGAGCAGGCGGTCGCTGAGATCCGCCGCAAGGTGGGAGGAGAGAGGGTGATCTGCGCTCTGTCAGGGGGAGTGGACTCGGCCGTGGCCGCCACCCTGGTGCATCGAGCGATAGGAGATCAGCTGACCTGTGTGTTCGTGGACAACGGCCTCTTGCGGCGTGGTGAGGCCGACCGGGTGATCGACGTACTCACTCGAAGCATGCGGATGCGGATCGTGCGAGTGGAAGGTGCCGAGCGGTTCGTGGGCGCGCTGGCGGGGGTGGTTGACCCCGAGGAGAAGCGCCGTATCGTCGGTCGCGAGTTCATCAGCGCCTTTGAGGAGGAGACCATAAGGATGGGTGACGTGCCCTTTTTGGCTCAGGGCACCCTTTACCCGGATGTCATCGAGAGCACCTCGGCCGACACCTTTGGCGCTCGGAAGATCAAGACCCACCACAATGTGGGCGGTCTCCCCCAGTCCATGACCTTCAGCCTGGTTGAGCCGCTTCGCTACCTGTTCAAGGACGAGGTGCGCCGTGTCGGAAGGGCGCTGGGCCTGCCAGACGATTTGGTGATGCGGCAGCCGTTCCCCGGCCCCGGACTTTCCATCCGGATCATCGGGGAGGTCACCAAGGAGCGGCTCGAGACGGTTCGGAGTGCCGACTGGGTGGTCATCGACGAGATCAAACGGAGCGGTCTCTACGGCAAGGTTTGGCAGAGTTTCGCGATCCTTACCCCCATCAGCAGCGTCGGCGTGATGGGAGACTACCGCACCTACGCCAACGTGGTGGCGGTGCGGATCGTCACCTCAGACGATGGCATGACCGCAGATTGGGCAAGGGTTCCCTACGACGTTTTGGCCGACATCAGTCGAAGGATAGTCAACGAGGTGCCGGGCGTGAACCGGGTGGTGTACGACATCAGCAGCAAGCCCCCTTCGACCATCGAGTGGGAGTGACCTCTCCGCCCCATTCCCTCCGGGTACTGGTGGTGGGGAGCGGGGGACGGGAGCACGCCTTGGCGTGGGCCTGTGCCCGCAGCCCCTTGGTCGGCGAGGTCCTCGCAGCACCCGGAAATGGGGGAACGGCGACTGTGGGCCGTAACCTGCAGCTCTCGGTCACCGATGGTGTAGCGATCGCCAGGGCGGCCCTGGAGGCTCGGGTGGACCTGGTCGTGGTGGGGCCGGACGCCGCGATTGCAGCCGGGGTCACCGACGCTATGGAGCAGGCGGGAATCCTCTGCTTCGGCGCGCGCAGGTTGGCGGGCGAGCTGGAGAGCAGCAAGGCGTTTGCCAAACGGCTGATGTCCCGAGTGGGAATCGACACCGCGGCGTTCGGGGTCTTCCATGAGGTGGGTGCCGCCCGTCGACATATCCTCTCTCACCCGGGCCCGGTGGTGGTCAAGGCCGACGGTCTGGCGCTTGGCAAGGGGGCGTTTGTCTGCCCGGACAGTGAAGTTGCGCTCCAGGTCACAGAGCGCCTCATGGTTCGCGGCGAACTTGGAGACCCAGGGCGAACTGTCGTGATCGAGGAGGTTTTGGACGGCACAGAGGTGTCTCTCTTCGCCATCTGTGACGGTCAGCGAGCGGTCATGCTCCCGCCGGTTTGTGACTACAAGCGAGCGTTCGACGGAGATCTGGGGGACATGACCGGGGGCATGGGCGGATATTGCCCGCCCCGAGGACTGGACGTTGAGGCGATCAATCAGCGCGCTCTCGAGGAGGTGGTGACACCGGTTCTGGCCGAGATGTCTCGCCTCAGACGGCCCTTTCAAGGCTGCCTGTACGTGGGAGCGATGCTCAGCGGCACCCGGATACAGGTCCTGGAGTTCAACGCGCGCTTTGGAGACCCGGAGACCGAGATTGTGTTACCGCTCTTAGGCGATCCGGTCCCCTACCTGCTCCAGGCCGCCCAGGGAGCCTTGGAGCTGCCCGCGCCCGCGCTGCTCGAGCCCGCGGCCGTCGGAGTCGTGGCCGTACGGGAGCCCTACCCGCAAGCCGTCTCCAAGGGCGGCCCGATTGAGGGTCTCGCGGAAGCCGCCCGGGCGGGCTGTCTGGTATTCCAGATGGGAACGCTGGCTGGGGCTGCAGGCGCCGTCGAGGTCGCTGGGGGTCGGGTGCTCATCTGCATGGCCGCGGGGGAGAGTGTAGCCAGGGCCCGGAGCAGGGCCTACTCCGGCCTCGAAAGGCTCAGTTTTGCGGGGATGCGCTACCGTTCCGATATCGCCGCCTGACCGGACGTAGTTCGCCGAGGTCCCAGCGCTCGATGACCCCATCTCCATCGGAGTTCGAAAGAGAGCAGCTTCGCCAACTCCTGGAAGGAAGGATTCAACTCTTGGAGGGCGAGATCGACGGCCTGACCAAAAGGCGGTCGGAGCCGGGCTCTCAGATCCAGTACGGCAAGCGCGCCGGCGACCACATCGCCGAGGTCACCGACAACCTGTCGCGAGCCAGGGCGGCGGAGCAGCTGTCCAAGCTCGCCGAGCAGGCCAGGGTGGCTCTGGATCGAATCGAAGCGGGCCGCTACGGTAGCTGCGAGGCCTGCGGTTCGGCCATCGCCAAAGAACGTCTCGAGGCGCTCCCATGGGCGGTCCGCTGTGTCGCCTGCGCGGGGAAGCGGTGAAGGCAGGTCATCTTGGGTGCGAGGGCAGCGCGCATGGGGAGCCCACGGACCGCTAACCTTGGCAGGCAATGCCCGCGATCGGATTGATCGAGAGCAGTCTGCGCCATGGGCAGCAGACCCTGCTCTCCAGCCGCCTTAGGACCCGACATATCACTGAGCTCGCAGAGCGCCTCGAGGGCAGTGGGATAGCGGGTCTGGACGTGTTCGGCGGTGCCACCTTTGGTGTCGGGTTGAGCAACCTCGGCGAGGATCCGTTCGACCGCCTCCGAGCCGTTCGCAAGGCCACCACTACGCCGCTCTACGGGCTCATCAGGGGCCAGTCCCTGGTCGGCGCCAGGCCCGTTGCGGACGATGTGGTGGACAAATTCGTCGGGGTGCTGGCGGGACTCGGACTCGATGTGTTCAGGTGCTTCGATCCGCTGAACGATCTGCGTAACCTCTCCCGGGTGGCAGCGGCGGTGCGCGGCAGTGGCCGACGTGCGGAGGGGGCTTTGGTTTACACCGAGAGCCCCGCACATTCGGTGGAACACTTCATCAAACTTGGAGCTTCACTGGCGCAGATGGGGTTCCAGAGCCTGTGCCTCTTCGACTTCGCAGGCCTCCTGGGCGCCGGAAGTGCGCGAGCGATCGTGGCCGGGCTGCTCCAAGAGACGGGGTTGCCGGTGAGCCTGCACTGCGCCACCATCACCGGCCAGGCATCCTTCGCCTACCTGGCAGCTGCGGAGGCCGGCGCCACCTGCCTCGATGTCTGTCTCTCCCCGCTGGCAGGAGGGGCGTCGCTTCCCAACACCGAGGGGGTCATAGCGGCGCTGGCGGGCACCGACCTAGCCCCCACGGTCGATCCGGCGAAGATCCTCAGCGCCGCGGATCGTCTGGAGGAGGTGATGCCCCTATACGAGCTGGTGGCTGACCCCAGTGGCTGGCAGCTGGACTCCGGAACACTGAGGACCCAGCTGGCCCCCTCTGTGCAGCAGCACCTGCTCTGGGAGTGCCGGGCCCAGGGAGCTGCCGATCGCCGACCTGCGGTTGTCGAGGAGATTTCGCGGGTCAGAGCGGAAATGGGATACCCGCCACTGATCAGCCCGGTGGCCGAGGTGGTGGTCACCCAGGCAGTCGCCAACGTCGCCTCAGGCGACCGCTACCTCATCGTGGCCCAGGATGTGAAGGACTATTTCCTGGGGCTCTTCGGAGCTCCTCCCGGCACCCCGGACCCCGAGGTTCAGAAGTTAGTGATCGGAGGTGAGGAGCCGATCACGGTACGGCCCGGAGACGTGCTGGAGCCGACGCTCGAGGAGGCGCGTCGGCTGATGGCCCGGAGCGACCTGGGCGAACCAACTTTAGAGCAACTACTGGAGTTCATCTTGTTTCCCGAGGCGGCCTCCGCGGCAATTAGGGGAGAGGCTCGACACGAACGGCTGGATGATGAACCGGAACCGCCGTCGGTGGAGCCGCCAACGCTGGAGGTTTCGGGGCCACCAGCTTTGGTGGATGGTGGTGACCTCAGCGAGCCGATTGGGGACGCGGCGGCTGTTCCGATGTTCTCGGCTCCGCCCACCCCGGCACCGCCTCCAGAGGAGCCCTCTGCGGCCCGTGAATTCAGCGTGGAGGTGGACGGGGAGGTGTTCGAGGTCCGGGTGCTTGCCAAGGATGGTGGCTTCTCGGCTGTCTCCGGGGCTCCTGCCTCCTCGCAGCCCGCCCCTGCGGCATCAGGCGCGGTGCGGGCGCCGATGCAGGGTCTGATCGCCAAGATTCCGGTGAAGGTGGGAGATCCGGTGGAGATCGGCCAGACCGTGGCGGTCCTGGAGGCGATGAAGATGCAGAACGACATCCCTTCGGATCGTGCCGGGACGGTCCAGAGCGTGAACGTGGCCGAGGGCCAGGTGGTGGGCCGCGGCGACCCGCTGGTCACCATCGGCTGACCCCGCGATGTTCGACACCGTCTTGGTCGCCAATCGTGGAGAGATAGCGGTGCGCGTGATCAGAGCCTGCCGGGACCTCGGGCTGAGGTCGGTCGCGGTTTACTCCGAGGCGGACCGGGGTGCCCTCCATACGAAGATGGCGGACACCGCGGTGGAGATCGGCCCAAGTCCGGCGACTCAGTCCTATCTCGACCTGGACCGGATCGTAAGAGCCGCCAAGGATACGGGGGCCCAGGCGATTCATCCGGGCTACGGCTTTTTGTCTGAGAGCCCAAGGTTGGCGCGTGCCTGCAGTGACAATGGACTGACTCTCATCGGGCCCCCGGAGGCGGCGATGGCAGCCATGGGGGACAAGGTCACCGCTCGCGGAAAGATGCAGGCTGCGGGGGTGCCAGTCGTTCCCGGTACTGAGGCCATCTCCGATCCTGAGGAGGCGCTGCACCAGGCCAGGGAGATCGGCTACCCGATCCTTGTAAAGGCCTCGGCTGGAGGAGGCGGGATAGGGATGCGGGCTGCCCGTGATGAGGAGGAGCTCCGCTACGCGATCCAGGCCTGCAGCGACGCTGCGGCCAGGTCCTTCGGCGATCCCCGGGTGTTCTTGGAGCGCTTGGTGGATGAGCCGCGCCACATCGAGATCCAGGTATTGGCGGACACCCACGGCAACACGATCCACCTCGGCGAGCGTGAGTGTTCGATCCAGAGGCGGCACCAGAAGCTGCTCGAGGAAGCCCCGTCGACAGCAGTCACCGAGGAGATGAGGCAGCGGATGGGGGCGGCGGCGGTCCAGGCCGCGCGGGCCGTGGGCTACGTAAACGCCGGGACCGTCGAGTTCATCGAGTCCCGGGGTTCATTCTATTTTCTGGAGATGAACACCCGACTCCAGGTGGAGCACCCGGTGACCGAGCTGGTCACCGGCGTAGATCTGGTCGTGGAGCAGCTGCGAGTGGCCCTTGGAGACCGGCTGTCGATCGCCCAGGAGGATGTGCGCTGGCACGGATGGGCGATTGAGTGCCGGGTGAACGCTGAGGATCCATGGCAGGACTTCGCCCCCACCCCGGGCCGAGTCTCCGCTTACCATGAGCCCTCGGGCCCCGGCGTTCGGGTGGACAGCTCTCTGGCCGGTCCCGGGGTGGTCAGTCCCTTCTACGACCCCATGATCGCCAAGATGATCGTCTACGGCAAGACTCGGGATCAGGCGGCTGCGCGCGCCCGGCGCAGCCTCTTCGAGTACTGGATCGGGGGCATCTCGACCAACATCCCCTACCACGCCGTGGTGCTGGACGACCCCGACTTCCTCGCCGGGAGGCTCACCACCGAGTTCATCCCGACCCACCCCGATCTGCTCACCCGGGCGCGGGACTGGCAGCAACGGCAGGCATCCGCCATGTCCGGCTTCGGACAGGACCGCAGGCGGTTGGCGGCGATGGCGGCTGCCCTGGCGGCGACTACCGGCTGAAGGTCTGCTCTCCACGACCAGTGCGTCCCTGCCGCCAGCAGTGACAACGATGACCTGGTCCAGCCCGGGGCCGAGTTATGGCTGCCGTCGAAGCTCATCCCCAGGGCGCACCTAGCTCAGGCTCAGGGCCGGACATCAAGGCGCTCTGAAACCCACACCCGCTGAGGCAGAGGGGTGGCCGCTGCTGCACAATGGAATCTAGGATCAGCTCCCGGCGGTGGCCGGAGGCGCGCTGGGCAGGGACAGCTGATACGGCACCGTGATCTGGACGTGGTTGACGTCTGAGAGGGGTGCCGCCACGGTCAGCACCAGCGGTCCGGGGGGCAGTGGTCCGGTGATCACGGTCACCTCACGGGTCGCGGCTTGATAGGCGATCTGAAGGTTTGGCACCGACTGCCCCGAGTCGACCACGGATATGGACTGCGGACCCACCGTCACCGCATTGAGGTCCGAGTTGAACTGGATGGTGAAGCTGGCGCCTCCGCCGGGGGCGGCGTTGGCGCTGGCCGATACGACCAGAGGGCCGGTTGGCAGGGTGGTCAGGCTCCCCTGGCTTATGGCTGTGATCAGAGGGGACGGTCCACCAGCGTTGACCATTACCAGCTCCTGAAGGGATGCCGCCGGGTGCACTGTGGTGGCGTCGCGCACCAGCTCGATGGCGACCTGGTAAGAGGCTGACGATGGCTCCACCGGGGTGCTGGAAACGGCGTAGAAGCGGTCGAAGTTTCCTGGGAGGAGGTCCGCGCTGGGAATGGCCGCTCCGGGTGCCAGGAGGGATTGGATCTGGGTCAGCGCTGTGGAGCTGTCTGTTATCTGGAGCTGGGCGAGGCTGCTGGCAACGTCGAGCGCGGAGGTCTCCGCGGTCCCATTGGCGGCTGTCGGCGCGGGGTTCGAAAGCTGAAGCGAGACCACCTCAGACGCTCCGCCCGGAAGTGCCTGCAGCGCTGCCAACTCACTCCCGAAGGGCGACCATGCCAGGTGGCTCATACCGACTCTGGTGCTGATCAGCGCGCTGCTGCCGGTGGCGATATCGACCGCGCCGATCTGGCTCCCAACTCCGGGGGTGTCGGCGGTGTAGGCGAGGTAATCTGACCCCGCGCTGTACACCAGATCTCCGAGGGTGACTCCCTGGGGTGCGACCAGCAGCTCCCGCGGCTGGCCGCCGTAGGGGCCGGCGATGAACAGTGCCTGGTTGCCGCCATCCATCGCGATATAAGCCAGCTGTCCCCCCGCCGCATTCCAAACGGGAACTCCTTGGAGTCCGGGCACGGTGGTCGACGAGCCAGTGCTGAGGTCGTAGATCGTGGGAACTCCGTCGGGGGAGCCAAAGAGCGCCTGGGCCTGAGAGGCGACGGTGAACTGTCCGGATTGCCCCAGCTTCACGAACGGGTAGACGGCGGTGGTCTGCCCGTCAAGGTTCACCTGGAGCAGCTGCCCGGAGCTGGAGTAGAGCAGGCTGCTGTCGTTGAGCCAGGCCACCTCCGGGGTGGTGCTGGAGGTGCTGGCCAGAGACAATCCCGGCCCTTGACCCCCGAGTGGGGTCACGTGGAGGGTGGCGGCCCCTCCAGGGGGGAGAGTCCAGTAAGCCAGCTGCTGGCTGTCCGGTGAAGCTACGGCCCCATAGGCGCTGGTTGCGAGTGGGGCCAGCAGATCGGCCAGTGAGTAGACCGAACCAACGCCGGCCGTGCTCGGGGTGGACGGCGAGGCCGGAGGTGGCACTGGCGCGGTCGAACCATAGGCGATGACCGAGCCGCTAGCGGTCAGCAACAGCTCGCCGCTCGGGGTGTAGGCCAGCCCGGTGGCGCCGTCGGCAAGGGCCATCTGGTTAATGGCCACCAAGGAGGGGGGATAGCCCTGGGCGGTCGCCGCGACCGGTTCGGTACCGAACGGAATCACCACCTTGGAGAGAGGTACCGCCCCATTCTTGGCCCGGGCCGCGTGCCGCGCGATGCTGACGACGTACGAGACGTTGGGGACCAGGTCATGTTGAGGCGCGATCACCAAGGTGGTCGCGTCGGGCCACTTGGCGTGGTACGACACTGCGGGGGTGATGGTGAGGCCGTTAACGACGCTGGACTCCACCATCGGCTGGTTGAAGCTGAGCTGGATTGCCTCCGTCACCGGGACCCGCGGATTGCCCTGGACCGAGGCGCGAACCGTGACCGAGGCAGCCCCTCCGGGAACCGCGACCACCGAGAAGAGCACCACGGCAACCATCGCCAGACCGGCGATCCCAAGCCCGGCGCCGAATACCAGGCCGAATCGCCGCCGGTGCCGGGGGCGGCTCCGCTGTCGGAACCTGGCCTCCTCCATGAGGCTGGCGCGCAGGTGGGCTCGGTAGGCGGGATCGGGGTCAGCGGCCGGGTGGCTGGCGGCCAGAGACCGGATCCTTCGAGCCGCCGCCAACAACGTCGGATCACTCCGACTCTCACCCTCTCCGAAGAGGGCCCGAAGATCCGGGTCGTCGTCAGGTTGGGGTCGGGGGCCGGGTCCGTGGCCAAAGCGTGGGGCGTCAGCCATGGGGCGGATCCTCACCGGGTCCCCTACGTTCTGTGATCAGGCGCTGTCTCAGGGTTGCGGTGCCACGAAAGACCAACAACTTCACGGCGCCCTCACTCTTGCCCATGATCACACCGATCTCGGCGAGCCTAAGGTCCTCTCCATACTTGAGAGTCATCGCCACCCTCTGTTGCTCAGGGAGCGCTTCGATGAGCGCCCAGATGTCCTCGGCGCCCATCCTCTGAGCGACGTCCTCATCGACAGGGGTCGAGGGGTCTGAGAGCTCGGCACCCTGTTCGAGACTCTCCTCGGTTCGCCGCCGCGAACGATAGTGATCGGTGATGGCGTTGACCGCGATCTGGTAGAGCCATGCCGAGAAGGGATGACCGGTGTGTCGATAGCGACCAATCCCGCGCAGGGCCTTGAAGAACACCTCACTGGTGATGTCCTCGGCAAGGCTCTGGCTCCGGACTCTAGAAGCCACGTACCGGTAAATCTGAGGAAAGTATTGGTCATACAGTGGGCCGAAGTATTCCGGGTCCTCCTGTGCCCTGGCAATGAGGGCGGCCTCCTCTTGGATGGGGAGGGTCATTTCCAGAACCATTCGGTATGCTCCGTCAACGGAACTGCGGCAGATACGGTTACGTCGGCGCTGGCCACTTCCCAACGGTAACCGCCAAGCAAGGCGCTTGGTTTCGTCATCGGGGCTCGGGTCGAGCTGGCCACACCACTCTATACTCGGTGGAGTTGAGGATCGTTCTCCCCGCCCTGCCGCCCAGCTCCTGAATGATTGAAAGGTACGCTCCCCAGGAGCTCCGCTCGCTGTGGTCCGATGAGAATCGGATACGTCTTTGGATGCGGGTCGAGACCGCCGTCTGTCGAGCCCGGGCCGGGCTCGGTGAGATCGCCGACGACGAAATTGCCGCCATCAACGCCGCCAAACCACCCAGCTGGGACCGGGTGCGACAGCTTGAATCGGAGCAGGGCCACGATCTGGCGGCCTTTGTGAGCGCGGTCCAGGAACAGCTGGGGGTCGAGGGGCGGCACATCCATCTGGGGCTGACCAGCCAGGACGTGGTCGACACCACCCTGGCACTTCAGCTCCGGCAGGCGAACGCCTACCTCATGGAGGAGTTGGATCGGCTGGGGTTCGCCCTGGCGGCCCTGGCGGAGAGGCACCTCCACACCGCCATGATCGGTCGGACCCATGGCATGCACGCCGAGCCGGTCACCTTTGGTTTTGTGGTCGCCAACCATCTCGATGAGATTCGCCGCTCGCAACGGCGGTTGGCCGCCGCTGCCGCCGAGGTGATCGTGGGCAAGATTTCCGGCACCGTGGGCACTCACTCCACCGTCTCGGCGGTGGTGGAGAAACGTGCTCTGGCGGAGCTGGACCTCGTCCCGGCCGACATCACAACCCAGGTCGTGGCACGGGACCGCCACGCCTCCTACCTGTGTGCCGAAGCGCTGCTGGGGGCCTGCTGTGAACGCTTGGCCACGACCCTGCGACACCTTCAGCGGACCGAGGTGGGAGAGGTCCGCGAACCCTTTGGGTCGCGTCAGAAGGGTTCCTCAGCCATGCCCCACAAGCGCAATCCGATCCGGCTCGAGCAGGTGTGTGGGCTGAGTCGGCTTCTTCGGGGCTACGCGCTTTCGGGGATGGAGGATGTGGCTCTCTGGCACGAGCGTGACATCTCTCATTCATCCGCTGAGCGGGTGGTCTTACCCGACTCCACAATGGTGCTTGGCCATATCCTGCGCACCATGACCCAGGTGGTGGAGGGGCTGGAGGTCGACACCGACGCCATGGCCCGAAACCTGGATCGCCACGGGGCGGTGGCTCGCAGTCAGCAGGTTCTCCTGGCGCTGGTTCGTGGAGGTCTGGGCCGCGACGATGCCTACCGGATCGTGCAGCAGCTGGCCCAGGAGGCTGAAAAGCCCGGAGGGGACTTCCGCAGCCTGTGCCTGGACTCTCCTGAACTGGGCAACCTGATGTCGGCCGTCGAGATTGAGAATGCACTCGCCCTCGGACCTTTCCTGTCTGGGGTGGACGAGAGCCTTCGGCGGGTAGGTCTCCTGGCCGGCGAGCCCGGAGCCGCCACTTGAGCTCCGCCGACCCTCCTGAGGAGGCTGTAGCACAGGTCGATATCCCTGATGTGGAGCTCTTTCGCCGCGGTAAGGTGCGGGACACATTCGATCTTGGCGATCGGCTGCTCATGGTTGCCACGGACCGGCTCTCCGCTTTCGACTGCGTGCTGCCGGACCTGATTCCGGGCCGCGGCCGTGTGCTCACCGCGATGTCCAGATTCTGGTTTGAGCGCACCCGTCAACTGGTGCCCAATCACCTGCTGCCCGATGACTTTTTAGCGTTGCCAGAAGAGCTTCGCTCCCGGCTCCAAGGCCGGGTGATGTTTGTCGCCAAGGCGGAGCGGATCGACATCGAGTGCGTTGTGCGGGGGAGGCTGGTGGGCAGTGGATGGGAGGAGTATCGCCAGCAGGGTACGCTCGCGGACGAGCCGTTGCCCGCCGGCATCTCCTTCGGGGACCAGTTGCGCGAGCCGAGGTTCACCCCGGCCACCAAGAGCGATTCGGGTCACGACGAGAACATCTCCAGGAAGGCTTTGGCCGAGCTTGTCGGCGGGGAGCTTGCGGCGCGATTGGAGACGGTCAGCCTCTCACTTTTCAATCTCGCCTCCGAACAATGTGCCAGGGCCGGGATGTTGCTGGTCGACACCAAATTCGAGTACGGCTTCGTCCGGGGAGAGCTCACCCTGATCGACGAGCTGCTCACCCCAGACTCCTCGCGGCTCTGGGAGATGGGTGCGCCAATCTCCGAGAGCAACTCACAGGGTTTCGACAAGCAGTTGGTGCGTGATCACTTGCTCGCCGGCGGCTGGGACCGCACCCCGCCCGCTCCCCACCTTCCCCCGGCGCTGGTTCTGGAAGTCCGCCGTCGTTACCTGGAGGTCTGCAGACGGATCACGAATCTAGATTTATAGCGGAGATTCTGGTCACCCTCAAGGCGGTGGTCAATGATCCTCAAGGGCTGGTGGTGACCGATGCCCTGCATTCCCTCGGCTACCCGGAGGTGCTGGGAACCAGAGTCGGCAAGTACATCCGGCTGGAGCTCGCGGCCGACCTTGAGAGCACGGCGGCCAAGAGGGTCGACGAGATGTGTCGGCGACTGCTCTGCAATGGGGTGATCGAGGACTACTCATTTGAGATTGCGGCCGGAATGAGCTGAATGGCCTTTCGCTTCGGGATTGCCGTCTTTCCCGGTACCTGGTCAGACCGGGATTGCGCCCACGCGGTGGGTCTAACCGGTGCCGAGGCGGTGTTTTTGTGGCACGCGGACAAGGAGCTGAAGGGAGCGGACTGCGTCATCCTGCCTGGAGGCTTCGCCCACGGCGACTATCTGCGGGCCGGCGCCATTGCGCGCTTCGCCCCCCTGATGGAGGCGGTGGCCGAACACGCTCGGGGGGGAGGGCTGGTGCTCGGAATCTGTAACGGCTTCCAGATCCTGTGTGAGGCGGGACTGCTTCCAGGAGCTCTGCTTCGCAACCGCGACCTGCAGTTTCGCTGCCAGGACACCACCCTTTTGGTCGAGCCCACGGACTCCCCCTTTCTGGCCACCATTGCCTCCGGCTCTCGACTCAGGATCCCGATCTCCCACGGAGAGGGGCGGTACTTCGCGGATCCGGCGACGCTGGCCGGCCTTGAGCGAGGCCACCAGGTGGCTCTGCGCTACTGCTCGCCGGACGGCGACCTCGACGACGCCCACAACCCCAACGGCTCGCTGTCTCACATCGCCGGAATC
The DNA here is from genome assembly GCA_027313505.1 of Candidatus Dormiibacterota bacterium. Taxonomy (GTDB): domain Bacteria; phylum Chloroflexota; class Dormibacteria; order Aeolococcales; family Bog-877; genus AG-12. The sequence goes on from DAHVDN010000001.1 coordinate 80,763, forward strand.
GTCAATGAGGCGGGGAACGTTTTGGGGATGATGCCCCATCCCGAGCGCGTCTGTGAACCACTTCTAGGCTCTGAGGACGGGCTTCGGCTCTTCGGCTCTGTCACCACAGGATTGGCGGCGGCGGGACGTTGAGCGCTCCCAGCGTCTCGGAGCTGAGGGAGATAGCACTCACTCAGCAGGAGTACGAGCGCACAGTTGAGATCCTGGGGCGAACCCCAAATCGGCTTGAGCTGGGGATGCTGGGGGCCATGTGGTCCGAGCACTGCTCCTACAAGACCTCCAAACCGTTGCTGCGTCAACTTCCCTCCGCAGGGTCCTCGGTGGTGCTCGGGCCCGGTGAGAACGCTGGGGTGATCGACCTGGGCGGTGACCTGCTCTGCTGCTTCAAGATCGAGTCCCACAACCATCCCAGTGCCATAGAGCCTGTCCAGGGTGCTGCCACCGGGGTTGGAGGCATCTTGCGTGACGTGTTCGCGATGGGTGCGCGCCCGGTCGCCCTGCTCGACGCCATCCGTTTCGGGGACCCCGGCGAACCGCTGCAACGGCATCGCTTCGCTCGGGTGGTGGAGGGCATCGGGTTTTACGGCAACTGCATAGGCGTCCCCACGGTGGGCGGGGAGACCTATTTCGATGAATCCTATGCCGGCAACTGTCTGGTCAACGCCATGTGCGTCGGCATCGCCAATCGCCATCAGCTGGTCAGGGCGGTGGCCGCGGGGGTGGGTAACCCGGTGCTGCTGGTGGGGGCTGACACCGGACGAGATGGGATCCACGGGGCGACCTTCGCCTCGGTGCAGCTGGACGACAGCGCAGAGGAGAGGCGCCCGGCGGTTCAAGTGGGGAATCCGTTCCTCGAAAAGTGCCTCCTCGAGGCATGTCTTGAACTCTGCGGCCACGAGGCGCTCATCGGCCTGCAGGACTGTGGGGCCGCAGGTTTGACCAGCAGCTGTGCTGAGATGGCCCACCGCGGCGGGGTGGGGATAGAGCTTGATGTGGCGAAGGTCAGCCGGAGGGAGCTCGGCATGACCCCCTACGAGGTGATGCTGAGCGAGTCCCAGGAGCGGATGGTGCTGGTGGTGGCCCGGGGCCGGGAGGCGGAGGTTCAGCGTGTCTTCGATCGCTGGCAGCTCCGCAGTGACGTGATCGGGTCGGTCATCGCTGCCCCCGAGCTCCGGATCCTCGACAGTGGGCAGGAGGTGGGAGCGCTGCCGCTGGAGGTGCTGGTCGACGGCTTCTTAGAGCGCCATCCTGAGTCGCGCCGGCCTGAATTGGTCGACCGGGCCCGTCTTGAAGAGCCCCTACTGCTGAACCCGCCCTGGTCCCCCGAGGAGAGCTGGCTGCGGCTCCTTCGGTCACCCAACTGCGCTGACCCGCGGTGGATCTTTCGCCAGTACGACCATCAGGTGGGCGACGACACAGTCGTTGGGCCGGGTGGAGACGCCGCGGTGCTGAGGTTCAAGGGGCGTTCGGACGGGATCGCAATGACAGTTGACGGCGCTCACCGCAGCGCAGCTCTCTATCCCTTCGTGGGTACCGAGATGGCGGTGGCCGAGGCGCTCCGGAACCTGGCGGTGGTGGGTGCTGAGCCACTGGCGATCACCAACTGCCTCAACTTCGGAGACCCTGACCAACCGGATGTCATGTGGCAGCTCACTGAGGCGGTGGGGGGGCTGGCCGAGGCCGCCGGGGCGCTGGCCATCCCGGTCGTCAGCGGGAACGTCAGCCTCTACAACGACTTCCGCGGAGCCGGTATCCCACCAACCGCCGTGATTGGGATGGTGGGGCGGGTTCAACGCCCGGGCACTGCACCCGGTATGGGGTTCCGCAACGCGGGAGAGCTAGTTGTCCTCCTGGGCGGCCTTGGGGCGACTCTGACCGGGAGCGAGTATCAGCGCCTGGCGCACGGCGCAGTCACCGGGCCCATGCCGCAGCTGGACCTGGCGGCCGAAGCGGCTACGGCCCGTGCGGTCTGGGAGCTGGTCGACCGGACAATCCTGAGCTCAGCGCACGACCTGGCACTGGGCGGGTTGGCGGTGACCCTTGCCGAGTGCTGTGTGGCAGGAGGGGTGGGGGCCAAGGTGGGGCTGCCGCTTCCTCCTCCACCCGACCCTTTGCCAGGCTGGGCGCACGGGGCGCTGTTTGGTGAGACGGCCGGTGGCTACCTGCTCAGCCTCCCTAAGGCGAATCTGCCGATTTTGCAAGAGGTCTGTGCCCTCCACCGGGTGGAATGGGACGTGATCGGAGAGGTGGGCGGGGAGATGGTCGAGGTATCGGGCTTGGCCTCCATTTCCCTCAGCGTGGCGAGCTCGGTCACCGGCGAAGCTCTACCGTCCCTGATGGCCAGGCCGTGAGGCGCCGCGACTCGGAGCCTTCGGGTAGCGATTTGGTTATGCTGAAGCAGGTGAGCGGCAACACAGGCCACCAGGTCTCCGGGCGGTCCGACTGGACTGATGGAGAGCCCGACAAGCTCCACGAGGCTTGCGGCGTCTTTGGTGTATACGCTCCCGGAGACGACATCGCCAATCTCTGTTACCTCGGCATCTATGCACTCCAGCACCGCGGACAGGAGTCGGCCGGGATCTGTGTCTCCGACGGAGGCCAACTCCTTCTCCACCGTGATATGGGGCTGGTTTCGCAGGTTTTCTCCGCCGAGGCGCTGGGGCGGCTTACCGGTCAGCTCGGACTGGCACACACCAGGTATTCGACCACCGGCTCCTCGGAGCTGACCAACGCCCAGCCGTTCATCTTCGAGCACGGTCAGTTGGGCCCGGTGGCGATCTCCCACAACGGGAACCTGACCAATGCTCAGGCGTTGCGGCAGGGGTTGTTCGAGGAGGGTTACTCCTTCTCCACCTCGAGCGACACCGAAGTTCTTGCCGGGCTGTTGTCAAGGACCCCGGGCGAGCGACTGGAGGTCGTCCTGCAGCGTTGCCTGCCCAGGGTTCTCGGCGCATACTCCCTAGGATTCCTAACCCGCGACAGCCTGGTTGCGGCGCGCGACGAGCTCGGGCTTCGGCCTCTCTGCATTGGTCGGCTGGGGTCGGTCGACGCCCCCGGGGGATACGGATACGTCATCGCCAGCGAGAGCTGTGCGCTGGATGTCATCGGAGCTCACCTGGTGCGAGAGGTGCTGCCCGGGGAGATAGTCACCATCGACGCCGACGGACTCCACAGCGCTCACTTCGGTGAGACCAGGGCGCCAGCGATGTGCTCCTTCGAGTTCATCTACTTCGCGCGGCCCGACTCAGTGATCCAGAACCGCAGCCTCTACGAGGTCAGGATCGCCATGGGCAAGCGGCTGGCGGAGGAGTCCCCGGTGGATGCGGATGTGGTCATCCCACTCCCCGACTCGGGCACTCCGGCGGCAATCGGGTTCGCTCACGCCAGCGGGATTGAGTTCGCCGAAGGGATGATCAAGTCCCGCTACATAAACCGGACGTTCATACAGCCCCACCAGGGGATGCGGGACGCCGGGGTCCGGCTTAAGTTCAATCCCATGCCGCACGTGCTGGCCGGCAAGAGGGTGGTCCTGGTTGACGACTCCATCGTGAGGGGGTCAACATCCCGCCAGATCGTGGAGGCGCTGAGGCGCGCCGGGGCGGCGGAGGTGCACATGCGCGTCGCCTCTCCCCCAATCCGGTACCCGTGTTTCATGGGCATTGACATCGCCAGCAGAAGCGAGCTCATAGCCGCCGGACGCAGTTCGGAGGAGGTGGGGCGCATCATCGGGACCGACTCGCTCGCCTACCTCAGCCTTGAGGGCCTGAGGGCTGCCCTTAGATCTTCCCCCGGTACTTCCGGCTTCTGCTTCGCCTGCCTGGATGGTGTCTATCCGCTCCAAGTCCCCCAGCAGCTGGAGATGGACAAGCTGGCGCTGGAAGGCTGAGGAAGGCCGTGGAGATGAGTCAGTACGCGGCTGCCGGCGTGGACCGAAGTCGGGCGCAGATCGCCGTGGCCCGGGTTGCGGAGCTGGCGGCCACCACCCACCTTCCCTCCCTGATGGCGGGTATCGGCCCATTCGCGGCGGTGTGGCGGCTTCCTGACTCTCTACCCCCCGGCAGCACCCTGGTCTCGTCGACCGACTCGGTCGGCACCAAGACAAAGGTGGCCGTCGCCGTCGGGCGCCACCGCGGGATCGGCCAGGACATCGTGAACCACTGCGTGAACGACGTCCTCACAACCGGCGCGACCCCGCTTTTCTTCCTGGACTACTTTGCCACCGGCCGAATCGAGCCAGACGTGTTGGAGCAGATCGCCGAGGGGATGGCGGAGGCCTGTCGAAATGCCGGTTGCTCCCTGGTTGGTGGCGAGACCGCGGAGATGCCCGGGGTGTACGGCATCGGTGATTACGACCTGGCAGGGTTCTTGGTGGGAACGACCACCGTGGATGAGCTCCTCGGTCCCCAAAGAGTCCGGGATGGGGATGTCCTGCTGGGCATTGCGTCCACCGGACTGCACACCAACGGTTACTCGCTGGTGAGGCATCTTCTGGCGGAGCGTGAGCTCGACTTCTCTGTGGTGCTGGAGGGAACCGAGCGTCCGCTGGGCGAGCTCCTGCTCGTGCCCCATCGTTCCTATCTTGCAGCGATCGCTGACTTGCGGGAGGCTGGGCCAGTTCATGCCTTGGCGCACATAACCGGTGGCGGGATAGTCGAGAACCTTCCCCGAGTGTTGCCGGCGGAGCTGGCGGCGGTCATAGACACCACCAGCTGGCAGGTCCCCGCCCTCTTCTCGGCCTTGAGGGCGCTGGGAGAGATCGCCGGTGACGAGATGTGGCGCACCTTCAACATGGGGCTGGGGATGATCTGCGTGGTCCCACCCGCCACCGCCGAGGCCACGATTCCCGACCCCCAGTTCATCCGGATTGGGGAGGTGACCTCCCGTGTCGGCTCGGATCGGGTGATTCTGCGCTGACCCAGCTGATCGCCGCAGCCCGGTGTGGCGTGGGTGTCCTGGTATCGGGGCAGGGCACCAACCTGCGGGCCCTGGTGCGAGCCAGCGAGGACCCCGCTTACCCGGCAAGGGTGGTGGCGGTGGGGGCCAATCGGGTTGGATGTCCGGCTCTCGAAGCCGCGCGGCAACTCGGGATCCCGGCTCAGGCGTTTCCGATCTCAGCCAATTCGGGCAGCGCAGTCATTAGAGACAGCAGCCTTGCCGCCTGGCTCTTGCAACAAGGGTGCGAACTGCTGGTGCTGGCGGGGTACGATCGGATCTTGACCGCCCCTCTGATTGACGCATTTCCGGAGCGAATCCTGAACATTCACAACAGCCTGCTGCCGTCTTTTGCCGGCACCATGCGCGCCGTCGAGGAGGCGCTGGAGTACGGAGTGAAGATCACCGGGTGCACCGTTCATCTGGTGGACGCCAAGCGAGTAGATGGTGGCCCGATCGTGTTGCAGGCGGCGGTGAGGGTGGAGGACGACGACACTCCGAACTCGTTGCTCGAGCGGATCCATCAGGAGGAGTGGCGAATTCTCCCGGAGGCAGTCGGTCTTGTGGCATCCGGACGGCTGCGGGTGGAGGGCCGCGTGGTGCGGTCGGTGCACCGGTGATCCCCAGGCGTGCTCTTCTCGGAGTTGACGACAAGGAGGGGCTGGTGGAGTTCGCCAGGGGCCTTCTTCGCCATTCCGTGAAGCTTTTGGCTACCGGAAGGACCGAGGCGGCTCTTCGTGAGGCCTCGCTGCCGGTGACATCGGTCGCGGAGGTTACTGGCACGGCCGAAATGCTGGATGGCCGGGTGAAGACGCTGCACCCTGCCATCCACGCGGGGATCCTCGCCCGCCGGGAGGACCCCTCCCATCTGGCGACTCTGGCGGAGCACCGCTACCAGCCGATCGACATGGTTGTGGTCAACCTGTATCCGTTCGTCAGGGAGGCGGCCCTTGGGCACTCCCTCGATCAGGTGGTGGAGGCGATCGACATCGGCGGCCCCACCCTGCTTCGGGCTGCGGCAAAGAACTGGCGATCGGTGGCCTCGGTCTCCAGCCCGGCGCAGTACGAAGAGGTGCTGGCGGAGCTGGACCATGGGGGGATTTCGGAACAGTTGCTCAGCCGTCTGGCGGTGAGCACCTTCGAGCTGACCTCCGCCTACGACGCCCTGATCGCCGACGACCTGAGGACGAGGATGGGCCATGGTGTCTCCGGCCTCAAAGCGCACGTTGCGGTTCCGGGCCTCCTGCGACAGCGGCTCCGCTACGGGGAGAATCCCCACCAGGCTGCGGCCGTTTACAGCGCTTCCTGCGTGCCCAGCGGGCTCGCGGCGGCTCGGCAGATCCAGGGGGGCGAGCTGTCCTACACCAATTGGCTGGACGCCGACTCCGCCTGGAGGATGGCGATGAGCCTCAACTCATCCGGCGCTGTGGTGGTGAAACACACCAACCCCTGCGGCGCCGCGGAGGGGGAGTCCCCCCGGCTGGCGTTTGAGAAGGCTTTTTCCTGCGACCCTCGGTCGGCCTACGGCGGTGTAGTCGGACTGAACGAAGCGCTCGATCTTGAGACAGCGGACGTGCTGGCCGGGCACTTCCTGGAGCTGGTGGTGGCCCCTTCGGTGACCGACAAGGCGGTGGCCCGGCTGGCGGGGAGACCACGACTCAGGGTCCTGGTGGTAGGCGAAACCCCCTCGCGTGCGGGCTTGGAGGTGCGCTCGATTGATGGGGGCCTTCTGATCCAGACCCCAGACGACGGCGACGATCCGTTGGAGAGCTTCACCGTGGTCTCGAAGCGGTCTCCGAGCGCTTCGGAGTGGGAGCAGCTCCAGCTGGCCTGGCGGTTGGTACGGGGGGTAAAGTCCAACGCCATAGTCCTCTGTCGCGAGGGGATGGCCGTCGGTATCGGTGCGGGTCAGATGTCCCGGGTGGAGGCTGTCCAACTTGCGGTCGCCCGAGCCGGCGATCGATCGGCCGGCAGCTGTCTCGCCTCGGACGCATACTTTCCGATGGCCGACGGCTTGGAGTTGGCCGCCGAGGGGGGGGTGACGGCCGCGATCCACCCCGGTGGCTCGATTCGGGATGCCGAGGTGATTGCTGCCGCGGACAAATGCGGGCTAGCCTTGGTTGCCACCGGAATGCGCCACTTTCGGCACTGAGCTGGCGAAAGGGCCTGCGCTGCTGTAAGGTGCGGCCAGGGTGCGCTGTTTGGAGGTGCTGAGGTGACAACTGGCGCTGGTCGCCGACGGTTGGAGGGTTGGGCCGCTGAGGGAACTCCTCTTGCCCTGCTCGCAATCTTCTTCTTCATAGATTTGTTCCTTCCCTGGTCGCCATCATGTTTCCTCACCATAGGCCCGCTCCCTAATGTGGCCGGGCCGACCGCGGCCCTCATCCCGGCCGAGCGCTTCTGCGGAGTGGTGCAGAACGGCCTTGGTGGGTCAGGATTCGGAGCCGCCGCCCTGGCGCTTGCGGTCTTCGCGTGGGAGGCGCTCAGAGTGGCGCGCATATCCCTTCCGATGGGGGCGGCATATCGCAGCCTCATTTCCGCCTTCCTCGCAGAGACGCTGCTTCTGCTCACCCTCTTGGACCTGATTCCTAGGTTCGGGGGCCTGGTCTCATTTCCCGGGACCATCCCCTTCGGTGGGGCGTTCGCCTGGGCCGGGCTGCTGCTGGCACTGCTGGTTGGAGGCGCCGGAGTCGTTCATTGGCGAGCGTGGCATCGGGTTGCACCGGATCCGAGTGGGGCGTGGAGGATGCCGGGCGCAACCTCCGGCGGAGCAGGAGCTCCTCCAAACGCCACACCCTCGGGGGGCAACTGCTCATCGTGCGGGATGATCACTTTGCCAGGGGCCCGGTTCTGTCCAGGCTGCGGGGGTCGCCTTCAGGGCTGACCGAATGCCGTAGAGTCGACTGACCGTCTCATTCCCTCATCGTCGCCCCGCCTCTTTCATCTGGCCTTGAGCGAACTGGCCCGAGGCCCGCGTCGGCTTTGCGCGGCGCTCGATGAACGTGCTCACCTTCTTGTACCAAGGCGGATACTCCAGCGATGCCGTAGCCGCTCCGGGTCTGACGACAATTGGGCATTTCGGGGTGGCTGCAAGGTTGGCTGATCTTGCCTTGGGTAAGCTGGGTCTGGGTGCCCGGGACCAGGTCACGCAGGTCCCATGCACAAGCCGATCGCCGAGGATGTTGGCGAAATCTCTACGTTTTCGCGGATCGGCTGCAACGTTGGGCGCGCGAAGGCCCCGTGCCCGCCGGCCCGCGCTGGCTGGGTGACGAAGTGGCGCCGCGGTGGCCCCGCGGCTTCCCTCCCGACAAGGCTGTGTGCCAGTGAAGATGTATCCCGGAAAACACAGCCGGTTCTTCCCTCTGTAACAGGATCGACTGCTGGCCGAGAACATTCGAACTCTGGAGAAGGAACCTAGCAACCACAATGGGCACCTCACCGAACAACCTGCGAGGGTTGGCGACGTCCACCTGCTGCTGGTAGCCCGTTTAGCCAAACCTCAGCGGAACTGCCGCCGGTTGACGAAGGCTCGGTCCATCGGTCCCAAACTGGCTGAGGATGCGAAGAGAACCTTGTCGGCCGAATCGGGGGAAGTCTGCTGCTGGCCGAGACGGGCGCTCAGCTCCAGGGTCTGACCGGTCCGCGTCCCAAGCCACTACCGGAACTGACGTCCCAACTCCTTGAGCGGGGTGGTGGCCGTTCCCCGTGGACGCGATAATGAAGCCGTGACTGTGCAGCACCGCGCCGACAGATTCCTGGAACCGCAGGCCGACCCTCGCGAGGGCGGGACATCGCTAGGAGACGAGCGAGCGACGCTCCTCGAGTTCCTGCGCTGCCAGCGGCTCACCCTGCAACTTAAGTGCGAGGGACTCGATGCCGATCAAATGGCTCGTCTGTCCGTGGAGCCATCGACCATGTCCTTGCTCGGACTGGTGCGGCACATGGCGGAGGTGGAGCGGAGTTGGTTTCGGCGAGGGTTCGCGGGGCAGGATGTGGCCCGGCGGTACCAGTCAGAGACGGATCCCGACGGCGACTTCAACGGCGTCGCGCCGGACCCGGAGCTCGTCGCGGAGGCCTGGGCGGCGTGGGGTGAAGAGGTCGCCTTCGCGGAAGAGTTCGCCCGGGACACGGATCTCGACTTCATCGGGCACGACTCGAGAAGCGACCCGGTGTCGTTACGCGAACTGCTGGTTCACATGATCGAAGAGTATGCCCGCCACAATGGCCACGCCGACCTGCTACGGGAGCGCATCGACGGCCGCGTCGGCCAGTAGCTACACCTCACTCCTGGTCTAGTCGGCCGCTGTACCTGCGGACCTGTTTCACGGCGCCGCTGACAAGGTTGGCGCGGCGCCGATCTCGACCCGATCTCCACAACTGACCGGAGTTCGGTTCTGGAACCGGCCGCAGGATGGCGACGAGTTGACTGTCGGACGGTGGCTCGGTCCACACCAACCTCAAAAGGTGGTGACAGCATTTCTGCGGACAGGGCGCCGGTGACCGTCGTTGGATGCTCTGGGAGTCACCTGGCAGCTGTGCTCGGGGTAGTCCGCGGCGTTCGCGGTCACGGCGACCTTGGTGAAGCGCCGGCACACTGGCCACTCGCGCCAATTCATCCGCGAGATCCAGTCGAAGTTCTCCGATGCCGAGCCTGTGAAAGGCAGGGCACGCGGCGAAGTTTTCTCGGAGCACCGCATCGAGGTGCGAGCCCAGCACCAGTGTGCCGGCGAAGGTCCCGTTTAGCTCGGCCACCCAAACCTCCCTGTCGCGCACGACCCCGAGTAGCCCTCGGTCGTCGGTGCAAATTCTCGCGCGATGCTATCCAGATAGGGCGGTACGGCACTCTCCCTGACAACCCCTCCATCACCGGCGCGTCCTGGACTCACGGGCGGCGCTGACGTTGGCCGCAACTTCCCAAGTGGGCCAGCGGAGGACTTGGGTGCCGAGCGCAGGTAGAGGGTGATCCATCCGGCGACTCAGTCGTACGGCGGCCCAGCTCGCTGGACATCGTGGCCGGTGGGCACGAAGCGCCTGCGCTCCGGATCCACGCCGTTATTCAGCCGGCGGTTCGACCGTTGGAGCTGTCGAGTCACGGACGCAAGAGCCTGCGACTGCCATCATTTCTTTCATACTTTCTGACCTATGGAACGCAGGCTGGTGTCGTCCGGTGCTTTGTGGGAGCCGGTGGTCGGCTACTCCCGTGCGGTACGTGTCGGGCGGTGGATCTCGGTAGCTGGGACGACAGCGGCCGCCGATGGAGGAGGGGCCGTCGGTGGAGACGACATCGGCGAGCAGGCCCGTGAGGCCCTGCGGCGCATTGCCGCTGCGCTGCACGAGGTTGGCGCCGAGGTCGAACATGTCGTGCGCACCCGAATTTTTGTCACCGACATCAGCCGCTGGGAGGAGGTCGGGCGAGCTCACGGCGAAGTGTTCGCGGGGATAAGGCCGGCGACATCGATGGTTGAGGTCAGAAGGCTCATCGACCCAGCACTCCTGGTCGAGATTGAGGCTGACGCGATAGTGCCGGTATCCGGTCACTAGCCGCTGGCCTTCCTTCGGAGCGGTGCCGGCACCTTCTATGGCTCACACGAGCGGCCATTCAGGACCAGAGTACCTATGCATCCCCCACTACTTCCCAGAGACCAGCGGCCCCTTCTGCCATCGGCGAGCGGATGGCCCCCTTAGGTGATTCCAGCTGAGTAAACACGCCCCATTGACAATTGCACCGCCACCCCGTAGGCTCACTCGATGGACGCCCGATAGGAGCCGACGGAGAGGGAAGTTCGAGCGTCCCCAGGCAGTCGACGAGCATGGTCTCGCCAACTTCCTCCCCCAGCCGCGAACTGCAACTCCCATCTGATCGGTTCGTTGGGCACACAGCTGGCCAGGGGGTGTTTGCGATGACCTCGACCGACCACGGCGACCGGAACGGGCGGCAGATTCGGGAGCTTGAGGCTGCCCTCGAGCAGGAGTGGCAGTCAGAGCGGTGGGCTGGAGTCGCCCGTCCTTACTCAGCAACCGAAGCCGCGCGCCTCGGGGGCTCCTTCCCGATCGAACACACCCTGGCTCGCCGGGGCGCGGAGGCGCTCTGGCAGCTGCTGAGGACGGAGGACTATGTCCCCACGCTTGGGGCGCTTACCGGTCAGCAGGCCGTGCAGATGGTGAGAGCGGGCCTTAGGGCGATCTATCTGTCAGGGTGGCAGGTGGCCGCCGACGCCAACCTGGACGGAGAGACATACCCGGATCAGAGCCTATACCCGGCCAACAGCGCACCCGCCTTGGCCCGTCGGCTGAACAAGGCGATGCTGCGAGCCGACCAGATCGCATGGGCCGACGGCACCCACGATCGCGACTGGGTGGTCCCCATCGTGGCCGACGCCGAGGCGGGATTCGGCGGGCCGCTGCACGCCTTCCAGCTGATGAGGCACATGATTGAGGCTGGGGTTTCCGGGGTGCACTTCGAGGACCAACTGGCTTCCGAGAAGAAGTGCGGGCATCTGGGGGGCAAGGTTCTGGTCCCGACCAGTCAGTTCCTGCGCACCCTGGCGGCAGCGCGCTTGGCCGCCGACGTCGAAGGGGTGCCCACCGTCTTGATAGCCAGGACCGACGCCCTCAGCGCCACCCTGCTGACCAGTGACGTGGACCCGCTGGATCAGAAGTTCCTCACCGGCGAGCGGACCTCGGAGGGCTTCTTTCGAGTCCGGAGTGGACTGGAGCCGGTGATACAGCGGTCGCTGGCGTACGCCAGAATCGCTGATGCCCTCTGGTTCGAGACGTCCACGCCAGATCTCGCTGAAGCCGCCGCATTCGCCAACGCCATCCATGCCGAGTTCCCGGGCAAGATCCTCGCCTACAACTGCTCTCCGTCGTTCAACTGGAAGCGCCAGCTGACCGACGAACAGGTCTCCAACTTCCAGCACCAGTTGGGCAAGCTGGGATACCGCTTCCAGTTCGTCACCCTGGCGGGGTTCCACGTAGCCAATGCCTCAATGTTCGAGCTCGCCAAGGGGTACCAGCGAGAGGGCATGACCGCCTATGTCCACCTGCAGCAGAGGGAGTTCGAACTCGAATTGCAGGGGTACACCTCGACCAGGCATCAGGCCGAGGTGGGGGCTGGCTACTTCGACGCCGTGCTGGAGACTGTGACCGGAGGCGAGAGCGAGACGATGGCGCTCCGAGGCTCGACAGAGGAGGCTCAGTTCGACGCCAGTCTTCAACCATGAACCCGGCTGATTCGAACAACCGCGGGGTGACCGTCCTTGGGGACGCTGGTCAGGCTCAGGTTGAGGTCCTGACGGAGTCGGCGTTGGCGTTTGTGGTAGGTCTGGAACGAAGGCTGCGCGGTGCGCGCCGTGAGATCCTGGACGCCCGGGCGAGTCTTCAGTCTGCCTTCGATGCAGGGCTTCTCCCCGACTTCCTCGGTGACAGCTCCACCCTGCGCCAGGATCTCACCTGGAAAGTCAGGCCGGCACCACCAGACCTGATGGACCGGAGGGTCGAGATCACGGGCCCGGTGGATCGGAAGATGGTCATCAACGCGCTCAATTCCGGTGCCCAGACCTACATGGCCGACTTCGAGGACTCCAACTCCCCCACCTGGTCCAACTGCATGGAGGGCCAGGCGAACCTGATGGCAGCGGTGCGGCGGACGATCTCCCTCGACTCACCCGGAAAGGAGTATCGGCTCAACTCCAAGGTGGCCACCTTACTGATGCGCCCTCGCGGCTGGCACCTTGAGGACAGGCACCTGATCGTTGACGGCCAGCCGGTCTCCGCCAGCCTTCTCGACTTTGGGCTTTTCATCTTCCACAACGCTCAAACGCTCATTCAATCGGGGAGCGGTCCCTACCTTTACCTCCCTAAATTGGAGAGTCACCTGGAAGCCCGCCTTTGGGAGCGGGCCTGTCTGCTCGCGGAGGAGGAGCTGGCTCTCGAACATGGCTCCATCCGGGTCACCGTGTTGATTGAGAACATCCTGGCAGCCTTCGAGATGGAAGAAATTCTGTTTGAACTGCGAGACCGATGCGCGGGGCTGAACGCCGGCCGATGGGACTACCTCTTCTCCGTAATTCGCAAGTTTAGGAGCCGATCGGATTTCGTCCTTCCAGACAGGGCGGCGGTGAGCATGACCGTGCCCTTCATGCAGAGCTACACCGACCTCCTGGTGAAAACCTGCCACCGACGTGGAGCCCACGCCATGGGGGGGATGTCGGCCTTCGTCCCCAATAGGCATGACCTTCCCGGGACCGCGGTCGCACTTGCCAAGGTCACCCAGGACAAGCTCCGCGAGGTCGGGCAGGGGTTCGACGGCAGCTGGGTGGCTCACCCGGACCTGGTCTCTACCGCCCTCTCCGTCTTCGACGAGAAGCTGATGGGTGCCCCCAACCAATTGGAGCGAAACCGGCCCGATGTGCTGGTGGGCCGCGACCAGCTGCTGAGCTTCCCCGCGACGCCGGGCGAGATAACAGACCAGGGCATCCTGCTCAACATCTCGGTGGGCTTGCGCTACCTCGACGCCTGGTTGGCGGGGCGGGGAGCGGTGGCAATCGACAGCCTGATGGAGGACGCGGCGACTGCGGAGATCTCCCGCTCCCAGATCTGGCAGTGGCGACGGCACTCCCGCATGACCGAGACCCAGCTGAGTTCGGCGCTCAGCCGGGTGGTCGCCGAGGCTGGCCCGATGGAGGCAGCCAGCTCGCTCTTCGAGGAGGTCGCGCTCGGTCAGCAGTTCGTGGAGTTCTTCACAGTTCCGGGATGTCGGCTGTTGCCCTGAGCGTGGGGCTGCTTGGCCCTGACGGTCCTGTGACAAGGGTGGCGAGGGAGCCGACATGGGTTGTCGGACTCCCGGCCCTCTGATATCGTCGCTGCAGGGTTCGGAAGTGATGGCCGGCCGGGCTCTGGACAATTCCCGCCACAGCCGGCCGGCAGCGACAGGGAGTGCTTGAGGAATGGCCAGAAAACCAGCCCCGCAAGAGGATGCGCCTTCCGTCCGCTACGGAGAGGCCGAAGGCGGGGGCTGTGACCACGCCGGGTGCACCAATACCGAGGCCTACCGATGCCTCTACCGAGACCGTCGGGCAGTTGACTGCGCCTGGGTTGCCTGCCGCGACCACCTCAAGGTGGTTGACGATAGGGCCTACTGCATGAGGCACGCCGGCGTCGTCGAGGTCCTCATCATGGCGCACCGCCAAGGAACCGAGCTCCTGCCACCGGACCTGGACGACCGCTGCGCCTCGCTGGTGCGGGCTGTGGCCAACGATCTGAACGAGCCGGTGGTGGAGCGGTTGGTCCGCTGGGGCGACACCAACACCAGCATCATCAATGACCCGTCAATCCGCTACACCAGGGCAGACCGAATCCACCATGATCCCGGTCATTGGGAGAGGGTGTGGGGGCTGGCGACCAGGACCGGGATCCTGCTTCGAGTGGGGCTTCGCGTCGAGGACACCCGGCCCGAGACAGTTATCTTGACCGGGGGAGTGACCCACCTGGTGGCAACCATTCCTCCCTGGATCCAGCGGCATCTAAATGGAGATCCGATGCAGGGGTCCCAGTCGGAGCTGGTGGAGCGCCTGGCGTTTCAGCAGCAACTGCTCCAAGCTCTCGATGAGCACGTCGAGAAGTACGGGATCACCTTTCCCCACTCGGTGATGCGGTCGCCCGTCTGACGTCCGACCTTGCCCGGAGCTTCATAATCTGACCCATGGCCTACGAAGCGATCTTGCCGATTCAGGCTGGGGTGGCCACCCGGCACCATCCCGACTACCACGACCGTTATCTCACCTTCAGCCGCAGTTACACCCTGGACGTCACCTACCGCTGCTACCGTCGCTGCGGATACTGCGAATATCGACAGGACCATGGGGACCTCATCTCCTGGGAGGAGGTGGACCGCCGCCTCCAGGAGGCGGCATCCCTTGGCTGTCGGGAGCTCCTCATCATGTCTGGCGAGCAGCCATGGAGACTTCCCGACCTGGGGCTGGCCGGAGAACCCGAGTTTGTCGATCGGGTAGTTGAGATCTGCCGTCGCGCCATGGGTCGCGGGCTGCTGCCCCACACCAATGTGGGGCTCCTGTCGCGCGAAAGCCTTGAGGCGCTGCGCCCCTGGAACGCATCCATGGGGTTGATGTTGGAGACCGCCACCGACCGCATCCCCGCCCACGCGATGGGAGGAGGGAAGCGGTTCGAGGAGAGGTTGCGCCACCTAAATGACGCCGGAGAACTGAGGATTCCCTTCACAACTGGCATTCTGGTCGGAATCGGAGAGACCCGGGCGGACCGGGCGCGGGCTCTGACATCGATTGGGGACAGCCACAGGCAACACGGCCATATCCAGGAGGTCATAGTCCAGAACTTCGTCCCCAAGCCCGGGACCCCGATGGCCGCCTCTGAGGCCCCTACCTGGGAGACCATCCGCGAGGCGGTGGAGATGGCCCGGCAGCTCCTGCCAGCCGATGTGACGGTGCAGGTCCCGCCGAATCTGAACTTCGCGGAGTGGCCGCAGCTGGTGGAGGCCGGCGCCCGGGACCTTGGGGGAATCTCTGCCGACGGTGACTCCGTCAGCCCCGCGCAGCCGTGGCCGCAAGAGCAGGAGCTCGTGACCAAGGCTGCCAGTCTCGGATACCGGCTCCAGGAGCGGCTCCCGGTCTACCAGGAGACCTTGGCCGATCTGCGTTGGGCGGCGGACTCGCTGCGGCGGGAGCTGGTTGGGGACGAGGTCACCTACGTCATCAACCGCAATGTCAACATCAGCAATGTTTGCGTCGGCAGCTGCAAATTCTGTGGTTTCAAGCGGGGTTCCCTGCAAGCGAAGGGCGCCTACTTTCACGACCATGACACCATTTTCTCCAAGTTGGAGGATGCCGTAGCCAGAGGGGCCACGGAGATCTGCATGCAGTCCGGCCTCACCCCGGAGCTGAATCTTGCGTTCTACGACACCCTGTTCCGGGAGATCAAGGATAGGTGGCCGACCCTGCACCTGCATGCGCTTTCCCCAGAGGAGATCCGCTACCTGGCCCAACTTTCAGGACGCACGGTGGAGGACGTCATACGGCAGCTTCAGGATGCCGGGCTGGGCACCATGCCGGGCACCGCGGCAGAGATTTTGGTGGAAGAGGTCCGCCGGATCCTATGCCCTGAGAAGCTCACCACCGAGGACTGGATCGACGTGATGCGAACCGCGCACCGGGTGGGGCTACGAACCACCGCGACCATAATGTACGGGCATATCGAAACCCCCTGGCACCGGCTGCGGCACCTGGAGGTGATTCGCGACCTGCAGCGTGAAACCGGCGGCTTCAGTGAATTCGTGTTGCTTCCATTTCAGGTTGAGCACAACACGCTGGGCAAGTATTTCGGGATCCTCCGTCCGCTCACATTGGAGGATTCCCTGCGCTTCACCGCCTACTGTCGGCTCTACTTCGGAGCTGACATTCCCAACATCCAGACCAGCTGGGTGAAGTTGGGGGCACAGGGGGTGGCGGAGTCGCTGAGCTGGGGAGCCAACGACTTCGGGGGAACCCTCATGGAGGAGTCGATCACCCGGATGAGTGGCGCCAACCACGGTCAGAACCTGGATCCGCAAGAGATCGAGGCGGCGATCCGTTCGGTCGGCAGGCCGGCGCGCGAACGCGACACCCTCTATCGACCGGTCAGCTCTCGCCCCCGCGATTTACAGATGCAGAGCGCCGCGATCGCCTGACCGGACCGGGCAGAGAACGGCCCAGCGCCAACCCGGCAAGAAGGAAAACCGCCTCGACCAACCGGGTCACCAACTCATTCTCACCTTGGGCGGGGATCAGCAGGATGGCGACGGCGCCGGGAAAGAAGTACCACCGCCACGAATAGCGGCTGGCGGCAATGCGCTCCCGGTAGAAGATTCCAAAGGAGATGCCGAGCAGCAGGCAGACTGTTCCGAGGGCCAGGTAGCCCACCAGGTACTGGGTCGCTCTCGATGACCCAAGGCCGACCGTTAGCCGGATGGCCAGCGGCGGGAGATAGTCGGTGGCATAGAAGGTGACCAGCACCCAGCCCATGCTGTGGATGCAGAACGTGGACACCGCCAGCCCCCGGCGCCGGCGCTCCGCCTTGGCCACCTCCTCCGCTTGAGCGGTTCCGTTCTCAGTTGGGTTCAGTCCTTCATCGATTCGCTCGCTGTCCACGGGCATCAGTTTGACCTTACCTGGTACCTGAGCGGTCGGACGTAGACTGAGCGGGCCTTGCCGAAACTTCCCGCGCCGATGGCTTTCGCTCGGGGACGCTGAGTGCGCCGGGCGTTGAGGAGGTGGGAGCCGGCCGAGGCCGCTTTTGCGGGGCGGCAGCTATCGGTGCTGGAGCGGGTGCTGGCGGCACGGGAGGTCTCCGGAATCGGCGAGGGTCAGGTCGGCGAGCCCATCGACCACGATCCCTGGCTGCTCACGGATATGGCGGGGGCTGTGGAGCTCGTCAAGCAGGCCGTCAGCGACGCGGTGAAAATTGCGATCTACGGTGACTACGACGCCGACGGTGTCACCGCCTGCGCCCTGCTGGTTCGGGCACTCTCGGTTCTGGGGATAGCGCCACTGGCATACATCCCCAATCGGGAGAGCGAGGGGTACGGCCTCAATCGGCAGGCCTTACAGGAGCTCTCGGAGCGAGGGGCGGGGTTGGTCATCACAGTGGACTGTGGGACGACCGCAGTCGAGGTGGCGGCTTCGCGGCCCGCTGAAATGCGCCTCCTCATAACCGATCACCATCTGCCCCTGGTCACGTCACCCGGGGCAACACCCGAACTGGCCCCGGCGGACGCGCTGGTCAATCCCCAGCGCCCCGGCGACCTCTATCCGTTCCGAGGGCTGGCCGGGGTCGGGGTCGCCTACAAGCTGGTCCAGGCGTTGGAGCTCGACGGCCTTTTGCCAAGTGGCACCGCGGCCAGTCAGCTACCTCTGGTCGCGCTGGGAACGGTGGCTGACCTCATGCCCCTGCGTGGAGAGAACCGGTCCCTCGTGCTAAGAGGGCTGGCCGTTTGGGCTGACCGTGCGCCCGTTGGTCTCCTGGCGCTGGCACGTGGTGCGGGAATCGATGGGACCCCCACCAGCGCGGATCTCGGCTTTTCGATCGGGCCTCGGATCAACGCCGCCGGCCGCATGGAGGATGCGAGCCTGGCCCTCGAGTGCTGCCTGGCGGCCACCCCAGCCGAGGCCACGAGGGCGGCGCTGGCACTGGAGAAGCTCAATCGCGATCGTCGCGACTCGCTGTCTACGGCCATGGCGGTGGCTCGGCCCCTGGTCGAGCAGCTCGACGATAGCCTGGCCTCCATCGTGATCGGGGACGAGGGCTTTCCCGCCGGCGTCGTGGGCCTTGTCGCCGGGCGCCTTGCGGACGAGTTCCAGCGTCCCACATTCGTCTACGCGATGTCGGGGGAGGAGTGGAAGGGGTCCGCTCGAGGAGCTCCCGGACTCAATATCGTCAACGCTCTTTCCGAGTGCTCTGCCAATCTGGTTCGGTACGGCGGCCACCAGGGAGCAGGAGGGTTCAGCGTCCGGCCGGAGCGCGGGGCCCCTCAGCGCTTCGCCCAGGCGGTGGAGCGAGCTGTCCGTTTGCAGGTGAGCCAGCCCGAGCAATGCCGGGTCTTCCATATCGACGCCCAGGTCAACCTTGCGGACTGCACTCTGAAGCTGGCGGACGAGCTCACCGCGCTCGGACCGTTTGGAAGTGGCAACCCGCCGGTACTCCTGCTGGCCAGCGGCTGTCGCGTCGTCCGCACTGAGCCCTTCGGCAAGGGCCGGGAGCATCTGAGAGCGGTGCTGGACGACGGGACCGCTGAGGTCGAGGCCATCAGCTTCAATCGCCCCGGCCTGGGCCAGCATCTTCCCTCGGGAAGGCTGGTCGATGCCCTCTTCGAGCTGGGAGCGGACCGCTGGCGGGGCCGTGAACGGCTTCGCCTTCTGCTTCGGGACCTGCGTCCGACCAGGTCACCGATTGGAGTCCGGTAGCCAAAGGCGTCTATGATGCCGAAGGCCGGGTTGTGCATGACCGATCAGGTCCTGTACATGGCACCGGTGCACCCCCTGGGAGGTGATGATGTGGCGCCGCATCGTGTGATGTCCCGCTCGGCACCGGCTTGGGTCTTCATGCGGCGCCTGGCCGCGGTGTTACTTCCTCAACGGCCGCCGGGCCCGGGCCATCTTTCGTGGTAGCCGTCCTGGGAAGAGCAAGGGGGGCTGGGCTCGGGCTCTGCGCCGGCGGTATGGCCATCTTCGCCATGCTGGTGCTGCGGCTGGCGGTCGGCCTCCCCGCCCTGATTGACGTGATTGGCACCGGTCTGGCACTCCTGCTTCCGGGGCCGGTGTTCGGAGCGATGATAGACGCGCTGCAGGAACGCGGCCGTCCGCTGCTGCTCCTGGGGACTTCGGTTCTGATCCTGGTCATCGCCACCTTGCTGGGAGCCCTGATGGCTCGGTGGTCCTGGCGGCTGGTGGCTGCGGCGCCTGCCGAGGGCCCATCAAGAAGGGGCACCTTATGGGGCAGGTGGCTCATCCCCGGGATCGCACTCTGGCTCCTGACCCTTCCGCTGGTGGCGCTTGCCGAGGGCGGCCTCGACACGCTTGCAACCTGGACCACCCTCTTGGACTGGCTGCTGATCTCCGGGATGGTCGAGGTGCTGCTCAGCCTTCCCCAGCTCGGAGGCAGCAGCGGGGGGGTGACCGGCTCTCAGGGGGTTGGCGTCCTCACCAGGCGTCGGTTCCTGGTTGCTTCAGGCGGAGTGCTCGGAGCGGCGTCGTTGGGGTACCTGGGCACCAGGGCCCTGACGGCCGGTTCTCCGCCACTTCCGAGGCTCGCAGGGCCGGGGTCGGTCCACGGCCGCTTGCCCGAAGGGGTGACTCCCACCTCGGACTTCTACGTCGTCTCCATCGATCTCTTTGGGCCGCCGCGGGTGAACGCCTCCACCTGGGGCCTCCAGTTGGACGGGCTCCGGGGCTCTAAGATCGGCTACGGGGAGCTGCTCGCCCTTCCTGCGGTGGAGCAGATCCAGACGCTGGAGTGCATCTCCAACCCGGTGGGCGGCACTCTGATCAGCAATGGAGTCTGGAGGGGAGTTCCCCTGGGCACCCTTCTCAATCGAGTCGGAGTGCCGTCCGGTACTCAGAACATCATTTTCCACTGTGCCGACGGATACTCGGAGAGCCTGCCAGTGGACGAGGCGATGGCCTCATCCACCCTCATCGCGACCCATCTCAACGGTTCGGCGCTGCCCGCTCAACACGGTTTCCCGGCCAGGATTTTGGTGGCTGGCCATTATGGGATGAAAGACCCCAAGTGGCTCACTCGAATCTCCACCTCCAAGAACTCCTTCAGCGGATACTGGGAGCAGCAGGGTTGGAATGCCGCAGCGGTGCCTCATATCTTCTCCCGCTTTGACTTTCCTGGAGGGAGCACCCGGCTCAGCGCTGGAGAGCAATACCTGCTCACCGGTATCGCCTTCGCGGGTCAGCTGGGGGTGGGGGCGGTGCAGGTCAGCTTCGACGGGGGGGCACGGTGGACTGAGGCCCGTCTCCAGCGCCCGCTTTCCCAATTCTCGTGGACCATCTGGAGCCTCCCCTGGCGGCCGAGGTCCGGGCTCTACACCCTCTTAGTCCGAGCCGCCGACGGACTGGGGCGATTTCAGGCGCGGGGAGGGGGCGGCACCTATCCGAACGGAGCCAGCGGCTACCAGGTGATTGTGGTGAGCGTGACCTGACCGTCCCTTCGCGGAGTGGGTACACTCGCCGGACCATGGCTGCCAACCTTCCGCCGAGAGTGCCTCCCCCCTTTACACCCGGTCCAACCGGACCGGTTGTAACCTCCGGTCCCACCGGCTCTTCGGAGAGGGAACAGCCGGACGGTCTGGGGCGGTCAGCGATTCTCTGGGGACGGTCGGCAGCGGTGTTGCTGACGGCATTTTTGGCTTACCAGATCGTGCTGGTGGTCAAGGGGCTGGCGGCCGCGGTCCTGTCGGTGGTGATCTGCGCTCTGCTGGCGGCGATCATCTCGTTCCTCGGATCTCCGATCGCGGACCGTCTGGACCGACGTCTCCACATCCCCAGGACCCTGGCCGTGTTGCTGACCATGGTGGTCGGTATCGGCCTGGTGGCCCTTGTGGGCTGGCTCGCCTCCGGACCGCTGGTCACCGAGGGGCGGGGACTGGCGGCGCAAACTCCGGGGTTTGTCCGGCGGATGGACAGGCTGGTCGCTCAGGTCGAGGGCCAGCTCCAGAGTCATGGGATCAAGGTCAACGCGGTCAGCTTTGTGACCTCGAAGCTGGCATCATTGGCTCCTCAGCTGACCGGCATAGCGGTGACCGGTATCACCAGCACAATCGGCATTCTGGTCGACGCCATCATCTCCATCGTCCTGGCCTTCTGGCTGATGCGAGACGGTGCCCATTTACGCCAGAGCTTCGTGGCCCTCTTCCCGACCAGGGTGGCGAGGGACCTGAACTTCGGGCTGGACGCCTTCGCAGTCGTCATAGGTGGCTATGTCCGCGCCCAGCTCTTCTTGGCAGTGGTGGTGGGGGCCATGGCCGGGGTCGGGACCTTTCTACTAGGGGTGCCCTTCCCTCTCGTGGTGGCGCTGGCGGCGGGAGTCTTTGAGCTGATCCCTCTGGTCGGGCCCTTCGCCGGTGGAGCGGTGGCCCTGCTGCTGGCCCTGACCAAGAGCCCCACCCTTGCCCTAGTCACCCTTGTCCTCTTCCTCGGCATCCACGTGATCGAGGGGTATCTCCTGGTGCCGAGGATCCAGGCCAGGTTCGTCCAGCTGCACCCTGTCGTGACCCTTTTGGCGCTGTTCGCTGGGGTGGAGGTGGGTGGATTCCTGGGAGCGTTGGTGGCGGTACCCGCCGCCAGCTATCTGACGGTGCTGATCCGTGCCGGAGTGGGGGACTGGCGAGCCCAGCGGCCGGACCTCTACAGCGTGGGCCGCGGAGACAGCCTGGGAGATATCCGCAACCGAAGACTGCTTCGCAGCTTCAGGATCCGTCGGCGGGCTGAGCGGCCCTCCGAGGGACCTCGGCAGCAGCCGCCAGCTTCTCCAGAGTAAGGGGCTACCGTCGCCCGGCGGCTCCGCGAGGACCAAAAAGGGCGGTCCCCACGCGGATCTGGGTGCTGCCCTCGGCGATCGCAAGAGCGAAGTCCCCGCTCATTCCCATGCTGAGGTGGGGCAGCTTCGCACCCAGTTCCCGCTCCAGCCGATTCCGAAGCTCCCTACAGGCCGCGAATGAGCGGGCTGGATCTTCCGGCGCGGACACCGTCATGAGCCCGCTGACCACAATTCCCGGCAGGGCAAAAAGGTTCCCGCTGTCCCGAAGTAGCGCCTCAGGTCGGTAACCTGACCGGCCCGGAATGTCCGTGAAGTCCACCTCGCAGAGGATAGGCAACGGGCTCTGTCCCGCCCGTTGCATGGAGATGGCGGTGGCCAGCTGCAGGCTGTCCACGGTCTCAACCATCGAGAACAGTCGGCCAGCCACCGGAACCTTGTTGCGCTGCAGGTGGCCCACCAGGTGCCATTGGACAGTTCCGGGGCCGATTGCGGCCTCCTTGTCGCGGCACTCCTGTACGTAGTTCTCGCCAAGCACCGCAAGCCCTTCCTCCAGAGCCGCAAGGACCATCTCCGGGGGATGCCCCTTGGTCACCGGGAGGATGCGAACTGGACCTGTCCGGCCCCGACTCGCCTGCTCTACCCCTTCCTGGAGGATCGAAAGTCGGGCCCTCAGCGCCTCTCGAATCGAGGTGAGGTCAGGTTGAGGCGGCGGCACGGCGTCGGCGCGGGGTGTGCTCCCCAAGAAGGAGGTGGTCGATCTCGTTGCGCACCTCGGAGAGATCCCGGAAGGAGCGGTAGACGGAGGCGAACCGCACGTAGGCGACCTCGTCCAGCTGCCGCAACCGGTTCATGACCAGCTCACCGACCTCTCGGCTGGGCAGCTCCGACTGCCCCCTTCCCCGTAGGTCAGCCTCAATCTCGTCCACGATCTGAGTTACCTGGCTCGGGGAGATGTCCCGCTTCTTGCATGCATTCATCAGTCCCAGGAAGAGCTTCTGGCGGTCAAAATCCTCCCGCCGACCATCCTTCTTGACGATATAGAAGGGGACAGACTCTATCCGCTCGTAGGTGGTGAAGCGCTTGCTGCAGCTGTTACAAGCGCGCCGGCGGCGGATTGCCTCTCCGGTCTCAGAGTCCCGGGAATCCACCACCCGCAGATCGTCGTGACTGCAGTAGGGACAGCGCATCACGCCTCCGAAAATCCTGATCCGGCCCACAGCATATAGGGCCTGCCCCCAAAGTGTACCCTGGATGTTGTAGATCCGGCCACAAACCTCCCGTCGCTGGGGCCCTGTTCCCTCAATTGGGTGGAGCAGGGACTTCAATAACTGGGTGCTGATACCACCACATAGCGGGTGGACAGGGAATCTCGGTCAGCGATTCACCGTGCTCATGTCCCCATAGCGATCGCCCGCCGCCGCGCCGACGGGGGCCGCGTCGGCCAACTGCTCTAGTGTGTCGCGGTCTAACTCTAGTTCCGCAGCCGCCACGTTCTCCTCTAGATAGCGGCGCCTCTTGGTTCCGGGGATGGGCACGATGTCATCGCCCTGAGCCATGACCCAGGCTATGGCGACCTGCCCTGGGGTCGCGCTCCTGGCCTCGGCGATCTCCCCGATGCGCTCCACCATGGCGAGGTTGCGGTCCAGGTTCTCCGCGGAGAAGCGAGGGAAGCGTGAGGCGCGCGAGTCTCCCTCGGCGGTCTGGAGTCTGCCTGTGAGCATTCCCCGACCGAGCGGGCTGTAGGCCACGAAGCCGATCCCCAACTCCCGCACCGTCGAAAGGATCTCCGCTTCAGGGTCGCGGGTGAAGAGGGAGTACTCAGTCTGCAGCGCGGAGATGGGGTGGACGGCGTGGGCACGCCTTATGGTGCTCGCTCCGGCCTCTGAGAGTCCCAGGTAGCGCACCTTTCCCTGCGCCACCAGCTCCGCCATGGCCCCGACGGTCTCCTCGATGGGGACCTGCAGATCCACCCGATGCTGGTAATAAAGGTCGATGTGGTCGAGGCCAAGTCTGGTCAGCGAGGCGTCACAGGCCTCTCGCACGTAGTCGGGTCGGCCGTTGATTCCAACCCAGGAGCCATCCTCACGACGCTGGTTGCCGAATTTGGTTGCCACCACCACCTCATCCCGCCGATCCGCCACGGCGCGGCCAACCAGCCGCTCGTTGTGGAACGGCCCATACATGTCGGCGGTGTCCAGGAAATTGACGCCCAACTCCAGCGCCAGGTTGATGGTGGCCAGCGATTCTTGGTCGTCCCGCGGACCGTAGAACTCCGACATGCCCATGCATCCGAGGCCCTGCGCGGAGACCGTTAGCCCCAGCTTGCCAAGTTTGCGCTGCTCCATTTGCACCCTTCCTTTCCTTGGTTCTCTTGTCCCCTGAGTGTAGGTGCAGAGATAAGACCTTCGCCCCCTTTAGTTCGACTCACTCCACCAGGCGATGCGCGGGCAGGTCACGGTTCGGTACCGTAGCCCATCGAGTGCCGCCAACTCTGCAGTCCGGGCCAGCCGGAAGGAGGCTGCCGAGCCCTTGAATCAGCTGAGGCTTCTGGTCCGCGCCATGCGGTGGCGAGCGGGAGCGGCCGTCGCGCTCTTCGTGGTGGCGACAGTGGCGGTGCTGGCGGCGGCGGCCGGCCCCCTTTACCTGGACACCGCCAACGACAGCGTGCTCCATTCGATTCTGGAGGGCAACTCTCAGGCTGCCAATGGGATCACGATCATCCCAAGCTTCTCGACAACTGCCAACGGGAACCCGGTGCAAAGGGCTCGGGCAGCCCTCGACGCCGCACAGCGGTTCCATCTCTACCGCTGGTATCACCGGGGCAGGATGGTGCTGGATCAGGGGGTGGTCCTGCTGGGAGCTGGGGGGATCACCTACTCCACCGACCTGCTCTCAGATCCGGGGCAGTGCCAGGTGCTCCATTTCATCTCCGGCAGTTGCCCGGGCGCGGGCCAGGTGGCCATAACTCAGCGCACGGCGGCCGCACTGGGAGTACATCTCGGATCTTTGATCAGCTCTCCCTCCTCCAAGGCTTCCGGTCCGTTGCTGCTGAAGGTGGTGGGACTGGTGGCGCTGGGCCGCCCGTCGCAGCAGTTCTGGTTTGGACTTGAACCGGCCTACTTCGACTTCGGCCCCGCCCTTGATTGTGGAATCAACTCGGGCAGCTGCCTCCCACACCTGGACGCCATGTTCACCTCGGCCCCAACCGTGGCGGGGCTGCCCCAAGTCCAGCCGACAGATGAGTTCGTGCTTCGGGTGAACACCATCCATACCACGTCCGCCACCGCCTTCAACTCCGCCTACAGCAGCTTTGCGACCTACACCAACCAGGTCTTGAGCGCTCCGATCTCCACCAATCTCGGCATCGAGACCCGCTCTGCGAGCGGCGAGAGCAACCTCATGGAGTCGATCGTGATAGTGGTTGATCTGCAACTTTTGCTGCTGGCGCTGTTTGTCCTCTTCGGGCTGGTGGCCCGCACCGCCGAGGCGCGAGAGAAGGAGGTGGCACTGGCCAAGCTCCGGGGATTCAGGACCCTGTCGGTTCTGGCGGTGGGCCTGCTGGAGCCCATTGCGGCTCTCTGCCTGGCGGTGCCGGTGGGTCTTCTTCTCGCCCTCTTGGCGATGCGGATCGCTCAACCGCTGCTGCTCCCGGGGGCGCTGGTGACCGTCCAGCCGATCGTCTTCTTGGCTGCCCTCATCGCCTTTGCCGGAGGGCTGATTGCGACCGCCTTCGGTGCGCGCCGACTCCTGACCCGGCGCCTTGCGGACGAGCTGAGAGCGGTGGAGCCCAAGACCTCCAACGTGGCCAGAGCCGCTTTGGATGCGGCAGCGCTCGCTCTGGCGCTGGCCGGAATAATCGAGTTGCTGGCGGCCGGGGTGCTCAGTGGTAGCCAACCCAACCCGGTCGCGGCCTTCGCTCCCGGCCTGATCGCCGTCGCCGTCGCGGTGGTCGGAGTCAGGCTGCTGCCAATCCTCGCCTCGGTGATCGTGCTCCGAACCCGCGACAGCAGGTGGCTCGCGACCGGGATCGCGGTCCGGCAGGTGGTGCGGCGGCCGACCAGCCTGCGCCAGATCACGGTGCTGGCGATCGCCACCGCACTGGCGTGCTTTGCCGTGACCGGGTGGGCGGCCGCGGGAATCAACCGGACGATCCGGGCGAACTTCGTGCTGGGAGCCGCCCGGGTCCTGGTGGTCCAGGTGCCGAACTCGGTCAACATCGAGAACGCGGTGAACAAGGCCGACCCCACAGGACGGTACGCGATGGCGGTGATGCTCTCGTCAATCCCCAGCCAGAACCTGCTGGCAGTCCAGGTGAGCCGGCTGCAGAAGGTGGCCTACTGGCCGTCCAACATCAGCTCTACCTCACTGGCCACGATCGTGCAATGGCTCACCCCCCATCTCAAGCCCCCCATGTATCTGACTGGGACTGCGGTGCGCGCCACGATCACCCTGACCGGCAACCCATCACCACCACCCGACCTGGTCTTCAACTTGGTCGACAGCGGTGGATCCGCAGGGGTGGCGGATTTTGGCTTCCTCTCGCCGGGAACCCACACCTACACCACCGACCTGCCGGCCAGCTGCACCGGAGGATGCCATGTCCTCCAGCTCGATCCCCTATGGAATCCCAGTCAGAGTGGACCCCAGGGGGTTAACTACCAGCTCGCGATCACGGGTTTGGAGGAGCAGAACAGCTCCACCCAGCCGTGGGTTTCGGCGACTGCCGAACTGGGCACCGCATCCTACTGGACCCCCAGCGCCCCGGGGATAACCGCCACCGGCCCCGGACACGGGCCCTCGCCGACGCTCTTCCTCTCAGTCGATGACAATTCCGGGCAGGCCAGCTCACCGGCCGTGGTCCCGGGTGCTCTACCCAATGTACTCCCCGGGGTGGTCACCGCCGCCAACGCGGTATCGGATCCGGCCGCCACCTCGATCGAGGACTTCGACGGGAGCAATCTGACCCTGAATGTTCCCTACAAGGTGGTGGCCCTCCCGCAGCTGGGGTACGAGGGCTTCCTGGTCGATCTGAGAGCGGCCCTGCGGGGCGAGAACGCGCCGGCGAGCGAGACCAGCAGTGAGGTATGGCTGGCTCCGGGGGCTCCCTCGTCGATATTGAGCTCTCTGCGGTCCCAGGGGCTGAGAGTGTTGTCCGTGAAGACCCCCGGAACCTCGATAAACAGCATGAACCACGGCGGCCTGGCGCTGGCCTATCTCTTCTTCCTCTTCGCCGCTGGGGCCGCGGCGGTCCTGGCGATCGGAGCTGCAGTCTTCTCGGTGTTCATGACCAGCCGCCGGCGCGCCTTCGAGCTGGCCGTGCTGCGTGCGATAGGTGTGCCTGACCGAACTCTGATGCGGTCACTTCTGGGCGAGCAACTCCTGGTGCTGGGGCCGGGGGTCCTCCTCGGAATATTGGCCGGCCTGTTGGGTGCCCTGATGGCTCTTCCCTCAGTCCCCGAATTTGCGTCCACCACCGGTGGCCCTCCGGTGGCGCTGATCTTCTCCATCTCCCCCATCGCCGGGATGATCGTGGTGCTGGTGGCGCTGCTGGCGCTGGCCTCCGCCCTGGCGTCCGCGGCCACCCTCCGGCTGGCGGGGTGGGAACGGCTGCGCACGGAGATCACGTGAGCGCGGCCCCGCCCTCCGGCGGCCTGGACATCCACTTCGATGGCGTGGTCCACCTGTACCCCAGCCCCGAGGGTGATGTGGTGGCACTCCGCGGCGTGGACCTGGATGTGGAGGCTGGGGAGGAGTTCGCTCTTCTCGGACCGTCTGGGTCGGGCAAGTCCACTGTTCTGGCACTCCTGGCCGGGCTCCAGCGGGCGTCAGCGGGCCAGATTCAAATCGGGCCGTACGAGATGTCCAAGTTGACCAACCGCCAGCTTCTCCGCCTGCGTGCCACCGAGGTGAGCCTTGTGCTCCAGGATCCAGCGCGCAACCTGCTTCCCTATGCCACCGCCAGGCAGAACATCGAGTTTGCTCAGCGAGGAGCCCGGGGGAGCGGGCACACCCCACCCTGGCGACCTGATGAGCTGCTGGAGCAGCTGGGCATGGCGGCGCTTGGGGGTCGCACCATCGCCACCCTATCGGGGGGTGAGCAGCAGCGGGTGGCGATAGCCTCCGGCGTCGCCGGTGCGCCGAGGCTGCTGCTGGTGGACGAGCCCACGAGTCAGCTGGACACCAGGAGTCGCGATCAGGTGATCGAGCTGCTGCATCGGATCCATGATCAGCTGGGCTCGACGGTTGTGAGCGTGACCCACGACGCCGCCGTGGCCGCGGCCATGCCCCGCACCGTCACCATCCGCGACGGGAGGGTGGGAGCCGAGGGACGACGGGGTGAGGAATACGCCGTGGTGGGGCGCGACGGCAGTGTGCAGCTTCCCCCGGATGTGTTGGAGATGCTGCCTCCGGGAACGCTGCTCCACGTGCGGCGCCACGCCTCCGGAGTGGACCTTCGGAACCCGGAGCTGGAACGCCATGATCAGTGAGATCCGAATCGACCATGTCACGACCACAGCCGACGGCAGGGAGATCCTCCGGGACATCCACTTGGTCATTCGGGCGGGCGAATCCCTGGCGATCACCGGTCCTTCGGGCTCCGGGAAGACCACCCTGCTGCTCTTGGCGGCCGGGCTGCAACTTCCCTCGCAGGGCAGGGTCCTGGTTGACGGGGAACCACTTGCAAAAGATGACCGCAGTCGCCAGCGCTTCGGGGTCGTACTCCAGAACCATGGCCTGGTCTCGGTGCTGACGGCGGCGGAGAACGTGGCTCTCCCACTTCAGGCTCGGGGGGTCAAGGCTGCGGATGTCCACCTGGCGAGCCTCGCCAAACTGGCCGAGGTCGGGCTGGGCGGGGCGGCCGACTCCCTGGTCCAGGATCTCTCCGGTGGACAACAGCAGAGGGTGGCGGTGGCGCGGGCGCTGGTCGGGTCCCCTGCGGCCGTCATGGCCGATGAACCCACATCTGAGCTGGTGGCAGAACAGCGCAAGATCATCGTGGAATTGCTGCTGAGGCAGGCGCGCGAGGGGCGGGTTTTGGTGGTTGCGAGCCACGACCCGGAGGTGGTGAGCGCCTGCGACCGGCAGCTGCGACTGGTCGACGGCCGCCAGGCGGAATCCGGCTCCGCCGAGCGGTGATCCCGGGTCACCGACCGACAGTCGATACCCACTGATATCATTGCGCCTCGGCTGAGAATGATGCCTTGGCGTTGCGACCGGGGCGCGTCTTTGCCGATGGACGAAGGGGGTGCACGGTGGCGTCGCTCCTAGGCGGATATCGTTCGGCGCTTGCCCATCGGGACCTTCGCCTGCTGCTTACTGGCGAGGTCGTCTCCGCCTCCGGCTCTTGGGCCTACAACGTCGCCCTGGCGGTCTATGTATTTGACCGCACCCACTCCTCCTTCTGGGTCTCCGCGGTGTTTCTGGTCAGGTTCATACCGGCGATGTTCCTTTCCGCCTATGGGGGCGTTCTCGCAGAGCGCTTCGAGCGCGTCAAGCTGCTGATTGCCTCGGACCTCTTGCTCTTCACCTGGCAGATCCTCCTGGCGTTCACGGTGCTGTTCAACCTTCCCGTAGTTCTGGCGCTGGTGATCGCCTCGTTGGGCGCGATCAGCTCAACCCCCTACGCCTCCGCGGTGGCGGCGATGCTTCCCCAGCTGGCAGGGGAGGAGGACCTGGCCGCAGCCAACGCGCTCAACAGCACCATCGACAACCTGGTCGTCATCCTGGGCCCGGCCTTTGGGGCGCTGCTGCTGTTGACCCATGTGGACTGGCTGCCATTTGTGGTGAATGCCGCAACCTTCCTGTTCGCGGCCGCCATGGTCTACCGAATCCGAGTCAGGTCGCACCCCAGTGACGTCACGGAGGCGGGCGCGTCCGGGCCGTTTCGACAGATGTTGGTCGGCCTGCGTGCGATCACCAGCTCATCTGTGGTGATGGTCCTGGTCGCGTTCAGCGTGTTGGCCAGCTTCGTGTACGGCACCGACACGGTGCTGTTCGTCTATGTCAGCAAGCTCCAGCTCCACACCGGCGCCACCGGCTACGGATATCTGCTGGCCGGGCTCGGGGTCGGCGGGATCCTTGGAGCGTTGTTCGTGAACCGGCTGGCGGGCGAGCCCCGGCTGGGAGGCATCATCACCTTGGGCATGGCGGTCTACTGCATCCCCAGCGCTCTGCTCATATGGGTGACTGTTCCCGAGGTGGGATTCGTATTGGAGGTGGTGAGGGGATCGGGGACCCTGGTGGTGGATGTCCTCGCCATCACCGCCCTGCAGCGCTCGGTGGCGTCAGAGCTGGTGGCACGGGTGTTCGGTGTGTTTTTCGCCCTGGTTCTGGCGGCGATCTCCTTGGGCTCTCTATTGGCGGCGGTGATGGTGCAGAGCATCGACCTGCACTCAACCCTTTTGATCGTGGGGATAGTGATCCCGGTAGTGGCGGCTATGGCCTACCCATGGCTGCGCCGAATGGACGACCGTGCGGAGACCAGGATGAAGGAGCTGGCCCCGAGAGTGGCGCTTCTCGGACAGCTGGGACTGTTTGCGGCAGGCTCCAGGTCGGTGTTGGAGCGGCTGGCTGGGGCCGCGACCGAGGTGTCGGTGGCGGCCGGTTCCGTCATGATTCGTGAGGGAGAAAAGGCGGACGCCTTCTACGTTCTTCGGACCGGCAGCGTCCGGATCGAGGCGGTGGGCGAGGCCGGGCAGGCCAGGGAGCTGGGGACGATCGAGGGACCTGGCTACTTTGGGGAGATCGGGCTGCTGGAACAGATTCCGCGTACCGCCACCGTGACCGCGCTCAGCGACTGCCAGGTCTACCGGATTGAAGGAGATGACTTCTTGGACTCGTTGTCCGCAGCGCCCGCCTCCCAGATGTTCCTCGAGGGAACCAAGGCCAGGCTGGGCCGCACCCACCCCTCCTACCGGTCCCGCTCCGAAGAAGGCGGGTCAGCGCCAGCGATGTGAGTGGAGTCGGCCCTGCTCAGCAGGCGACCGGCGCCCGGAAGGCCGCTCCCAGCTCCTCAGTGCCCCCGTCCGCGATCCGGTCCTCCCGCGGATATCCGGAAGGTGGCCGGGTCGATCGGACCCGGAACTCGCCCATGGACCTACTATTGGGGCAGGCCCGATGTCCAGACTCCTGACCGCGAACCGCAAGTGACAAGCTGTCCCAACTGTGGTGCGGCGACCACTGCAGAGCAGCGGTTCTGTGGTGAGTGCGGCGCCGCCTTGGCTGTCATCTGCAGCAACTGCCGGGCACCCGTCAAGGCGGGGCAGCGCTTCTGCGCCGAATGCGGCACCCCGGTCGGGGCCCCAGCTCGGCCCGCCGACGCCCCTCAACCCGAGATAGCCGCCGAGGTGCGTTTGGTGTCCGTCTTGTTTGTGGACCTGGTGGGGTTCACCAGCCTTTCCGAGTCCCGCGATGCCGAGGACATGAGAGACCTGCTGAGCCGGTACTTCGCGGTGGCCCGGACCGTGGTCGGACGGTACGGGGGCACGATCGAAAAATTCATCGGTGATGCGGTCATGGCGGTTTGGGGAACACCTGTGGCCCATGAGGATGACGCCAATCGGGCAGTCCGGGCCGCGATCGAGCTGGTGGCGGCGGTCGCCGAGTTCGGCGAACAGGTAGGGGCCCCCGACCTGCGTGCTCGGGGCGGGATCGCAACCGGACGGGCGGCCTCCTGGGCCAACTCCTCCGAGGGGCTCGTGGTGGGGGACAGGGTGAACACCGCCGCTCGGGTGCAGTCGGCTGCGGCGCCGGGGTCGGTGTTGGTGGACCAGCTCACCCGTGAGGCGACCGCCGGCTCGATCGAGTATCGGGAAGGCGGGATACACGAGGTCAAGGGGAAGAGTGAGCCGCTCCACCTCTGGCAGGCGGTCCGGGCGGTGCAGGCGCTGCCGGGCCGCGGGCGCCGACCGCATGGAGAGGTCAGCCTTCGCGGACGAGACAGCGAGCTCAGGCTTTTGAAGGAGCTCTTGCACGGCGCCTTTGACAAGCGCAACGCCAGGCTGGTCGCGGTGAGCGGCCCCGCGGGTATCGGTAAATCGGTGCTGATCGAGGAGCTCGCCAGATATGTCCACGGGCTGGCAACCACGGTCCACTGGCACGAGGGCGCCTGCTCGTCATATGGAGAGGGCAGCGCCTACTCGGCGCTGGGAGAGATGGTGCGCCAGCGGCTCGGACTCGCCCACGACTCCGAACCCGAGGTGATCGTAGAGAGGGTCCGGGAGTCGCTGGGAAGGTTGTTGCCCGACCGTGAAGACCAGGAGTTCGCCGCTCCCAAGTTGGAGTTGCTATTGGGCCTCCCGGGTCCGGCCCTACCGATCCCCAGGGACGAGCTCTTCGCTGGCTGGCGGCTGTTTCTCGAGGGTCTGGCGCGGACCGGACCGGTGGTTCTGATGATCGACAATCTGCAGTGGGCGAACGACGGGCTCCTCGACTTCGTCGAGTACCTGCTCGACTGGTCCACCCAGTTGCCGATCCTGGCGATTACTCTTTCCCGGCCCGAGTTGCTGCAGCGACGGGGGAGCTGGGGGTCCGGCCAGCGCTACGCGACCACCATCCACCTGGACTCCCTGACCCCTGATGAGATTGGGGAGATACTGGACCAGCTCGTGCCGGTCATGCCGGCCGCCGCTCATCGCCAGATCGTGGAGCGCTCCGAGGGGATTCCTCTATATGCGGTTGAGACCGTGCATATGCTGACCGATCGGGGGCTGGTCATAGAGCACGACGGTCAAAGGTCGCTCACCGCGGAGCTGACCGAGCTCGACACCCCAGTATCCCTGGAGGCCCTTATCGCCGCTAGGCTCGACGAGCTCGCCATCGGTGAGCGCTCCCTGCTGAAGGACCTCGCAGTCCTGGGACTCAACTTCAACCGCTCCGCAATTGCGGCGACCAGCTCCCTGTCGGCCGAGGAGCTGGATCTTCTTATGGGATCGCTAGTGCGCAAGGAGGTACTGGTCCTCATGCCGACGAGGCGGTCGGGCCCCTCGGAGCGCTACAGCTTCACCCAGTCCCTGCTCCGCTCCATCGCCTACGACCGGCTGGGGAAGCGGGAGAGGCGCTCGCGCCATCTGGCGGTGGCGCAGCACCTCATGGCGGCTCTTGCCACCGAGGGGGAGGAGCTGTCCGAATCCATCGCCGGTCACTACCGCGCCGCATATCTTGCCGATCGCTCGGTTGCCGACTCCGACGAGGTGCGGCTGCAGGCGGTCTCCTGGCTGGTGCGGGCAGCCTTGAGGTCCAGCGCAGTAGGCGCGCCGGGGCGGGCTGCTGAGCTTCAGCTGCAGGCGGCGGAGCTGACTCCCGCAGAGCTGGAGGCGATGGAGCACCGGGAGGTGGCCGCCCAATACGCCTTCAGAGCGGGCCTGGCGGAGCAGTCGCTGGAGCTCTATCAGGCCCTTGACGAGGCGCATCGTCAGGCTGGGCGCACCACTGAAGCGGCCCGTCTGGCACCGGGGATAGGTAGCGCTCTGGGCCGACTCGGACGGGCGGACGAAGCCGTCACCAGATTGGAAGGGGCCCTGGTCGTGTTGGATCACGGGGAGCTGGACCCAGCCCTTGCCGGCATCCGTTCTCAGCTGGCTCGGGAGCTCTCGCTGGCGGGAAGGCGCGACGAGGCCCTCCCCCATGTGGAGCGTGCCCTCGAGCTCGCCGAGGCGCTGGATCTTCCCCAGGTCCTGTGCGACTCCCTGGAGACCAAGGCTCTCCTCCTGAGGAGCTCGGACAGGCCTGAGGAAGCGCTGATACTCTTCGACGGAACAGTCGAGATCGCCACCCGCAGGGGGCTGACGGCCGAGGAGCTGCTCTCCGGTCAGGCCAATAGCGGCGACACCAGGATGGCCAACGACATCGCGGACGCGATCACACACCTTGAGAATGCGATCGGATTGGCCAGGCGCCTCGGACAGCGCTACTCGGAAACCTTTCTGTCGGGAAACCTGATGCTCGCGCTGATCTTTTCCGGAGACTGGGCCCGGGCGGAGTCCCTGGCCGCAGAGCTATTGGAGGAGACGCGCCAGGGGTCGGAGATCATCCACAGTAGATTGGTGGTCCTGTGGTCGCTGAGAGGGGATCTGGAGCGTGCCGGGGCAGCCCTGGACCAGCTCTCCAGGTGGGAGAGCCACAACTCCAGCGAACCGCGGACCCTGCACTCCGCCCTGCAAGGCACAGTGCTCCTGGCGGAAGGTGACTTCGAGGCTGCCCTTAGGGCTTCGCGGTCCGCGTTGGAGGCAGCCATCCCCAACTTTGGCCTTCGGCACGAGATCGCCCGCCAGGCCTGGCCCGACGCCTGCCAGGCGGCCCTGCGGATGGGTTCACCACACCAATTGGGAGACCTCATCGACACCCTGAGTAAGGCGCCGGCGGGAAGGGTTCCTCCATATCTCAGAGCCCAGTTGGCGAGGTACCGGGCGCTGGCCTCAACCGGTGAGGGAGATGCCACAGTGGAGGAGCTATTCACCGAGGCAGCCGACTCCTTCACAGCCATGGAATATCCGTATTGGGCAGCGACCACCACCCTGGAGTGGGCGGCGTGGAGCGCAGAGCGGGGAGGGGAGCTGGACGAGGAGCGCGTGGCTGTCGCCTCAAAGGAGATGGGTCGATTGCTGTCGACCGGTGCCGGCCAGCCCCGCCGCGCGTCGACTGGTAGAGGCGAAACTGCGCTAGCCGCAAGCTGAATCGCCACCCGGACCACGGGTTAGTT